>DASVPC010000260.1:0-5287 GCA_036383055.1 Rhizobium sp. | reverse complement strand
ATCAGCGACGGCGACGCCGCCACGGCTGACCATGAAGTGGCCGCGATCCTCGGTGAAGTTGGGGCCGACGCCCGGTTTCGTGCCGTCGAAACGCAATGTATAGCCGCCGAGCTCGGCCGTGCCGCCCGGCTTCATCGTGGTGATGTTCTCCGTCTCGAACGTCGTGACCGCGACGATACCGAGGACGGTGACGCCGAGCCCGGCATGAGCAAGCGCCGTCCCGAAGGCGGAGCGCGGCAGGCCGCTCAGCCGCCGCCAGGCGACATTGCCCTTAACCTTGCCGATGCCGGCGCGATACCAAAGATCGGTGACAGCGCCGAAGACCAGAAAGAAGCCAGCGGCAAGGCCGAGAACGGCAAGCACCGGCCCGCCATGGCGGACGTAGAACAGGACAAGACCCGCCATCAGGGCAAGGGCGGCGGCGACATAGAGCCGCTGCAGCACGCCGAGCAGATCGCCGCGCTTCCAGGCCAGCAACGGCCCGAAGGGAACGGCGATCAGGATCGGCGTCATCAACAGGCCGAAGGTCATATTGAAGAAGGGCGGCCCGACGGAAATCTTGTCGCCGGTCAAGGTCTCCAGCGCCAGCGGATAGAGCGTCCCGGTCAGCACCGTGCCGCAGGCAACCGTCAGGATGAGGTTGTTCAGCACCAGCGCACCTTCGCGCGAGATCGGCGCGAACAGGCCGCCGGCGGCAAGCCTCGGAGCACGAAAGGCGAAGAGCGACAGCGCGCCACCGATGAAGATCAGCAAGATACAGAGAATGAAGATGCCGCGCGTCGGATCGCTGGCGAAGGAATGCACCGAAGTCAGCACGCCGGAGCGCACCAGGAAGGTGCCGAGCAGCGACAGCGAGAAGGTCAGGATCGCCAGCAGAACCGTCCAGATTTTCAGCGCATCGCGCTTTTCCATGACGAGTGCTGAATGCAGCAGCGCCGTGCCGGCAAGCCAGGGCATGAAGGAGGCATTCTCCACCGGATCCCAGAACCACCAGCCACCCCAGCCGAGCTCGTAATAGGCCCAGTAGGAGCCCATGGCGATGCCGAGCGTCAGGAAGGTCCAGGCGGCAAGCGTCCAGGGACGGACCCAGCGCGCCCAGGCTGCGTCGATGCGACCTTCGAGAAGCGCTGCGACCGCGAAAGAGAAACAGACAGAGAAGCCGACATAGCCGAGATATAGCAGCGGCGGATGGATCGCCAGGCCGATATCCTGCAGCACTGGATTGAGGTCCTTGCCCTCGGCAGGCGCCGGGTTGAGGCGGATGAAGGGATTGGAGGTCAGAAGGATGAAGACCAGGAAGGCTGCCGAGATCCAGGACTGCACAGCAAGCACGTTGGCCCGCAGCGTATCCGGCAGATTGCGTCCGAACAGCGCAACCAGCGCGCTGAATAGCGCCAGGATCAGCAGCCAGAGCATCATCGATCCCTCGTGATTGCCCCATACGCCGGAGATCTTGAAGATCAGCGGCATCAGCGAATGAGAGTTCTCCCAGACATTCAGCACCGAAAAGTCGGAGACGACATAGGCATAGGTGAGCACACCGAAGGAAAAGGCAACCAGCGCAAACATGAGCACCGCACCGATCGGGGCGATATCCATCATCGACAATTCGCCCCGCCGCGCACCGATCACCGGAATGATCGAGACGATGATCGCGGTCGCAAGCGCCAGCACCAGCGCGTAGTGTCCAAGCTCGATGATCATTGGCTTGCTTCCTCGCCCTTCCAGACGCCATCGGCCTTCAACCTGTCGGCAACCTGCTTCGGCATGTAGCGCTCATCATGCTTGGCCAGCACGCTGTCGGCAACAAAGACGTCGCTGCCCGGCTCGAATTTGCCTTCGGTGACGACCCCCTGCCCCTCACGGAAGAGATCGGGCAGGATGCCGTTATATCTGACCTTGATCGCATCAGAGCCGTCGGTGACGGAAAACTGGACCTGCGTCCCCTCGCCACGCACGATGCTGCCCTCGCCGACGAGACCGCCGAGGCGGATCAAGGTCCCCGCGCCAATCGGGTTCTTGGCGAGATCGCCGGGCATGTAGAAATAGGCAACCGACTGGCTAAAGGCGAAGAGGACGAGCAGCACTGCGGTAGCGATGAAGCCCATGCCACCGGCAATGACAGCCAAACGTTTCTGCTTACGAGTCATTGCTGCGTGACCTCCGTCGGCAGGCCAAGCTCTTTCGCCAGAGCCACGAGCTGCTGCCCCTCACCGCCATCGGCGGGAAACGCGGCAAGACCGCGCTTCAGCGCATCGGCCGCACGCTCTTTGTCGTTCAGCACGGCATAGGAGCGGATCAGCCGCAACCAGCCCTCGAAATTGTTCGGATCTTCCTTGAGCTTGGCGTCCAGGCTCTCGACCATGCCGCGGATCATCTGCTGCCGATCACCACTGTTCAACGAATTCATGGCCTCGACTTGTTCAGGCGTCGGGTTCCTCGGCGCCCTCGCCTCAGTCGATCCAACCGTCGCCATATCATCGGCTGTGCCGCTGTTCTTGGCGATATGATCGTTGACCGCAGCCATCCAGGGCGCTTCGGGCGGGGATTGGCTCGCCAGCGCCACGAAGGCGGTTCTGGCTTCCGCCGCTTTGCCATCCTGCTCTAGCGCCAGCGCAAGATAGAACAGCGCGCGGGGATTGTTGGCATCGAGCGCTAGCGACTGCTGCAACGTACTGCGCGCCTCCGCCGTGACGATGCCGCCGGCCTTCATGATCAGCACCTCGCCCAGGCTGCCGAACCGCTCGGCGCTGGGGCCGAGCAGGCGAATGACATTGCGGTAGGCAAGCTCCGCGTCGACAATGCGGTTGGTCTTCAGGTAGATCGGCGCCAGCACTTCCCAGCCCTTGCCGTCATCGGGGTTCTGCGCCAGATGCTGTTCGACCTTGACGATGGAAATCGCAAGATCGTTGCCGGGCTGTTCGAGACGCGCTTCCAGTGGCTGCGACGGCAGACCGGGAGCGCCTTTCATGAGATAAAGACAGAGGCCGATGGCCGGCAGGATGACGATGATGAAGGCCTGCGAAAAGCGGTAATGGCCCCGCGACGGTGTTTTTTCGGCACTCGATGCGACATTCGAAACGGCGAGAAGACGGCGGCCGATTTCGGCACGGGCATAGCCGGCCTCTTCGGCGGAGATCAGGCCACCCGCGAGATCGCGGTCCAGCTCACGAAGCTGATCACGGTAGACGGCTGCCTCCCCGGCACGGCCGTCATCCGCCACATTTGCTCCGCGCAAAAGAGGATAGAGCAGGACGGCACCGACAACAGCCGTCAGAACGGCCACGAGAATCCAGAACAGCATAGACGCCCAATACTTTAACCGGGCGCTTATTCCAACCATCAAAGCCGGGTTGACGAAGATTTGAGGCGTTTGGCCGCGCTTTCAGGCGTATGGAATTCTAGTTCAACGGCGACCAGGTGCCGTCGTCATTGCGGCAGGCTGCGCCCCTTGCCTGGGTTGGCTTGCCGTCGACGGTGACCGTGTGCCGATACTGGCGGCAATTCTGCGAGCCGACCTGATAAGGGGCGGCAGCCACGACTTCGCCACTGATATTCTTGCTTGTCCAGACGACGGGCATGCCAAGCGGCGCAGTTTCCAGTGCCCGATATTCCGCTTCCAGCGCCCGCCGCTGGTCATTGTCGCTGAGCTGGATGCCGGTGCGACCGACGATACCGCCCTCCAAGGCCGCAATATACGGTGTCGAAGCCGGCGGTTTGGCGGTCGACAGGAAACTGACACCGGGGATTTTGCCGCTCGTTGTCGAGCAGGCGGAAAGACCGATCATGACAAGAAAGGACGGAACGATCAGAAAAAAGGTGCGAAGCTTCATACAACCGAACCAATATCAACGAGCAAACCAGAGGTACTGCAGTGCGGCATCTTCATGACGCAGCACATCTTTTTGGCATCATGCCGCGCATCAAGCAACATCCTTCGTTACCCCCGGCAGAATTAGACTGGCGCGAAGACCGCCCCAGGGACCGCGGGACAGCTCGAGCCGCCCCTGATATTCGTTGGTGATCTCGCTGACGATCGAAAGTCCGAGGCCGGTGCCCGGCTTGCTCTCATCGAGCCTGCGGCCGCGCTTCATCGCCTCACGGATCTGATCCGGCTCCAGGCCGGGTCCGTCGTCCTCGACCACCAGTTCCACCCAATGGCGCCTGGCCGGATCGATGCCCTTGACCTCGGCCGGCGCCTCATTGGCGGCCACGCGCACCTTATGCTCCGCAAAGCGGGCGGCATTCTCGAGGAGGTTTCCGACCGTCTCCTCCAGATCCTGCTGCTCCATGGCGAGCGCCAGGTTCGGCGACACGGAAAGCTCGAATTCCTTGTCGGCATTCAGCCGACGCATGACGCGCACCAGACGTTCCAGCGCCGGCTCCGCTTCTGTTCGGGCCAGCACGGATTCGCGCTGCGCCGCGATGCGGGCGCGGTTGAGATAGGACTGCACCTGCCCCTGCATGGCCTCGGCCTGGCTCTTGACGAGATCGCCATGCGAGCGTTCCAGCACGCGGGATTCGTTGAGCAGGACCGCAATCGGCGTCTTCAGCGAATGGGCGAGATTGCCGACCTGCATGCGCGCCCTCTCGACGATGCGCCGGTTGCTCTCGATCAGCGCATTGACCTCGTTGGCGAGCGGCAGGATTTCGCGCGGGAAATCCCCCTGCAATCGTTCGCTTTCGCCAGCGCGAATGCGCTCCAGCGCCGCGCGCGCCTTATCGAGCGGCATCAGGCCGTAGAGAATGGCGAGCGCATTGACGATCAGGCTACCGACACCAAAACCGACGAGCGCGAAATAAAGGCTATGGGAGAAATTGCGGACATCGTCCTCCACCACGGCAACATTGCCGGTGACGCGGAAGCGCGCGGCGCGGCCGTCGGTGTCGAGCACGACCTCGGTCTCGGCCACCTGCACCTGATTTCCGAAGGCATCCGTGACGATGTAATAGCGCTCGTAATTCTTGTCGAAGGGAGCTTCCAGCACCGAGAGAACGGGCAAGGTCGAGGCGCCGAGCGAGGGCGAAACCAGCGGTGTCGCGGTGTAGGTGCCGAGTGGCTCGACCATCCAGTACCAGCCGGTCTTCGGCTGGGCGAAACGCAGATCGCCAAGCTGAGGGCTGCCCGACAGCGCGCCCTGATCGCCGATCGTGACGGAGTTGATGACGTTATAGAGCTGCGCCCGCAACAGGTCCTGGAACCCGCGCTCGGCGCTGCGGCGATAGAGCGTCGAGATCAGCAGGCCGATCACCACAAGCGCCACCGTCGACCACACGGTCGTCAGCA
>DASVPC010000259.1:0-13872 GCA_036383055.1 Rhizobium sp. | reverse complement strand
TCCTCGTTCGGGATATGCGCGGCGCCACGGGCGATCTTGCCGAGCGCCGACGCCAGCCACAACGGATTGCCGCAGATCTCCGCGCCACGGCGGTCGGCCGAATACTCACGCGTGCGGCTGATCGCCATCTGCACCAGCATGGCGGCCAGGGGGGCGACGATCATCGCCACCAGCACGCCGACGGCGCCAAGCGGATTGTTGTTATCGCGGCGGCCGCCGAAGAAGAAGGCGAAATTGCCGAGCATGGAGATGGCGCCGGCAAGCGTCGCCGTGATCGTCATGGTCAGCGTGTCGCGGTTTTGCACATGCGCCAGCTCATGCGCCATGACGCCCGCCACTTCCTCAGGCGTCAGGGCGTGCAAAAGACCAGTCGAGGCGGCAACAGCGGCATTCTGCGGATTGCGGCCGGTGGCAAAGGCATTCGGCTGCGGATTGTCGTAGAGATAGACCTTCGGCATCGGCAGGCCGGCATTGCGCGCCAGATCGCGAACGATACCGTAGAATTCCGGCGCGCTGCGCTCATCCACCTCCTGTGCGCCATAGGTGGACAACACCATGCGGTCGGAATTCCAATAGGAAAAGAAGTTCATGCCGGCGGCGGCGACAAACGCGATCATCATGCCGGATTGCCCGCCGATCAGGTAGCCGACGCCCATGAACAGGGCGGTCATGAAGGCAAGCAGCATGGCGGTACGCATGAGATTCATTCGGGGTCTCCAACACGATCGGCAGTCCGAACCTTTCTCTTTGCGGCCGGACGCTCTATGATTTGGCTATTCACCCGGCTATTTCAACAGTTCCAGGCCGCAGCAAGCCATGCAGACAGCAGATAACGACAATAAAACCGACATCGGGGCCGGCGAGGCGCCCCACAAACCGCTCTCGCCAGCCGCGAAGCGCGCTCTCGCCGAGGCCGAGGAACGCCGCAGGGCGCAGGTGCAGGCCGACCTCCCCCCCGAAATCGGTGGCCGCGGCGGCGCCGACCCTTCGCGCTTCGGCGATTGGGAAATCAATGGTCGGACGATCGATTTTTGAGATCGATTTCAAGACGCGCCGATATGGCATGCAACGAATAAAATCGCCAGACACCGGCGTTGCAGCGTGAATCGCGCTTGATCGCAGATAGCCGTGCTCGAGCCTTGGCTTCAACGCGTGAGAGCAGAAATTTCATATGGTTGTCACATTAAAAAAAGCACGCCAATCGCGAAAATATTACGGGTAAATGACTTGATTTAACATTAGGTAGCTCTAATTCGATAGAGCTTCCGTGAAACGAAGCATATGATGTCAACTCGATATGGAGCGAATATATGCCTCGTTATTTTGCGTTCGAAGAACCGTCATCACCGGGTAAGGAATTCATAATCGAGCTTACGGATCAAGAAAAGATCGACCATGCCCTGCGGATCATTTCCGGCGAGGAGCAGAGTAGAATTCACGTTCATGGCAGGATCGTAAAGAGAACTGCACCATACAATCCACGCTTCAACTTCTACATGGATCCATCAACCATAGACTTCTTCGAAGTGGCCATCGAAGTCTGCGATGCGACGATGAACTATGTCGAGGAGCATCTCGACGAAGCCTGCGGCGCTTTTCTCCCCGGATGCCATTGGTGCCCTTGGGATTCCAAGGTGACCCGCGAAATCACGCGATGATCCTGGCTAGATAGAAAGGAAACAGCGCGGCAATCAAGAAGGAGACGACCTCATCCGGATTGCCACTCCTGTCATCCCACCGGCAATCGGCGCTCAGGCGTCGATTGCCACTTTCATCGTCAACCTAAGCCGCGTCCGCCTTGTTCTGCCTGTTGGCGATGAGATCCTCGACCACGGCCGGATCCGCCAGCGTCGAGGTATCGCCGAGCGCGCCAAAATCGTCCTCGGCGATCTTGCGCAGGATGCGGCGCATGATCTTGCCGGAGCGGGTTTTCGGCAGGCCGGGAGCGAACTGGATCTTGTCGGGCGAAGCGATCGGGCCGATTTCGGTGCGAACATGTTTCACAAGCTCCTGCCGAAGCTTATCCGAGCCCTCCTCGCCGGCCATCAGCGTCACATAGCAATAGATGCCCTGGCCCTTGATCGAATGCGGATAACCGACAACGGCCGCTTCTGAAACATGCTTGTGAGAGACCAGTGCCGATTCGACCTCGGCCGTACCGAGACGGTGGCCGGAGACGTTGAGGACGTCATCGACGCGGCCAGTGATCCAGTAATAGCCGTCCTCGTCGCGGCGGCAGCCGTCGCCTGTGAAGTACTTGCCCTTGTAGGTGGAAAAATAGGTCTGGATGAAGCGCTCGTGATCGCCATAGACCGTACGCATCTGGCCGGGCCAGCTGTCGGCGATAACGAGGTTGCCGTCGGCCGCACCTTCCAGCACTTTGCCTTCGCTATCGACCAGCTCCGGCTGGACACCGAAGAAGGGCAGGGTGGCGGAACCGGGCTTCAGGTCCGTCGCGCCCGGAAGCGGCGTGATCATGTGACCGCCGGTTTCCGTCTGCCACCAGGTATCGACGATCGGGCTGCGGCTATCGCCAACCACCTTGTAGTACCATTCCCAGGCTTCCGGATTGATCGGCTCACCGACCGTGCCAAGCAGGCGCAGGCTGGAGCGCGACGAACGTGTGACGAAATGATCGCCGGCGCCCATCAGCGAGCGGATCGCCGTCGGCGCCGTGTAGAAGATGTTGACCTTATGCTTGTCGATGATGTCCCAGAAGCGGCCCTGATCGGGGTAGTTCGGCACGCCCTCGAACATCAGCGAGGTCGCGGCATTCGCCAGCGGACCATAGACGATATAGGAATGGCCGGTGACCCAGCCGACATCGGCGGTGCACCAATAGATGTCGCCGGGGTGATAGTCGAAGGTGTATTCATGCGTCATCGCCGCATAGACGAGATAGCCGCCGGTGGTGTGCAACACGCCCTTCGGCTCGCCGGTCGAACCTGACGTATAGAGAATGAACAGCGGATCTTCCGCCTTCATCTTCGCCGGCGGACAATCCGCCTTCACCTTGGCGGTTTCCTCGTGATACCAGAGGTCGCGGCCAGGCGTCCAAGCGGTCTTGCCGCCAGTGCGGCGCACGACCAGAACCGTCTTGACGGCGACCTTCTGCTTGGCGGCGATCTCGACCGCCTTGTCGGTGTTTTCCTTGAGCGGGATCGACTTGCCGCCGCGAATGCCCTCGTCGCAGGTGATGACGAAGGTCGACTGGCAATCGACGATGCGGCCGCCCAGCGCTTCCGGCGAAAAGCCGCCGAAGACGACGGAATGTACAGCACCTATGCGGGCGCAGGCGAGCATCGCATAGGCGGCTTCCGGGATCATCGGCATATAGATGGTGACGCGGTCGCCCTTCTTGACGCCATGCTTCTTCAAGACGTTCGCCAGCCGGCAAACATGCTCGTAAAGCTCGTTATAGGTGACCTTCTTGTCGATATAGGGATTGTCGCCTTCCCAGATGAAGGCGACGCGGTCGCCGTGCTTCTTCAGGTGCCGGTCGATGCAATTATAGGAGACATTGGTCAGCCCATCCTCGAACCATTTGATCGAGACCTTGCCGGTAAACGACGTATTCTTGACCTTGGTATAGGGCTTGAACCAGTCGATCCGCTTACCGTGCTTGCCCCAGAACTTGTCGGGATCCTCGACGCTCTGCCTATACCATTTCTGATATTTCGCCTCGTCGATCAGGGCGCGCGCCTTGACCGGTTTTGTCACCGGATGAATCTTTTCCGACATGGTGTCCTCCTCGAATCCTGGTACCCTTTTCGCAATTGTGGGCACCCTTTCCAAGCAATCAATAGCAGCTCAAGTTACGACAGCAATTGGACAAAGCGCATTTCATCCGCAAAGAATTGCAATTCCACGACGCTGCGGTTATATAGGGCCATATTTCCCGGACAATGTGGTGTTACACCCCGGACCGCGACACCGGCGCGGACTGACAGAAGGACTATATCTATGGCTCAACAATTGCTCATGCCGAAGGCAACGGCCATCTGGCTTGTCGACAATACAGCCTTGTCATTCGACCAGATCGCGCAATTCTGCAAGCTGCATCCGCTCGAAGTGAAGGCCATTGCCGATGGCGAAGCCGCCCAGGGCATCAAGGGCCTCGACCCGATCGCCACCGGCCAGCTGTCGCGCGACGAAATCGCCCGCGCCGAAGGCAATCCGAACCACAAGCTGAAGATTTCCGAGCCGAAGGTTCGCGTGCCGGAATCCAAGCGCCGTGGCCCGCGCTACACGCCGGTTTCCAAGCGCCAGGATCGCCCGAACGCCATTCTCTGGCTGGTGCGCAACCATCCGGAACTGAAGGACGCTCAGATTTCCCGCCTCGTCGGCACCACCAAGTCGACCATCGAGCAGATCCGCGACCGCACGCACTGGAACTCGACGAACCTGGCCCCGATGGACCCGGTGACGCTCGGCCTCTGCAGCCAGATCGACCTCGACATGGAAGTCGAAAAGGCCGCCAAGGGCCGTCCGCTGCCGACCGCCGCCGAACTCGGCGCGACGCTGCAGCCGGCGCAGGAAACAGAGAAGCTTGGCTTCAGCTACGAGCGCGACGAGCCCAAGGAAAAGGAGATCGACGCCGACGCCGTTTTCGCCAAGCTCAAGTCGCTGAAGTCCACGACGCCGGACGACGAAGACGACGACCGCTACTGAGACGCGATCGGTCTGCATGTTTTCAAAGCCCTGGTTTCCCCAACCGGGGCTTTATTTTTTTGGCTTATCCGTTCGAAGGAAGACACGCAATCTACAGCTCATCTGCCAACTTACTCGGGGCGATCAATGTCGCAACGTGAGGTCACACCGATCGGCAAAGACGCCATCCGTAAAACCGCTCTCGGTAGCTACGTCATATATCGGATACATCAGGCTAGCTGCTTAACCTTGCCCATGAAAAGGGAGGACAACCCTATGGGAGGTTATGTATCGTCTCAAAAAAGTTGGTTATGTCGGAAACGGAGCTACGATGCCGCCATTGGCTATCGAATACTACGTCGGTGGTGCAGGCTTAATCGCTGCTGTTGCGGCGGCACTCGCGATAAGGCGACGGGTCCTCAGCGGTCGTTTCGGCAGGTTTGCAGTCTTTGAGCATATTATACTGCCATCCATACTTTTTACGGCTTGTTTAAGCGCTTATTTCTCAGTGGATATTGAAGGGGATATCGCGAGAGGTTTTGTTGTTTTAATCTTTCTGCTGCTTTTTGCGATGCTAGCAACGCTTATGCCGCTCTTTTTAATTGTATACGCCTATTTCTTCTACTTCATTGCCGTTTCTTGGATCCAAATTGTCGAAATTGCCGTCGTCATATGCGCTGGCGCGACAATCGGGAACATCCTGGGTTTTATATTGGGAAGTATAAAACGGCATCGTACTGTCCGAAATTGACTACGGTCGCACAAGATAGACGCAAGGAGCGAGCTTTTACACGTAGATGTCGTGATTAAAGCTCTTCTGTCGATGATCGAGGCCTAGCGCGCTCCGAAAATCGCCGAACCGACCCGAACGCTGGTGGCGCCGAAGGCAACCGCGATCTCGTAGTCGCTCGACATGCCCATCGAGAGCTTGTCTACGCCGGCCTTGGCCGCGAGCTTGGCGAGAAGCGCGAAATGCGGGCCTGGATTCTCATCGGCCGGCGGAATGCACATCAAGCCCTCGATCGACAGCCCAAGCTCGTTGCGGCAGAGATCAACGAAGGCGGCGGTGTCGTCGGGCGCAATTCCGGCCTTCTGCGGCTCCAACCCGGTATTGACCTGCACGTAGAGCCTAACGGCCTTGTTCTGTCGCTTGATTTCATCGGCCAGAGCGCGGGCAATCTTTTCCCGGTCGACCGTCTCGATTACCTCGAACAGCGCCACGGCGTCGGCCGCCTTGTTCGATTGCAACGGCCCGATCAGGTGCAGCTCGATGCTTGATGTCTCGGCTTTCAGCGCCGGCCATTTGCCCTGGCTTTCCTGTACACGGTTTTCGCCGAACACCCGCTGGCCAGCCGAGATCGCCGGGCGGATCGCATCGGCATCGAAGGTCTTGGAGACGGCAACGAGCTGCACGGCGCCATCGGGCCGGCCAGCCTGACGTTCCGCCGCCGCGATATGGGAACGAACCTCGTTCAACCGCTCTTGAAGTTCCATCTTTTCGCCTCGATATATCTGCTTATTCCCAAGACTTTGCAGTAATGAGGCAGGCGGCCTTTGCCAAGGGTGAATGCCGCAGAATCCGGCTTTGCTTTGCAAGATAAAGCACTTGCAGCGCCCGCTAAACTTGACGCTTGGTTGGTTTCGTGATGAAGGTCACGGCCAACTCCCCATGATTTTCTGGAATACAAGATCAGATGGCTACCGAACGTTATAATCCGCGCGATGCCGAGCCTCGCTGGCAGCAGAAATGGAACGATGAGAACGTCTTTCTCACCGACAACGCCGATCCGCGCGAGAAATATTACGTCCTAGAGATGTTTCCCTATCCGTCGGGCCGCATCCATATGGGCCATGTGCGCAACTACGCCATGGGCGACGTCGTCGCCCGCTACAAGCGCGCCCGCGGCTACAATGTCCTGCACCCCATGGGCTGGGACGCCTTCGGCATGCCGGCGGAAAATGCCGCCCGCGACAACAAGGTACACCCAAAGGAGTGGACCTACCAGAACATCGCCTCGATGAAGGCGCAGCTGAGGGCCATGGGCCTGTCGCTGGACTGGAGCCGCGAATTCGCCACCTGCGACGTCGAGTATTATCATCGCCAGCAGATGCTCTTCATCGACATGATGCAGAAGGGCCTGATCTATCGCAAGAAATCCAAGGTCAACTGGGATCCGGTCGACAACACCGTGCTTGCCAACGAGCAGGTCATCGACGGCCGCGGCTGGCGCTCCGGCGCGCTGGTCGAGCAACGCGAGCTGACGCAGTGGTTCTTCAAGATCACCGATTTCAGTCAGGAGTTGCTGGACGCACTAGATACGCTCGACCATTGGCCGGAAAAAGTGCGGCTGATGCAGAAAAACTGGATCGGCCGTTCCGAGGGCCTGACCATCCGTTGGGAAATCGTGCCCGAGACCTCACCGAACGCCGATCGCGAGATCGCCGTCTACACGACACGTCCGGATACGCTGTTCGGCGCCTCCTTCCTGGCAATTTCAGCGGACCATCCGCTGGCCAGGGAAGCTTCGGCCCTCAATCCCGATATCGACTCCTTCTGCGAGGAGTGCCGCCGCGCCGGCACCTCGCTGGCGGCATTGGAGACGGCCGAAAAGAAGGGCATGGACACGGGTATCCGCATCCGCCATCCGCTCGACCCGTCGTGGGAGCTGCCGGTCTATGTCGCCAACTTCGTGCTGATGGACTACGGCACGGGCGCCATCTTCGGCTGCCCCTCCGGCGACCAGCGCGACCTCGATTTCGCCCGCAAATATGACCTGCCGGTCATTCCCGTCGTCATGCCGCGAGACGGCGACGCCGCAAGCTTTGCCATCGGTGATGTCGCTTATGACGGCGACGGCGTGATGATCAATTCGCGTTTCCTCGACGGCATGAGCCCGGAAGAAGCCTTTGAGACGGTGGCGGTGAAGCTGTCGGCCGCAAGCCTCGGCAATGCGCCGCAGGCCGAACGCAAGGTGAATTTCCGCCTGCGCGACTGGGGCATTTCCCGTCAGCGCTATTGGGGCTGCCCGATCCCGGTCATCCATTGCGACGATTGCGGCGTCTTGGCCGTGCCGAAGCAGGACCTACCGGTCAAGCTGCCTGATGATGTCACCTTCGACCTGCCCGGCAATCCGCTCGATCGCCATCCGACCTGGCGGCATGTCGCCTGCCCGCAATGCGGCAAGGATGCCCGTCGCGAAACCGACACCATGGATACCTTCGTCGATTCGAGCTGGTACTACACTCGCTTCACGGCGCCCTGGGCCGACGAGCCGACCGACAAGGCCGCCGCCGATCATTGGCTGCCGGTCGATCAGTATATCGGCGGTATCGAGCATGCGATCCTGCATCTGCTCTATTCGCGCTTCTTCACCCGCGCCATGCGCGAGACCGGCCATGTCGACGCCAGGGAACCCTTCAAGGGCCTGTTTACTCAAGGCATGGTGGTTCACGAGACCTATAGCCGGGGCAATGGCCTGACGCGCGAATGGGTGTCGCCGGCCGATATTCGCATCGAGGAAACCGACGGCCAGCGCCGAGCGACCTTGCTGTCGACCGGCGAAGACATCGCCATCGGCGCCATCGAGAAAATGTCGAAGTCGAAGAAGAACGTCGTCGACCCGGACGATATCATCGCCTCCTACGGCGCCGATACCGCCCGCTTCTTCGTGCTCTCCGATTCGCCGCCGGACCGTGACGTCATCTGGTCGGAAGCCGGCGTCGAAGGCGCGCATCGCTTTACACAGCGCATGTGGCGCCTGGTATCGGAAGCAGCCGACGAGCTGAAAGCCGTTGTTTCGGCTCCAGCAAGAGAAGGCGACGCGCTGGCGATCTCCCAGATAGCCCACCGCACGCTGAAGGCCGTCCAGGCCGACTACGACAAGCTCGCCTTCAACAAGGCGGTCGCGCGCATCTACGAATTCGTCAACGCCCTGGCAACGCCGCTCG
Source organism: Rhizobium sp. (assembly GCA_036383055.1). Classification (GTDB taxonomy): domain Bacteria; phylum Pseudomonadota; class Alphaproteobacteria; order Rhizobiales; family Rhizobiaceae; genus Rhizobium. The sequence goes on along the minus strand of DASVPC010000259.1, from coordinate 5,274 downwards.
CCAAGATCGCCGCCGGCGGAACCGATAGCAGCTATCGTGCCGCTGCTCGCGAGGCAGTCGAAATCCTGATCGCGCTGGTCGCGCCGATCACGCCGCATCTGGCGGAGGAATGCTCGACGGCGCTTGGCAACACGCATCTCGTCGCCATGAGCGCCTGGCCTCAATATGACGAAGCACTCGTCGTCGAGAACGAGATCGTCTATCCGGTGCAGATCAATGGCAAAAAGCGCGCTGAATTGACAATTGCGCGCGATGCGGATCAGAATGCCGTGCAGCAGGCCGTACTCGCCTTGGATGCAGTCACAAGCGCATTGAATGGTCAGGCGCCAAAGAAGATCATCGTCGTTCCACAGAGGATCGTAAACATTGTCGTCTGATAAGCTCTTCAAACTCGCTCGCCTTGCGGGCGTTGCGTCTCTGATTGCCGTTGCGGGTCTCTTGTCGTCTTGCCAGGTGCGGCCGCTCTATGCTCTGAGCACGGGTGTTACGCAGAAGCTTGCCGATGTCTCCTTCTCCGACGCCAATTCGCGCGTCGGCCAGGAAGTGCGCAATCAGCTGATCTTCATCGCCGGTCGCGGCGCGGGCGAGACAAAGACGCCGAAATATACGGTCGATCTGAGCGTCAGCTCCGGCACCGGCGGCGTTCTCTACCTGCCGTCCTCAGCGACCTCGGCTGCCGGCCGCACCACAGTCACGGCGTCCTTCACGCTGAAGAATGCCAGCGACGGCAAGGTGCTGAAATCCGGCAGCCGCGCGGTCACTTCGCTGGTGGACTTCCCAACCCAGGAATTCGCCAAGCAGCGCGCCATTCGTGATTCGGAAGACCGTGCCGCCCGTGAAGTTGCCGAGATGGTCGCCGCCGATATCGGCGCAGCACTTAGCCGCTGATCTGAGCGCGCGGTATGTCGGAGATCAAGTCCCACGAGTTTGACGGATTTCTTCAAACCGCCGCGCGCAACTACCGCCTTTTCGTCATCTACGGCCCGGATCGAGGCCTTGTCTCCGAGCGGGCAGGGCAGGTCGCCGGCAAGACCGGTGTCGACCTGAAGGATCCCTTTTTGCTGATCAAGCTTGATGTCGGCGATCTCCAGAACGATGCCGGCCGATTGCTCGACGAGGTCAACGCCATCGGCCTGTTCGGCGGCGAGAAGCTGGTCTGGATTCGCGGCGCGGCCAACGAAAAGGCGCTGATCGATTCGCTGCAGATCATCGCCGACAATCCTCCTGACGCCAGTTTTGTCATCATCGAAGCCGGCGATCTCAAAAAGGGCTCAGGCCTGCGTAAAGTGGCGGAAGCATCCCGCAAGATCGCCACCATCCCCTGCTATGCCGATGACGGCCGCGCGCTGAACAGCCTGATTGATACCGAGCTTGCGAACGAAAATCTGCGCATCTCGCCCGCCGCGCGGCAGATGCTGCTCGAGCTCTTGGGCGGTGATCGGATCGCGTCACGCAACGAGGTGCGCAAACTGGCGCTCTATTGCCGCGGACAGGGGACGGTCGAGGAGGATCATGTTGCCGATATTATCGGTGACGCCAGCGCCATTTCCGCGGATGACGCCGTCGACGCCATTTTGAAGGGCGATTCGGATGCTTTTCTGCATGCCATGCAGAAGATCGCCGCGTCCAAGACGTCAATGTTTCTGGTGCTGCAGGGCTGCCTGAGGCAGTTTCAGCTTTTGGACGTCATGCGAACCGAGATGGACGAGAAACGCGTGCCGCCGGCGCAAGTCATGCAGACACTTGGCCGACATCTGCATTTTCGGCGCAAGCCCATTATCGAACAAGCGCTCCGGAGCTGGACGGCGCCGGCAATTGCCCGTGAAATGAACCGCCTGCAGTCGGCCATCCTGCAGACCAGACAGCGCGCCAGCCTGGAAGATACGATCGCCACGCAGACGCTGCTGGCGACGACGCTGCAATCCGCCCGCAAGGGCTAGAGCGCCGCCCTCATTTTAGGGCAAGACAATATCTTTAACATATTGATTTTAAATAATAATATTATCCGCTTTCGGATGATTCTATCCAAAAGCGAATGCCCCGTGTTTCCCGTGAAACAGCTTAGCGCCGCTCAAGCAGCCGGCAAATTTCTTCCAGCTGCTCCAGGGTCTTATAGGAAATCTTCACCTGACCGCCATTGCCGCGATGGTTGATCGCGACGTCAAGCCCGAGCGTGTCGGAGAGGGTGCGCTCCAGCGCCAGCGTATCCGAATCCTTGTCATCCTTGCGGGCGCTGGCGGGCCGGGGATCGTTCTGGGCTTTGATATCGTTCTGTGCCAGCCGCTCGGCGTCGCGCACCGACATCCCCTTGGAGACGATCGTGCGGGCTAGCGTCGCCGGGTCGGAGGTCGAGACCAGCGCACGGGCATGACCGGCCGAAAGGCTGCCGCCGGCGAGCATATCGCGAACCGGCTCCGGCAACTTCAGCAGGCGCAGCGAATTGGCGACATGGCTGCGGCTCTTGCCGATGATTTCGCCGAGGTCGTTCTGTGTATAGCCGTGTTCGGCAATCAGCTGCTCGTAGCCCAGCGCCTCTTCGAGTGGATTGAGATCCGCGCGCTGAACGTTTTCGACGATGGCGATTTCCAGCGCCGTCTTGTCGTCAACGTCGCGGACAATGACCGGAATCTCAATCAGACCGGCCAGTTGCGCCGCTCGCCAGCGTCTTTCACCCGCGATGATCTCATAGCGATCGGCAGAGACCGTACGCACGACGACCGGCTGCACGATACCGTGCTGACGGATCGAACTGGCGAGATCATGCAACTCGGTTTCATCGAAATAGCGGCGCGGGTTCTTCGGATTGCGGCTGATGAATTCGATCGGCACCATGCGATCCGGGTTTACGCCCGGTCTTCCGGCTTCGACGGGCGTCGGCTGATCCATCTCTCCGATAAGAGCCGCCAGACCGCGCCCAAGGCGCCTTTTCGAAAGATCATCATTCATCGCAATACTCACTCCAGAACAAATACACTATCAGGCGGCGGCCTTGCGCTGCCGTTCCCGCTGGATAACTTCCGACGCCAGTTGCAGATAGGCCTGGCTGCCGGCGCATTTCAGATCGTAAAGGATCGCCGGCTTGCCATAGGAGGGCGCTTCGGACACGCGGACGTTGCGTGGAATCAACGTATGGTAGACTTTTTCGCCCAAATGTGTCCGCACGTCGTTGACGACCTGCTGCGCGAGATTGTTGCGGGAATCGAACATCGTCAACACGATCCCCTGAATATCCAGGGACGGATTGACGGTGCGGCGCACCTGATCGACCGTTTCCAGCAACTGGCTGAGCCCTTCCAGCGCGAAGAACTCGCACTGCAACGGCACCAGGACCGAATGCGCCGCGGCCATGGCGTTCATCGTCAGCAGATTGAACGAAGGAGGGCAATCCACCAGAATATAGGAGAAAGCCGTCGCACCAGCGCCGTTCAGGGCGCGGCGCAGCCGGAAAACACGGTCAGGCTGCTGCGCGATCTCCATCTCGACACCGAGCAGGTCCATCGTCGAGGGGACAATGAAAAGATTCGGCACAGCCGTCTCCTGAACCGTATCCAGGATCGTATGCGTACCGACCAAAAGATCATAAGACGATACCTTGCGGTCACGACGGTCTATGCCGAGGCCCGTACTGGCATTCCCCTGTGGATCGAGATCGACGATCAGGACACGCTCGCCAATAGCGGCCAGAGCCGTGGCCAGATTGATCGCGGTGGTTGTTTTACCAACACCACCCTTTTGGTTTGCGATAGTAATAATCCGGTTTCGCTCGCCGATCATTTGCCGCATATCCATCATGGTTAAATTCGACGACGAGGGCGCGTTAGCTCCAGGATCACGGAATCGCTCTCGACAACACTATTGTGTTTTACCAGATCGAATTCCCAACGACCACGGGCTTTCTGGACCTCGCGTTCGTAATCCCGGCCTTTATGCAGCAGCAGGCGCAGATTTTCATTGCGTTCAACCCATGGCGCCGCATAGTCCAGCAGCAGATCCAGCTCGGCAAGCGCCCGCGCCGAGATTACATCACAATCGGCAATGATCTTGGGAGCCTCCTCGATACGCGCCGCATGAACGGCACCGTGAGCTTCGCATTCCCGAAGGCAAACCCGCAGAAACGCAGCCTTTTTCTGGTTGCTTTCCACCAAATCGACATGACCGTCCTTCTGTTCGGCCAGAAGAATCGCGGTGATGATGCCCGGAAAACCGCCGCCACTTCCGAGATCGACCCAACGCGCTGGCTTTGAATGCAGCTGGAAAATCTGGGCGCTATCGGCAATATGCCGGCGCCAGAGATCATCGATGGTAGACGGCGCGACCAGATTGATGGTCTTCGCCCACTTCTGAAAGAGCTCGGCAAAGTGCTGCAGCCGCCCCTGTGTTTCACGTGAAACACGCACACCGTTTAATTCCATGGCAGGACTCTCACACCTTGCAATGCCTTGATATTACGAAACAAGCTTGCGCTCTTCCACCACCGTCAGCTTGCGCAAATGCGCCAGCAGCAACGATATCGCCGCCGGTGTCATCCCATCGATCCGCGACGCCTGAGCGATATTCTTTGGCTGCGCCATGGCCAGCTTCTGCTTTAGCTCGTTCGACAAACCTGACAGAATCGAGAAATCGAAATCTTGGGGGATAAGCCGCTCTTCTTCGCGTCGGGCCTGAACAATATCCGAGGTCTGTCGATCCATATAAACCGCATAAGCGGCCTCAATCTCGACCGCTTCGACCACACGTCGATCGATAGAGCGCAGTTCCGGCCACAGACCGGACAGCGAGTCGATCGAATGCTCCGGATAGGACAGGAGATCATACGCCGTCCGGCGCTGGCCATCCTTGTTGATATGCAGTCCAGCTTTCTCCGCCTCGCTCGGCGTAACGCTCAGCGTATTCAGCTGAGCGCGCGCCCATTCAAGCTTTTCCATATAATCACCGAACCGGGCAGCACGGGCATTGCCGACACAGCCGATAGTCAAGCCAAGCGGCGTCAGACGAACGTCAGCATTATCGGCGCGAAGAGACAGTCGATATTCGGCGCGCGAGGTGAACATGCGATAGGGCTCGCTGATGCCGCGCGTGACGAGATCGTCGACCATGACGCCGAGGTACGCAGAAGTGCGCGAAACCACGAATGTTTCACGTGAATCCGTTTCTTGAAAAATCGTTTCACGTGAATCGGTTGTATATGAATCTTGACCTGCTTTGAGAGCGGCGTTGATGCCGGCGAGAAGTCCCTGAGCGCCAGCTTCCTCGTAGCCCGTCGTGCCGTTGATC
>DASVPC010000258.1:0-2432 GCA_036383055.1 Rhizobium sp. | reverse complement strand
GCAGGGACCTCTATGAAGCGTTCCTCAAGGGATATACGCAGAAGCAGTGGGGCTGTGCGCCGACCGATCTCCCGGCCTCCATCCTGAAACGGCTCCCGGTCCGCTTCAACTACGACGACAACTATTTCTTCCATAAATACCAGGGCATGCCGGAAAATGGCTATACCGATATGGTCGGGCGAATTCTCGATCACGCGAATATAGAAGTCCATCTGGAAACCAGGTTTCACAGCGGTCTCGGCAGGGACTTCGATCACATATTCTATTCCGGTCCGCTCGACGGCTATTTCGACTATGAATATGGCCGCTTGGGGTACCGCACGCTGGATTTCGAGCGTTTCACCCATGACGGCGACTACCAGGGGTGCGCGGTCATGAATTACGGTGATGTCTCCGTACCCTATACGCGTGTGACGGAGCACAAGCATTTCTCCCCGTGGGAAGACCATGACGGCTCGGTCTGTTATCGCGAGTTTTCCAGGGCCTGCGAACCCGGCGATGTCCCCTACTATCCGATCCGCCTGATGGAGGAAAAGGAGCAGCTCGCCCAATATGTCGCGCGAGCCCTCCAGGAGACTTCCGTCACTTTTGTCGGCCGGCTCGGGACATACCGCTATCTCGACATGGACGTCACGATCCGCGAGGCGCTGGATACGGCCTGGCTTTATTTAACCGCTGATGCCGATCACACGCCGATGCCGGCATTCCTGCACCCGCCGCTCCAGACGCTTTAACCCGCGTCTGGAACAGCCACACTGGAGAACAACGGGGAACTCAATCCTCGTTGGCGGCAAGCTGCGACAGAGTCTCGCCGCGTCCGCGAGCTCTCAGGATCAACGGCACGATCAGCGCCGCCGCTGCGATCAGCAGCAGCACCGCCGAGATCGGCGAGGTGAACAGCACCGTGACATCGCCCTGGCTGATCGCAAGCGCTCGCCGAAGCTGCTGTTCCGCCAGCGGCCCGAGGATCAGGCCCACCACGACCGGTGCGATCGGATAACCGAAAATCCGCATGACATAGCCGAGAACGCCGAAGGCGAGCAGCATGCCGAGCTCGTAGACCGACGGATTGGCGCCGATCGTTCCGAGCGTGGCAAACAGGAGGATACCGGCATAAAGCCATGGCTTGGGAATGGTGAGGAGCTTCACCCAAAGCCCGACCAGCGGCAGATTGAGGACCAGCAGCATGAAATTGGCAATCAGCAGGCTGGCGATCAGGCCCCAGACGAGCTGCGGGTTGGTCACAAACAGCAGCGGGCCAGGCTGCAGGCCATATTGCTGGAAGCCGGCAAGCATGATCGCCGCCGTCGCCGTTGTCGGCAGGCCGAGGGTCAAAAGCGGAACGAGCGTTCCGGCGGCCGACGCATTGTTGGCGGCTTCCGGACCAGCCACGCCTTCAATCGCGCCCTTGCCGAATTCCTCCGGATATTTGGTCAGGCGCTTTTCGGCCGCATAGGACAGGAATGTGCCGATTTCGGCGCCGCCCGCCGGCATGGCGCCGATCGGGAAGCCGATCAGCGTGCCGCGCAGCCAGGCCTTCCATGAACGCGCCCAATCCTGGGCCGTCATCCAGACGGACCCCTTGACCGCCTCGATCTTGTCAGGTCCGCGATTGCCCTGCGCGGCGATGTAAAGGGATTCGCCGATGGCGAACATGGCAACGGCAAGCGTCGTCACCTCGATACCGTCAAGCAGATCCGGAACGCCGAAGCTCATGCGCGCCTGGCCGGTGAGCTGGTCGATGCCGATGATGGCGAGCGCAAAGCCGATGAACAACGATGTCAGGCCCCGCAACGTGGAATCGCCGAAGGCCGACGAAACCGTGACGAAAGCCAGCACCATCAGCGCGAAATATTCGCGCGGACCGAAGACCAGTGCCAGCTTGACGATGATCGGCGCAATGAAGGCGAGCCCCAGTGTGGCGATCAGGCCGGCAACGAAGGAGCCGATGGCAGCCGTTGCCAGCGCCGGTCCGCCGCGACCCGCGCGGGCCATCTTGTTACCCTCGAGCGCGGTGACGATCGAGGCGCTTTCGCCGGGCGTGTTCAACAGGATCGAGGTCGTCGAGCCGCCATACATGCCGCCGTAATAGATGCCGGCAAACATGATCAGCGAGCCGGTGGCGTCGAGCTGGTAGGTGACCGGCAGAAGTAGCGCCACGGTGGTCGCAGGCCCGATGCCCGGCAACACGCCGACCATGGTGCCGAGCGTCACGCCGATCAGCGCATAAAGCAGGTTCATCGGCTCTGCGGCGGATGCCAGGCCCTGGAGGAGGAATTCGAATGTGCTCATGGATTTACTCCCCGACCCCGTTACTGGAGCAGGTTTTCAAGCGGGCCGGCGGGAAGCGAGAGCTGCAAGACGCCCGCGAAAAGCCACCAGATGCCAAGACAGATGACGATGCCGATCGGAATGCTGACATGCAGCTTGCG
>DASVPC010000257.1:0-34518 GCA_036383055.1 Rhizobium sp. | reverse complement strand
CAGCGCCTCGATGGAATCGGCGTAAACACCGGGCACGACACCAACCTTTAGCGTCTCGGCGAAGGCCTGGGTGGAAAGCAGCAGAGCCGCGGCCGCAAACAGGTTTGCGATAGTAAGTTTCATCTATGTCCCCTCAATCGAAATGGGTGAACCAATGCTCCCTCGATGAGGATGATCATAAAGACGATAGTTTTTATGCACAAAACGTGCCGTGCCAGAATCCAGAAGCGCCGGGCAAATTTATTCCGCGCTGCGGCATATCGGCGAAAAGTTTGTCGCCCATGGTTTGAGCGGCGCCTCCGCAGCGGCATGGCGAAAGCGAGACACGGGCAAAACATATCTCGCCATTTCGATGCGAGCATTCATCCGGTTGTTATGGTACAAGACTATCTTCGCTATAAAGATGTACTGCTCTTTCGTCGTGCTTCGCATGAGAGTTGATGTGCAGTCCGAACCGGTTTGCGGCCGGCTTTCGCCCCGCAACCTCGGCGTCCTTAAGGGATACCCGATCCTCAGAGGCGCATCGACCCTCCGGCGAACGGATCATTTGGGGGAATGAGACATGCGGGTTACAGCGGCAAGTGCGGTTCTGCGCGCCCGGGCGATTGCGGGAACCTATGTGGTCATCCTGGCCTGGGACTTCGTCGCCGGACAGGACGCCAAGAAAACCGGCCTGATGGGTTTCGCCATTCAGCGCGAGGAGCTTAAGGACGGTGCCGTCGTCGAGCGCTATTGGATGACCGGCATCAAGCGCTTCAAGGACAAGGATAAAGGCTTGCCCCCGGGGACGCCCGTCAGCACAGCGGAGCATCCGGTGCAAAGCTTCCAATGGGCCGATTATACGGCGGAAACCGATCACACCTACCGCTACCAGATCGTCCCGGTCTACGGCACGGTAAAGATGCTGCAGCTCGACTCCGCCTCGGCCGTCACCCTCGAAATCGCGACCGAGCTCGAATATCTGCTCAATCCCGACAAGAGAAACGATGAGGCCCACCACGACGTCTATTTCAATCGCGGCGTGATCGGCTCGCAGGCCTATGCCCGCCGTTTCGGCAACCGTATGCCCAATGCCGACAATCCTATGGCCGAGGAAATGGTCTGGCTGTCGCGCGGGCTCTTCGAGGCGCTCATCAAGTTCATCGGTCTTGCCGAGGATCATCGCTTCGGGCTGCGCGCGGCGCTCTATGAATTCCACTATCAGCCGGTCGCGAATGCCTTCGCCAAGGCGGTGGAAGCCGGCGCCGACGTGAAGATCGTCTTCGACGATGAAAAGACTTACAAGGCGGCAAACGAAGCGGTCATCCACAATGCCCGGCTTGACGAAATGAAGGTGGTCATCCCGCGCACCGTGACCGAGGGCATCCGCCACAACAAGTTCATCATCCTGCTCAAGGACGAAAAGCCGATCGCAGTCTGGACGGGATCGACGAATATTTCCGACGGTGGCATCTTCGGCCACTCGAATGTCGGCCACATCGTCTGGAGCCCGACAATCGCCGAGACCTATCTCGAATACTGGACGCTATTGTCGCAGAACCTGACGCCGACCAAGCTGCGACCGAAAAATCGCGCGCTGACGCCGCTGCCTCCTGGCCGCACCCAGCCAAATAGCGTTACGCCGGTGTTCAGCGCTCGCGACGAAAAGGACAGCAGCGAATCCCTGCAATGGTATGCCGACCGGATGGGCGAGGCACAGGAGATTTCCTGCATCACGCTCGCCTTCAATCTCGACAAGGTCTTCAGCAAGGTGATCGCCCAGGACAATGACGTGCTGCGCTATATCGTCAAGGACGATGATCTTGGCGACGGCGAGATCATCGGACGCGACCGCGACGTCCTGTTTGCCGCCGGGGGACGGCTGGAGGCCGGTGCGTTGGCAAATTTTCTGGCCGAGCGCGACAACCCCCTCAACACCAACGATTATATCCATGACAAGTTTATGCTGGTCGACCCGCTGAGCGACGACCCGCTGATCGTCAGCGGCTCGGCGAATTTTAGCCAACCCTCGCAGCGCATCAATGATGAGAACATGATCGTGGTCCGCGGCGATACGCGTGTCGCCGATATTTATTTCGGCGAGTTCATGCGTATTTTCGATCATCATTACGCCCGCTATGTCGTCAAGAAGCTCACCGATGCCAATCGTCAGGATCCGGATGCCGGATATTTGAAGGCGAACCCGGAGGACTGGCTGCGCAGCCAGTTCGACGAACGGAGCTACAAGGCCAAGCGCCGACGGTATTTCGTCGGGCCGTAAGCAACGCAAAATCGCCATCAATCGGGCAATAGTGATCTGGACCTCCGTCGCGAACACCTGATCACGGATCGTGGACCTGATATCAAATGTCCTGCCTTACCACTCTTCCCAGAAAGCCGGCTGTTCTGGCCGTGTTCCTCGTGCTTGCCAATGTAGCGCAGGCGCAAGCGGCTGCGGTCCTGCATAGTCCATGGGACACGCCGGCTTCCGGCTCGAAGATGCCGGCGACGTTCACATGTTCGGCTCCACCGCAATTGCCGGCCTCGATCAAGGCGGCCGATTACTATACGGACGTCGCCCATTCCGTCATCGATCCAGCACGCAAGCGGGCCTATGACGAGGCTACCGATAATCTGCGTTTGGCCACGCGAACCGTCGTCGATATGGCCGACGGTTATCGAACCGGCGGCAACGAAGCGACCGCGAGATGCGTCGCCAAGTTCCTCGACAGCTTCGCTACCCACGACGCACTATCCGACGGCGCAACGACGAATCAGGCGGTCTATGTGCAAGGCTGGCTACTGGGCTCCCTGACGGTTGCGTGGCTCAAGATTCGCTCCGACAGCGATATCCCGTTGGACGAGCAATCAAGGATAACCGCCTGGCTCGCCGACATTGCCTCACGAAACATCGCCTATTACGCATCGCGCGGCGACAAGACCGATGGTCGCAACAATCACCGGTATTGGGCCGGGTTTACGGCCATGGCTGCCGGGATCGCCGCGAACCGGAAAGACCTGTTCGATTGGGGCGTGGACAGTTTCCGGATCGGGGCGAACCAGATCACACCGGACGGGACCCTGCCACTGGAAATGGCGCGGCGCGCCAAAGCACTTCACTATCATATTTTCGCCGCCGCCCCTCTCGTGACGATGGCGGAAATGGCATCTGCCAACGGCGTCGATCTCTATGCGGTCAACCACAATGCCGTGTCCCGTCTTATGCAAACAGTCGTTGCCGGGATCGACGATCCGTCGTTGTTTACCGCCAAGGCCGGCACCACGCAGGAAGCAGTGCATCTTCACGCCGAGGACATAGCCTGGGCGGCACCCTTTGAACGCCGCTTTCCCGATCCGGCTCTTGCGGCTTTGCTGAAGACGCTGGCTTCACGCAGCGTCCTCTATCTCGGCGGCCTGCCGGCCAACTGATCACGGCGGGTGACCGCCGTGATCTTCCCGACGCAGCCGAAGCAGCTTAGGATCGAGCGGCCAACTCCGACACAAGGCCGCAATCACAATGACAACGCATCGTTTCGTTCCGAATAGCTACCACAACATCATCGGCTCGCTGCCATCGGCCTTGCATGTCGCGGACGGCGACATCGTCATCACCGAAACGCTCGATGCAGCCGGCTATGACAGAAATGATATTCGGCAAGCTCAGGGAGGAAACCCGATGAACGGGCCGATCTCTGTCGAAGGCGCGGAGCCGGGCGACGCCCTCAAGGTCGAAATCCTCGGTATGGTCCCGACGCGCAACACGGGTTTCACTCGAAGCGTCGTAGCCGGCAATGTGGTCGACCCCTGGGATATCAAGGCATTGCCGGCAGGTGACAAGGCAATCTGGCAGATCGATCGAGAGGCTTTGACGGCCCGGCTTTCCGAGCCGGTTGCCGGTCTGGAGACTTTCGTGCTGCCGCTGTCGCCGATGATCGGCTGCTTTGGCGTTGCTCCATCCCGCGGCCAAGCCATATCGACCGCCACCAGCGGCGAGTACGGCGGCAACATGGATTATCGCGTGCTCGGACCCGGCACGACGATCTGGTTTCCGGTCTCCGCACCCGGCGCCCTCTTCTTCCTCGGCGACTGCCATGCTGTGCAAGGCGATGGGGAGATCGTCGGCACCGGCATCGAGACTACTTTCGAAGTGACGGTGCGCCTCGGCGTCGAAAAGAAAAAGACGATCGTCTGGCCACGCGGCGAGACTGCAGACGATATTTTCACCATCGGCAATGCCCGGCCGCTCGACCAGGCGCTACAGCATGCGACCAGCGAAATGCTGCGCTGGCTCGACGCCGATTACGGCCTCGACAAGACCGCCGCAAGCCACTTGCTCGGCCAGGTCGTGCGCTACGATGTCGGCAATGTCTTCGATCCCGCCTATACGATGGCCTGCCGCGTTTCCAAAAGCTGGCTGACGCGGCGCTAAAGCAATTCCAGGAAAAGTGCGTAGCGGTTTTCCGCCCGGAATTGCGTCAAACAAGAGGATAGAGCGGCGAAGCGATTCCATGAAGCGCTGAACAGCTCTAGACCTTCTTGGTGAAATCGATCAGCCAGCGTCCAGCGATTGGTCTCGCCGCTGGTTGCGGGACACGTTCATATCCTGCCGTTCCTGCGCCAGGCTGCTGACGGCTGCCCGCAGTCGTGGGTGACGGGACATGAACAGGTTGAAATCGCGACGTTCCAGAACGAGGAACTGGCAGAAATCGACGGCGACCACATCGGCGGTTCGACGAGCACCGGTCAACACAGCCATTTCGCCGAAGAAAGAGCCGGCGGCGAGCGGGATCTCCTCGTCCTCGAGCTGCACTTCGACCGCGCCCGAAGCAACGAAGAACATGCTGTCGCCTCGGTCTCCGCTCCGGATGACTCGATCGCCCGGCAATGCAGATCGCGGCCGGAAGAGCAGCAGCAACTCCTCCTGCGCGCCCTCGTCGAGTTCGGCGAACATCGGAAAGGTCTCGATCAACTGCTCGATTTCGAGATGGTGCTGCCGGTCGCGCTCCTCGCGCTGCTCGCTAATGACGGCCAGTTCGCGATACAGGCTATCATGCTTCGCCATGCCGTAATTAGACGCGAAGGCCGGCCATCGGGAAGAGACCCATGCCTCCAGCCTTCCGGTGCCGGCGAAAACCAGCTGATTGAGCGTGATCGACAGAATGGCGCCTGCAAGGATCAGATCCTGCCCCTCGCGCGGCAGCAGCCCCAGCGAAACGCCAAGACCCGCCAGGATGAAGGAAAACTCGCCGATCTGGGCAAGTCCAGCGGCAACTGCAAACCCCATGCTGGCGGGATAGCGCAGCAGCACTACCACACAGAATGCGATCAGCGCTTTCCCGACAATGATGAGTGCGAGCACGCCGATGATCATCAGCGGTTCGCGCACCAGCACCGAGGGATCGAAGAGCATGCCAACGGAGACGAAGAACAGCACCGAAAAGGCATTCTGCAACGGCAGTGAATCGGCCGCCGCCCTGTGGCTGAGATGGGACTCGCTCATGATCAGGCCTGCGAAGAACGCGCCCAGCGCAAAGGAAACGCCGAATATCTCCGCCGCACCGAAGGCAATGCCGAGCGCGATGGCAAGAACGGACAGGGTGAAAAGCTCGCGCGAACCGGTGCGCGCGACGGAAGTCAGCAGCCAGGGAACGACCTTCGGGCCGATGAAGATCGCCACGGCGGCAAAAGCCGCCACCTTAAGAAGCGTGATGCCGATAGTCAGCCAGATCGACCCCGTGGCGGCGTGGTCGCCCGCATCGGCATGTCCCCCGAGCGCTCCGGCAAAGGCCGGCAGCAGCACAAGCGCCAGAACCATCGCCAGATCCTCGACGATCAACCAGCCGACGGCAACGCGGCCATTGGTCGAACTGACCAGATTGCGCTCCTCCAACGCCTTCAAAAGCACGACGGTACTGGCGACGGCAAGGCTCAGGCCGAGAACCAGGCCGGCACCGATCCCCCAGCCCCACAGCGACGCAAGGCCGATACCCAATAGCGTGGCAATGGCGATCTGACCGATCGCACCCGGAATGGCGACCCCACGCACGGCAAGCAGATCGGCCGCCGAAAAATGCAGGCCAACCCCGAACATCAGGAGGATGACGCCGATCTCGGCTAATTGCGAAGCAAGCGCCATGTCGGCGACAAAGCCCGGCGTCGCCGAGCCGATCATGACACCGGCGACAAGGTATCCGACCAAAGGCGGCAAATGCAGCCGGTCGGCGAGATAGCCGAAAATGGCGGCAAAGCCAAAACCGGCGGCAATCAATGCTATCAATGCGACGTCGTGCGGCACCGCGGCCCTTCCCGTTTTCCGGCGTTGCCGCCATGTCCCTACTGTTTCGCGCTACGCTAGCATCGCATTTACGGGGACGTCTACGGGATCATGCGAAACAAAAGGCAAACCGCCGCCTCGCCAAAACGAGGCGGCGGAAAAAACAGGCGCCTACTGATCGAGAACGATCTGCAACTTCACGTCGCTCGGGCGTGCTTCCACGGCGCGATCGAAGGCTTCGATCGATTGCTCGAATGGGAAGGTCTCCGAGATCAGCGGCTTCAGGTCGACGCGGCCGGAGGCGATCAGCGCGATCGAGCGCTCATATTGATGAGCATAGCGGAAGACCGTTTCGATGCGGACTTCCTTCGTCGAGGCGGTCGAGACATCGAAGCCGACCGGGGCGACCGGCAGGCCGACCGCGACGATGACGCCACCTGGGCGCGGCAGCTCCATGACGGTTTCCCATGCCTTGGGCGAACCGGAGCATTCGAAGACGACATCGGCGCCCCAACCGTCGGTCAGGCGCTTGACCTCTTCAATCAGGTTCTTCTCGCGGATGTTGACGGGGATCACACCCTGATACTGGGCAGCGATGTCGAGCTTCGGCTGGGCAAGATCGGCGACGATGGCGCGGGCGCAGCCACCGGCAAGCGCTGCGATCGCCACCATGGTGCCGATCGGCCCAGCACCGAGCACGACGGCGGTATCGCCGGGCGTGATCTTCGCCTTGGCCGCCGCCTGCATGCCAACCGCGAAAGGCTCAACCATCGCGCCTTCGGCAAAGCTGACATTGTCCGGCAGCTTGAAGGTATAATTGGCCGGGTGCACGACGAAGGGCGTGAGCACGCCATGGATGGGCGGCGTCGCCCAGAAGGTAACGGCGGGATCGACATTGTACATGCCGAGGCGGCTGGCCTTTGAATTGGCGTCGGGAATGCCCGGCTCCATGCAGACACGATCGCCGACCTTCAGATGCGAAACACCGGCGCCGACTTCGACCACCGTGCCGGCCGCCTCATGACCAAGCACCATCGGCGCATTGACGATGAACGGGCCGATGCGGCCATGGGTGTAATAATGCACATCCGATCCGCAGACGCCGACCGTATGGATCTTGATCTTCACCTCACCCGGCCCAACCTCCTGCGGCAGGTCGATATCGCGCAGCGCCAACTCATGCTGACGCTCCAGTACCAGGGCACGCACCTTGCTCATCACGTCTTTCCTCTTTCAGAAGTCAACTTCCCCGCCCCCGCACGGCCGCAAGGGCATCCTCGTTCGTTATATAGCCATGACTGGCATCACAAAATGACCTTTCCGCGAAAACCAGACCAATTTGGCGCAGTACAACGGACAATGGCGCGAATCGCCCGCCAGTATATTAATATTAGAATATTATTTTAAGTGGATGCGCCGTGACTAATCATATTGGCAATATTGACTAGCGCTCCATTTCTTGCCCTTTTAGCAGATACGGAACAGGAGGACGCTCAAATGGTATATGACTGGACCGGCCAGCGCACCCGCCGGACGAAGGTGTTGCGCGCGGCAAGCATCGGACTATTTCTTCTCTTTTTGATCACAGTCCCTGTTTTACTGCTGCATTACAACTTCATCCAGTACCCTTATTGAGTCGCCGAACGGCGATGCCTTGGCCTGACTGCGGTTGATCACGCAGCCTTTTTCGCGCTCGCCTTCGGCTTGCGCGAGACGTTATCCCCAGCTTTCGGATCAAGCGGCAGGCAATCGAGAACGGCCAAGAGGGCGATGACGCCGAGCATGAGGAAAGCCAGGCGAAATTCAATGGCGGTGATCCCGCTCATGCCGAGGGGCGCGCTGACGGCCTGACCGATGCGGATGCCGATGGCGCCGACCGCGATCCCCATCCCCATAGTCAATTGAAAAGCCGTGCTGAACAGCGTGTTGGCGCCCGTCATCTGCCGTGGCGGGATGTCGGCGAAGGCGATGGTGTTCAGCGCCGTGAAATGCATCGAGCGGAGCATGCCGCCGATGAACAGCACGGGGATGATGAACCAGATCGGCGTATCCGGAGAAAACAAGGCACAGGCCGCGATGAAGATCGCATTGAGGATACCGTTGACGATCAGCACCGGCTTGAAGCCGAAGCGCCGCAGGATCGGCGTCGTGCCCGGCTTCATCGCCAGATTGCCGGCAAAGACCGCCAGCGTCAGCAGGCCTGCATGAAAGGCGCTCAGCCCGAAGCCGACCTGGAACATCAGCGGCAGCAGGAAAGGCACCGCGCCGATGGCGGTGCGAAACAGCGAGCCGCCCCAGATCGTCACCGCAAAGGTCGGCAACTTCAATCCCGAGAGATCGATCAGCGGATGCTCGCTTCTGCGGAAATGGACTACCGCGACGGCAAGCAGCACAAAGCCGGCAATGACATAGGCCCAGGCCTCCAGCCAGACCGGATCCGGACGGCCAATAAGCTCCAGCCCGTACATCAGGCTCGCCAAGCCGAAACCGCTGATGACGAAGCCGATCCAGTCGAAAGGAGGGCGGGCGGCATTTTTCGTTTCCGGTATCAATATGAGCGCGAAGATGAATGCCACGATGCCGAGCGGCAGGTTGAGGTAGAAAATCCAGCGCCAGCTCGCATGGTCGGTGATGAAACCACCAAGCGGCGGCCCTAGAATGGGCGCCACCAGCGCCGGCCAGGTGATGGTCGCAATCGCCGAGATCAACTGGTCCTTCGGCGTGTTGTTGAGGACCACGAGCCGGCCGACCGGCACCATCATCGCGCCGCCAATACCCTGCAGGATCCGCATGGCGACGAAGGAACCAACACCATTGGCAAGGCCGCAAAGGACGGAGGCGAGCGTGAAGATGACGACAGCAGTGGTGAACACCAGGCGCGCGCCGAACCGGTCACTGATCCAGCCGCTGATCGGGATGAAGATACCGAGCGTCAGGAGATAGGCGCTCATGCCAATATTGAGGTCGACGGGCCGGGCGCCGAAGGACGCGGCCATCTGCGGCAGGGCGGTGGCGATGACGGTGCCATCGAGGTTTTCCATGAAGAAGGCGCCAGCCACGAGCAGCGCAATCTGCAACGGCCGGGAGCCGGATGCCTGCACTGCATCCTCCCGCTTGCGCGTGGACATATCATTCATTCCAAAACTGCTCCGAATCCGCCTCGCATCCCTAGCCATCTAAACGGTTTCTCGGCGCTTCCGATAGGCTGAAATCGTCACACCATTCGATGAAGCGATCACATTTCACTTAATCGCCGGATCGGAATTTGATCACGACGCCCTGCCCTAACGCCTTCGTTTATCGAACAATCCGGTCAATCTGGCGCCAGTAGGCACAGCCATGCAAGACATGATAGAGTCTTCGTCAAGATATGCCGCAACGAGAACGGCCAAGACAACGCCGACGAACTATGGAACCACCACGAGCGAGCCTGGACACACCAGCGTGAAGCCAGCTAGAGCCACTACAAGCTGACGATTTCACTCGCATCGCCTTCCAATCAGACATAAGAGTCCAACGAATGAAACATGGCATTGATGCAATGATTGCTCCGGCGACCCCGATTTCGAAATTGATCGTCACGCAATCTCCATTCGATGCCTATGTCCGCAAATACGGCACCATCCCCCGCCGCGGCGTCTTCGGTTATTTCGTCCACGAACTCGGCCGTCGTATCGTCGGCGGCAGTTACCCGGTCGGAGCAACGCTCCCGAACGAGCCCGACCTGGTGGAACAGTTCGGCATCAGCCGCACAGTTATCCGCGAGGCGATGAAATGCCTGGCCGGCAAGGGGCTGGTGGAAATCAAGACCCGCGTCGGCACCCGCGTCAAGGAACGCGCCAACTGGCATCATCTCGATACCGACGTCATGGTCTGGTACTACGAGACCGGGCCATCGGTCGAGATCATGCGCTCGATCAAAGATCTCCGGCGCGTGCTGGAGCCGGAAGCAACGGCGCGCGCTGCCACGCGCGGCACTGACGAGGATATTGCCGCTATCGCCGCCGCCTATGAGGACATGGTTTCCACTCTTGGCGACATCAACATCAATGCCGATGCCGATCTGCGCTTTCATACCGCAATCTTCGCCGCCACGCACAACATGGTCTACGCGCAGCTCATCGACCTGATCGCCATCGCGATCTACGCCAACCGCACACTTTCAAGCCATGACGAAGTGGCCGAGGGCCAAAAACGCGCTTTGCCCTACCACAAGGCCATTCTCGACGCGATCGCCGCCCGCGATCCCAACGCCGCACTCAAGGCCTCGCACCACCTGCTCGATTCCTGGGGCGGCAACGACTACGATTTCTGAAGCGCGACCGCCGCAAGGGCCGTAACACTCATACTTGCTTCGTCAATGTGTCATCGCTTCCTGCGCGTCCGTCTTCGGTATCTGCCGGCGGCCGGCATCATGCGCCACCGGAATGAGCCAGGTGGTCGCAAACGCCAGGATGGCGAGCACCACGACACCCCAGAAGCTCCAGTGCAGCGCCGCGTCAAAAACGCCGCGGATCGCCGGATCGGCGGCGAGATCGGAAAGACCGGCCGGCTGGTTCAGCACCTCATGCAGCCTGGCGCCCAGATCGCCGCTGCCGAAATGAACGATACCGATATTGAGCACCGCGCCCAAAGCGGTTGCGCCGAGCGTATTGCCAAGGCTGCGCGAAAAGATGATCGAGGCCGTAGCGCTGCCGCGCATCGACCATTCGACGCTTTCCTGCACTAGCACGATACTGGTCAGGCTGATGAGACCCATGCCGAACCCCATCAGGAAGGAGCCGATACCAGCCAGGATCGGGCTGCTCTCCGGCGTTAGAAATACAAGAAAAATCGAGCCGAAAGGGAACATGAAACTGCCAGCACGCAGCGTCCTGCGGATACCGAAGGCGCGGAAGAAGCGGCTCGACAGCATCACGGCCAGCGGCCAGCCGACGATCAACATGGTCAGCGTGAAGCCTGCCACCAATGGCGACCGGCCGAGCACGCCCTGCACATAGATCGGCAGAATGGTCGTCAATCCGATCAGCGCCATGCCGGCCAGAAGCGTGACCGCATTGCTGGTCGCTATCAACCGCCGGCCCCACAGCTCGATCGAGATGATCGGCTCAGGCGCGCGCCGTTCCTGCCAGACGAACAACGCAGCGGTGACGACGAAGACGATTGCCAGCGGCCCGAGAACGCCGAGGCCGGAGTCCGTCTCGGTGAGGATCACCAGCAGCGAGATGATCGCGATCGAAAACAGGATCGTTCCGAGATAGTCGATCTTCGCCTCACGCGGCGTGATCTGCTCATGCAGGAAGAATGTGAAGCCGATGATGGTCAGCACGCCGATCGGCAGGTTGATCCAGAAGATCCAGGCCCAGGAGAGATTGTCGACGATGATGCCGCCGACAAGTGGCCCAACGACGGCCGACACCGCCCAGACGCTGGCAAGCGCGCCCTGAACCTTGGCTCGCTCCTCCAGCTTGTAGAGGTCGCCGACCACCGTCATCGTCACCGGCTGGATCGCGCCGGCGCCGAGGCCCTGCAGCAGTCGGAAGGCAATCAGCGAGGCCATCGACCAGGCAAAGCCCGCCAGCGCTGACCCGACGAGAAAGATCAGGATGCCACCGATCAGCATCGGCTTGCGGCCGAAAATATCCGACAGCCTGCCGTAGATCACCGTCGTCGTGGACTGCGCCAGAAGGAAGGCTGAGAAGACCCAGCTATAGTAGGTAAAGCCGCCAAGCTGGCCGACGATGTGCGGCATGGCGGTGGCGACAATCGTTGCTTCGATCGCGACCATGAAGGTCGCCAGCATGATCGAGACGACGACCAGCGGACGTCTCGAGCGATCGGCCGTGCTGGACATGACATTCCTTTCTGACGGTTCCGCCCGACAGCGAACGCATATAGGCCGTCAACACGGCCATGGGCGAACGATAAATTCCTGAGATAGACGTCGGAGGGCTAGAAGCTCCAGGGGCATTGCCCGCTGAATCATTATGGTAAGCATTGCATACTTACGCCTGCGGATGTCAACCGTTTAACAAGGCAGCGCGCTATCCGTCGGTATCACGCTTCCGGAAAATATGGGCGCAATGGAAATTCGGGATCACCACACGCCGTCATGCAGCGCCGTCGCTTCTTCGCACAGCATCGGCCCCACCACCTCGACCTTGCGCTGACCCGCCTCGAAAACCACCCGGCAGGGCAGGTCGAGCGTGGGGTTTTCCGGATGGTCGCCGGTGATCGCCTTGAGCTGGCTTTCGCTGAGACCATAAACGACGCGGCCGACACCGGCCCAATAGGCGGCACCGGCGCACATGGCGCAGGGTTCGGCGGAGGTATACATCGCGCATTGCACGAGAAAGCCCGGAGAGTATTGCTGCGACGCCCTGGTCATGAGCACACGCTCGGCATGGCCGGTCATGTCCTGCGTCGGATTATAGGCATTTTCCTGCTCCATCAGTACGGTACCGTCAGGTCCGACCAGAATGGCCCCAAAAGGATGATTGCCGTTCAACCGCGCCCGCGCCGCCACCTCGAAGGAACGGCGCAAAAAGACTTCGTCGTTAAGAGGTGCGGTCATGGTCCCTGCCCTGCAATGAAACGCGATATCGCAACTTGCGCGATGCTCATCCGGCTGACAAGCCGCTAATTCAAGGCAGCACCCGGAAATCCGCGGCCGGGCAGACTGATTGCCCGGCCGCGGATTGCTCTCAAGAAATGCTCTCTTCGAGATTGTCCAGGATCGCATTCCAGCCCTTCGTATGGCCTTGCCTTGCCTCCTCGCTGCGGAATTTCACCTGCCTCAACGTGATTTCCGTCGTATCGGGGCCAAGTTCGGCAAGATCGATGGTCACCACGCTGTCATCGAGCGAGTATGGCGACTCCCAGGTAAAGGAGAGGCGTGAATGGGGGTCGATCTCGAGATAGGTGCCCGCATGCGGGATCTCCCGCTCGGCGGTTATCATGACGATCGAAAACCGTCCGCCCTTGACCGGATCGGTCTTGACCCTGGACGCCTCGCCGCCGGTCGGTGTTCGCATGAATTTCGCCAGCGTTTCAGGCGAAAGCCAGGCATTGAACACTGTCGCGCGCGGGGCAGAAATTGTGCGGGTTACTGTCAATTCAAGCTCAGTCATCTCTTTCATCCTTCGAAACGAGTAGATTCTCCAGCGCCGCAAGGCGCAGTTCCCAAATCGACTTCAGTTGCGCGAACCAGCCCTCCGTCAGCTTTAGCGGTTTGAGCTCCGCGGCAATGAAGTGCTCGCGGCCCAAAGTCCTGCGGGTGACGAGACCTGCTTCCTCCAGCACCTTGATATGCTTGGAGACAGAGTTCAGGGACATCTCGAAATGCGCGGCGAGCGCCGTCACTCTCAACGCCCCCTCCTGAACGAGCAGCGTCAAGATGTGTCGCCGGGTGGTATCGCCGGCGGCCTTCAGAATTCGTGACAGAGCATCTTCGTCCATTTATTCACCCATGTGGTTGAATATACAAAATCGCGCTCAATAGTCAACCATATGGGTGAATATTTTGTATCGCCATGAGAGCTAAGAGTGGCGGTGGTGAGTTTCACCGAGGGTTTCTTGTTGAAAATCAAACCTGCTTTACGGCTCCCCAACCATCGACCACCCAATGCGCTTAAGTTCCCGTGTCGTTATTGCGATTGATTTGTTCATTTCCTGAACTTACTGTCAGGCCAAATACCCCGGCGGAACATCGAATTGCTCACCTCCTCGCAGCGGCAGCTACTGCGCGTCATCAGTGAATGCGGCCCGCTCAGCCGAACGGTTCTCGCCAGCATCGCCGCCCATAATTTCCTGACTGGTCCCAACCCGAATAGAGGTTTTCCATGCGTATCGCCGTCGGTGGCATTCATACCGAATGCAGCACGTACAATCCCGTCCTGGCCGAAGAAAAGGATTTCCGCATCGTGCGCGGCGAGGCGCTGACCGCGGCACCCTATTTCGCTTTCCTTAGAGATTATGACGCCGAGTTTCTGCCGACGATCCATGCCCGGGCCATCGCCGGCGGTCCGGTTGCTCGTCACACCTACGAGGCCTTCAAGGCCGACTTCCTCGAGCGGCTGAAGCCGCTGCTGCCGCTCGATGGGCTTTATCTCGCCATGCATGGAGCAATGTATGTCGAGGGCATGGAGGATGCTGAGGGCGACTGGATCGCAGCCGCCCGCGCCGTTGTCGGCGACGATTGCCTGCTGTCCGCAAGCTACGACCTGCATGGCAACGTCACCCAGCGCATCATCGACGCGCTCGACATGTACTCCACCTATCGCACCGCGCCGCATATCGATGTCGAGGAAACCATGCGCCGCGCGGTCAAGATGCTGACCGAGAGCCTGAAGACCGGCGTGAAGCCGATCCTGCTCTGGGCACCGATCCCGGTCGTCCTTCCCGGCGAGCGCACCAGTACGGTCGACGAGCCGGCCAAGAGCCTCTACGACCTGCTGCCCGGCATCGATGCCACCGACGGCGTCTGGGATGCCTCGCTGATGGTCGGCTATGTCTGGGCCGACGAACCGCGCGCCACCGCCGCCGCCATCATGACCGGCACGGATCGAGCCCTGCTGGAACGCGAAGCGAAACGGCTGGCGCAGGCCTATTGGGATGTTCGGAAGGATTTCGTCTTCGGCTGCGAGACCGGTTCGATCGAGGAATGCGTCGCCAGGGCGATCGCCAGCCCGACCGCTCCGGTGGTGCTCGCCGAATCCGGCGACAATCCGACCGGCGGCGGTGTCGGCGACCGTGCCGATGTCCTTGCAGAGCTGATTGCCAAGGGTGCCACCGGCGTCGTGTTCGCCGGGATCGCCGACAAGGCGGCGACGGAGGCCTGCTATTCCGCCGGCATCGGCGCCAAGCTTGATCTCACCGTCGGCGCTTCGCTGGACACCAAGGGCAGCAAGCCCGTGACAGCCGAATTTACCGTCAAGTTTCTGCTGCAAACCGACGACACCGCCGACCGGCAAGCCGTCGTCTCCATCGGCGGCATCGATCTGGTGCTGTCGGCCAAGCGTCGCCCCTATCATAATATTGCTGATTTCACCCGGCTTGGTCTCGACCCGCATCAGGCAAAAATCATCGTCGTGAAATCTGGCTACCTTTCGCCGGAACTGGCCCCGATCGCCAATCCAAACCTGATGGCACTCTCACCCGGTGTGGTCGACCAATTCGTCGAACGGCTGCCACGACTGCGTAAGCAGAAGCCGACCTATCCCTTCGACAAGGATTTCACCTTCGTGCCCGAGGTGGCGCTCTCGGCACGTTCGAGCGGCCGTTAGCACTCCGCTCAGCTAGCTACTGCGCAAACATTATGCATTGACAGCACCTGCACAAAAAAGAGCTTGACGCTGCGACCAAGTTGACCTTGTATCGAACCAATCAAAAATTGGTTCGGACCATTTTACCTCATGGTAGCCAGCGGCCTTCCCGAAAATTCGACCCATGCCCTGGAGAAGCTCCGGGGCCTTTTGGGCTCGGACAGTCTGCTGCCGGATGGGAAACTGCCGACCGAGCGGGCGCTGTCGGAAATGTTCGGCGTCAGCCGCCGCGCCATCCGCCGCGCACTCGAAGTGCTGGAGACCGAAGGCCGCATCTGGCGGCGTCAGGGATCAGGCACCTATGCCGGCCAACGGCCGGACGACTGGAGCCAGCATGTCGGATCGATGATTGCCGGCACCAATCTCATGGAGATCATGGAGGTCCGTCTGCGCGTCGAGCCGCAGCTTGCCCAGCTCGCCGCCATGCGCGCCAGGCCCGACGATATCGAGCGCATGTACGAACTGACGAAGAAGATCGTTGCCAGCGACGACGCCGATAGCCGCGAGCTTTGGGACGGCGCGCTGCATCGTTTGATCGCACAGAGCGCCGGCAACCAGTTTTTCCTGACGATCTTCGACGTCATCAACCACGTCCGCCAGGACGAGGCATGGCAAACCATTCGCGAATTGGCCCGCAGCACCAACAACACACGCCCGGCTTCCTACGCCCAGCACATGACGATTATTGACGCGATCGCGTCACGCGATCCGATGAAGGCGGCCGAGGCCATGCGCCAGCATCTGCTGATGCTGCAAGAGAGCCTGATCCGCGTCACCTCGCTCGACGCCCAGCCGCTGCAAAAGGAGCTGGGCGAGGCGCTTGACTGACCATGGATGCAGCTTGCGCGCCGATACTGACCGACCGGAGGGGAAACCGGCCGGAACTGCATTGAAAACAAAACATAAACAGGAGAACAGGATGAAGATCGCCAAATTTCTGACATCGCTGGCCGCCGGCATGCTGATCGCGCTGCCGGCCTTCGCCGTCGAACTCAAGATCGGCCTGCAGGACGACGCCGACGTGCTGGACCCGGCACAGTCGCGCACCTTCGTTGGCCGCATTGTCTATACCGCGCTCTGCGACAAGCTGGTCGACGTGACCCCGGATCTCAAATTCGTACCGCAGCTCGCCACCTCCTGGAAATGGTCCACGGACGGCAAGCAGCTGACGATGGAGCTGCGTCAAGGCGTGAAGTTCCAGGACGAAACGCCATTCAATGCGCAGGCCGTGGTCGACAATATCCAGCGCTATCAGACCCTGCCGGAATCGCGCCGCAAGAGCGAACTCTCCTCCGTCGCCAAGGTCGAAGCGTCAAGCGAGTACGAAGTGACTTTCACCCTGAAGGCACCGGACGTCACCCTGCTCGCCCAACTCTCCGATCGCTCCGGCATGATGGTTTCTCCGACGGCGGCCAAGGCGGCGGGCGCCAAGTTCGGCGATCATCCCGTCTGCTCCGGCCCGTTCAAGTTCGTCGAGCGCGTGCAGCAGGATCGCATCGTATTGGAGAAGTTCCAGGATTATTGGAACAAGGACAATATCTTCATCGACAAGGTGACCTACCTGCCGATCCCCGACACGACGGTCCGCCTCGCCAACCTGCGCTCCGGCGATCTCGACATGATCGAGCGCGTCGCCGCCTCCGATGCCGGCACCGTCAAGAGTGATAGCAATCTCGTCTATGCCGATGCGATCGGCACCGGTTGGCTGGGCGTCTACGCCAATGTCGGCAACGGCGCGCGCGCCGACAATCCGCTCGGCAAAGACAAGCGCCTGCGCCAGGCCTTCTCGCTGGCGATCGACCGTGATGCCGCCATGCAGATCGTTTATGACGGCACCGGGCTTGCGGGCAACCAGCCCTTCGCGCCGAACAGCCCCTGGTACGACAAGGACATCCCCGTTCCGACCCGCGACGTCGACAGGGCCAAGGCCCTGATCAAGGAAGCGGGCTACGATCGCGTGCCGGTCGAACTGGCGGTCGCCAACAATCCCGTCTCGATGCAGATGATGCAGATCATCCAGTCGATGGTGGCCGAAGCCGGTTTCGACGTGTCACTGAAGTCGACGGAATTCGCCACACTGCTCGACGCGCAGACGGCGGGCAACTATCAGCTCAGCCGCTCCGACTGGTCGGGCCGCGCCGATCCGGACGGCAATATCCAGCAGTTCGTGACCACCGGGGCCGGCCTCAACGATTCCAAATACAGCAATCCGGAGGTTGACAAGCTTCTGCTGGAAGCCCGCCAGTCGCAGGACGATACGGTACGCAAGCAGAAATACGATGCGGCCATGACCATTCTCAACGAAGATCTTCCAATCACCTTCCTTGGCCACCAGGCCTGGATCTGGGGATACAACAAGAAGGTCACCGGCTTCGTCGCCTCGCCGGACGGCATGATCCGCCTCGCCGGCGTGAAGAAGAGCAGCTAGTTCGACAGCGGCCTGCGGGAGAAACATTTCCCGCAGGCCCTTCCCGAGATCAGGATGCGCTCATGTACACCTACATCGGAAAAAGGCTGCTGGTCGCCATACCGACGCTGCTGATCATTTCCGTCTTCGTCTTTTCGCTACAGAAGCTGCTGCCAGGCGACCCGATCCTGGCGATGGCTGGCGAAGAGCGCGATCCGCAGGTTCTGGAGTTCCTGCGCGAGAAATACCGGCTGAACGATCCCGTCATCTATCAATACGGCTATTGGCTGCAGGGCGTGCTGAAAGGCGATCTCGGCATGTCGCTGCGCACCAACCAGCCGGTTCTGACGTTGGTCGCCGAGAAACTGCCGGTGACGATCCAGCTCGCCGTGATGTCGATGATCTTCGCGTTCGCTATCGGCATTCCCATGGGCATATTGGCGGCGGTGAAGAAGAACACCATTATCGACTATCTCGCCAATATCGTTGCCCTGTGCGGATTGTCCGTGCCGAATTTCTGGCTCGGCATCATGCTGATCCTGCTGGTCTCCGTGAAGCTGCACTGGCTTCCGGCCTCCGGCTACCAGCCATTTTTTGAGGATCCCTGGCGCTCGATCCAGACCATGCTGATGCCCTCCTTCGTGCTCGGCAATGCGCTCGCCGCCACATTGATGCGCCACACCCGCTCGTCCATGTTGAGCGTGCTCAGCGCCGACTATATCCGCACGGCCCGCGCCAAGGGCCTGTCGGAAGCCGTCGTGGTTTTGCAGCACAGTTTCCGCAACGCCATCCTGCCCATCGTCACCGTTAGCGCGTTGCTCTTCGGTGAACTGCTGGCCGGCGCTGTGCTCACCGAACAGATTTTCACCATCCCCGGCTTCGGTAAGCTCATCGTCGATGCTGTGTTCAACCGCGACTATGCCGTCGTCCAGGGCGTCGTGCTCTGCACCGCCTTCGGCTTTATCGCCATGAACCTGATTGCCGATATTCTCTATGTCGTCCTCAATCCACGTCTGAGGGCCGCCCTATGAACGCGATCGTGCAGACGGCCGTTGCGCCCACCCCAACCAAGCGTGCGCCGAACCGCGCCTGGCGCAAGTTCAAGGCCAACAGAGGTGCGCTCGCCGGCATCTTCATCATCCTGTTCTTTACTTTGGCTGCCATCCTCGCCCCTATCCTGCCGATACCCGATCCGGTCGCCACCAGCTGGTCGGCAATCCGCAAGGCACCCTCGGCGGCCCATTGGTTCGGCACCGACGACATTGGCCGCGACGTTCTCTCACGCATGATCTGGGGCGCGCGGGCGTCATTAATGGCCGGTATCTTTTCCGTGGCTATCGCAGTCGCGATCGGCGTCCCTCTCGGCCTCATCTCTGGCTATTACGGCGGCTGGATCGACCAAATCATCTCGCGCGTTACCGAGGCTTTCCTGGCGATGCCCTTCCTCATTACAGCAATCGCTCTTGCCGCTTTCCTTGGGCCGAGCCTCACCAATGCGATGATCGCCATCGGGCTTTCCGCAACACCCGTCTTCGTGCGCCTGACGCGCGGACAGGTGCTGGCGGTGAAGACGGAAGACTATGTCGAAGGCGCCCGCTCAATCGGCCTTCGACATCTCAGCATCATCATCCGCTACATCCTGCCGAACGTCTTCGCGCCGATCCTGGTGCAGGCAACGCTCACCATCGCCACGGCAATCATCGCAGAGGCCAGCCTCTCCTTCCTCGGGCTTGGCCAGCAACCACCGGCACCAAGCTGGGGCTCGATGCTCAACGTCGCAAAGAATTATCTCGAGCAGGCGCCCTGGATGGCCATGTGGCCGGGTGCTGCGATCTTTCTCGTCGTCATCGGTTTCAATCTCCTCGGCGACGGCCTGCGCGATGCGCTCGATCCGCGCGAAGCATGAATCATCTGAAAGGACATCCGCAATGACCGCATTCACGACACGCCCGGAGATCCTCGGCACCTTCGGCGTCGTCACCTCCACCCACTGGATAGCGTCGGCCGTCGGCATGAGCATTCTCGAAAAGGGCGGCAACGCCTTCGACGCTGCGGTTGCGACCGGCTTCGCGCTTCAGATCGTCGAGCCGCATCTTTGCGGCCCCGGCGGCGACATGCCAGCGATCATCTATTCGAAGAAGAAAGACAAGATCGAGGTCATCTGCGCCCAGGCCCCTGCCCCGGCCGGCGCGACTATCGAGCACTATACGAAGGAGGGCCTGTCGCTGATCCCCGGCGACGGTCTACTCGCCACGGTCATCCCTGGCGCCTTCGACGGCTGGATGCTGATGCTGCGTGACTACGGCAAGCTCACCGTCCGCGACGTTCTTGAGCCGGCGATCCACTATGCTGAGCACGGCCATCCCGTCCTGCCGCGCGTCGCCGCGACCATCGCCGGGCTTGCCGACTTCTATCGCAAGGAATGGCCGACCTCTTATGACACCTGGCTGCCCGGCGGTTCCGCCCCAGAGCCCTGGTCGAACTTCAAGAACCCGGCCCTTGCCGAGACCTGGAAGCGGGTGGTCTTGGAAGCGGAGGCAAAGAGCGGCCGCGAGGCGCAGGTCGAAGCGGCGCGGGATGCCTATTATCGCGGCTTTGTCGCCGAGGCAATCGATACCTACGTTCGTAAAGCCGAGGTGATGGATGCCAGTGGCAGCAAGCACAAGGGCGTCCTGACCGCCGACGACATGGCCAACTGGTCGGCAACGATCGAAGAGCCGTTGACCTATGATTATCACGGCTGGACCGTCGCCAAGATCGGCCCCTGGGGCCAGGGACCGGCCTTCCTGCAGACGCTGTCGCTGTTGAAGGGTTTCGATATCGCAGCCATGGACCCGGCCGGCGCTGATTTCGTCCATACCGTTACTGAGGCCATGAAACTCGCCTTCGCCGACCGCGAAGTCTATTATGGCGATCCGAACTTCTCCGAAGTGCCGCTCGATATCCTGCTATCGGACGCCTATGCAACCGAGCGCCGCAAGCTGATCACGTCGGAAGCCTCTCTCGACCTGCGTCCGGGCAAGCTCGCCGGTTTCGAGAGCCAGTACGACCTCACCATGGACATGCTGGAGGCGCCGGAAGCCAAGACCGGTGCGGTTTACGAGCCGACCATGTCGCATCTGACCGAGAAGCGCGGCGATACCGTGCATATCGACGTCATCGACCGCGAGGGCAATATGGTGTCGGTGACGCCGTCCGGCGGCTGGCTGCAATCCTCGCCGATCATTCCGGGCCTCGGCTTCTGCCTGAACTCACGCGCGCAGATGTTCTGGCTGAAGCCCGGCCTGCCCTCGTCGCTTGCTCCGGGCAAGCGCCCACGCACAACGCTCACGCCCTCGCTCGCGCTCCATGAAGGCCAACCGACCCTCGCCTTCGGCACGCCCGGCGGCGACCAGCAGGAACAGTGGCAGCTCGCCTTCTTCCTGCGCTATGTCCACCACGGCCTGAACCTGCAGGAGGCGATCGACCGGCCGCTGTTCCACAGCACGCATTTCCCGAGCTCCTTCTACCCCCGCACGCGCGAGCCGGGCGGCCTGACGGCTGAGGCGAATTTCAGTCCCGAAGTCCTCGAAGCGCTGCGCCAAAGGGGCCACAAGCTGACCGTTGCTCCTGAATGGACGGTCGGACGGCTGACCGCCGCACGGCGCGATGCCAGCGGCCTCCTGCGCGCAGCCGCCACGCCGCGCCTGATGCAAGCCTACGCAATCGGGAGATAAGCGCCATGACCTGGTCCATCGTTGCCCGCGAGCCTGAGACCGGCCATCTCGCCATCGCCGTCGCCACCCGTTTCTTCGCTGTCGGCAGCCTTGTGCCGCATATTCGCGGCGGCATCGGCGCGGTCGCAACCCAGGCCTTCGTAAGTCCGCTCTATGGCATCGACGGAGTTGCGATGCTTGCCGCTGGCCATACGCCGGAGGAGATCATCGCGACACTGACCGCCCGCGACGAAGGCCGCGAACAGCGACAGTTCCACCTGATCGATGCCAAGGGCAACAATGCCGCCTTCACCGGCGCCAAATGCATCGACTGGGCCGGCCATCTGATCGACGATAATGTCTCGGTCGCCGGCAATATGCTGGCCGGGCCGCAGGTGATTGCCGAAACGCTTTCGACCTTCAGGAAGACCAAAGGCAAGCCGCTCGCCGAGCGCCTGCTCGAGGCCATGCGCGCCGGCGAGGACGCCGGTGGAGACAAGCGCGGCAAGCAATCGGCAGCACTGGTGATCCATCGCGACCAGGACTACGCGTGGCTGAACATCCGCGTCGACGACAGCGCCGATCCGCTGACCGATCTCGAACGGCTCTACGCCGTCGCGCAGGAGCGTTATCTCTATTTCGCCGAAACCATGGCGACCCGGCAGAACCCTAATGGCATGATCGACCGCCGCGAGATCGACGAGAAGATCGCGGCACTGGAAGCCGCAAGGATTGCAGATGGACGTCCGTCCGCATCTTTCGCCACATTACCAAAACTGTCTTGAGCGGAAACAGATGCCTGATACGATGCGCAAAATTATAAAGGGGAACTCATGACGACCACAGCCGCGCAGCAGACGAATCCCGACGCAAAACCTGTCCTCTCCGTCTCCAACCTGACGACATCCTTCCTGGCCGATGGCGAGTGGCGGCCGGTGGTGAAGAACATCTCCTTCGATGTCATGCCGGGAGAAACAGTGGCAATCGTCGGTGAATCCGGCTCCGGCAAGAGCGTTACCTCGCTGTCGATCATGCGCCTGCTCGCCAAGGGCAGCAGCCGTATCGAGGGCTCGGTCAAACTCAATGGCCGCGAGATCCTGTCGCTCCCGGACAATGAGATGCGCAAGGTGCGTGGCAAGGATATCGCCATGATCTTCCAGGAGCCGATGACCAGCCTCAATCCGATCTTCACCATCGGCCGGCAGATTTCCGAGGCCCTCACCTGCCATGGCGACATCTCCAAGGCAGCAGCCAAGGCCGAGACGATCCGTCTGCTGGAAAAGGTGCGTATCCCGAACGCCACCTCGCGCTTCGACGAATAACCGCATCAGTTTTCCGGCGGCATGCGCCAGCGCGTGATGATCGCCATGGCGCTGGCCTCACGTCCGAAGCTCCTGATCGCCGACGAACCGACCACCGCGCTCGATGTGACGATCCAGGGGCAGATCCTCGATCTCATCAAGGTGCTGCAGGAGGAGGAAGGCATGTCCGTCCTCTTCATCACCCACGACATGGGCGTCGTCGCCGAGATTTCCGACCGCACCATCGTCATGTATCGCGGCGAGGCGGTGGAGACGGGCAAGACCGACGATATCTTCCATCGCGGCCAGCATCCCTATACCCGCGCCTTGCTTTCCGCCGTGCCGCGCCTCGGCTCGATGAAGGACCAACCGCAGCCGTTGCGCTTCCCGATCGTCGATGCCCGCACTGGGGAGCGCAGTGAACCGGTCGCCCTTGCAGACACGGTGGATCGCCGCAAGACACCGATCCTCGAAGTAAAGAATCTCGTCACCCGCTTCAACCTCCATGGCGGTCTGCTGGGCCGCACCACCGGCGCGATTCATGCCGTCGAAAACGTCTCCTTCGATCTCGCCCAGGGCGAAACGCTATCGCTGGTCGGAGAATCCGGTTGCGGCAAATCGACGACCGGCCGCTCGATCATGCGCCTCATCAATCCCAATGCCGGCGAAGTCCGCCTCGACGGCTATGACGTGATGAAACTCGACGCACTCGATCTGCGCCGCATGCGCCGCAGCATCCAGATGATTTTTCAGGACCCTTTC
Source organism: Rhizobium sp. (assembly GCA_036383055.1). Classification (GTDB taxonomy): domain Bacteria; phylum Pseudomonadota; class Alphaproteobacteria; order Rhizobiales; family Rhizobiaceae; genus Rhizobium. Next base: position 10,777 of record DASVPC010000257.1, on the reverse strand, counting down.
GCTAGCCTCAACCCGCGCATGACCATTGGCGCCGCCGTTGCCGAACCTTTCATCGAGCACCGTCTCGGCACCCGCGCTCAGGGACGCGAGAAGGCAGCCGATCTTCTGGAACGCGTCGGGCTGAAGGCGGATATGATGTCGCGTTATCCGCATGAGTTTTCTGGCGGCCAGCGCCAGCGCATCTGCATTGCCCGCGCACTTGCCCTCGACCCGAAGGTGATCGTCGCCGACGAAAGCGTTTCGGCCCTCGACGTCTCGATCAAGGCACAGGTCTGCAACCTGCTGATGGATCTGCAGCAAAGCTTGAACCTCGCCTATCTCTTCATCTCGCACGACATGGCCGTTGTCGAACGCGTCAGCCACCGCGTCGCGGTGATGTATCTCGGTGAAATCGTCGAGATCGGCCCCCGCGCCTCGGTGTTCGAGAACCCGCAGCATCCCTATACGAAGAAGCTGATGGCGGCCGTCCCCGTGCCCGATCCGGCCCGGCGCGGCATCAAGCGCAATCTCGCTGTCGAGGAGCTGAAGAGCCCGGTGCGGCCGGTCGGCTACATCACGCCGATGCGACGGTATCGCGAGGTCACGAATGGTCATCTCGTCCGGATGGACGAGGCCGCTTAAGCCGGATCGTGACCTTGACTTCATCGAAAACAGGGGATGATATCCGCCCCTGTTTCAAGATGATTTGGAGTGATTGCGATGACTGACAGCGTACTCGATATTCCGGTAAAGAGGATCGACGGCAGCGAGACGACGCTTGCCGACTACAGCGGCAAGGTCATCATGGTCGTCAACGTCGCCTCTAAATGCGGGCTGACGGTGCAGTATGAATCGCTGGAAAAGCTCTATGAGGACAAGCGCGACGACGGCCTCGTCGTCGCCGGCTTCCCGGCCAATGATTTCAAGGGCCAGGAGCCGGGCACGGATGACGAAATCCTGAGCTTCTGCACCCTGACCTATGACGTACAGTTCCCGATGTTTTCCAAGATCGCTGTGACCGGCGCAGAGCGGCATCCGCTCTATAACAGCCTGATCGGCTCCGGCGTCGAGATCACCGGCGACGGCCCGATGCGCGAGCGCCTCGCAAAACACGGCCTGGAGACCGGCCAGGATGGTGGTGTCATCTGGAACTTTGAAAAATTCCTGATCGGCCGCGACGGTAAGGTTGCGGCTCGCTTTGCGCCTGACGTAACAGCCGACGATCCTCGCCTGCTCTCCACCCTTGAAAAAGAATTGGCCGCATCGGCTGACGCATCGCGCGGAACTCGATAAATATGATTTTATTTCAATGCGTTACTCTACCTTAGAGTAACGCACGGGGTCTATTCGGCTCCGTCGCGTCATTGCTTCGCCTCTTGCCCAGGAGTATGCTCAGGCGTCCGATATATGGACGGAACGCTGCATCAATTCTGGGAGGAGGATGTCATGCGTGAACCTGATGTACAGAAACTCGACGCCCTGGTCGGGCGCTTGGTCGGCGATCTTGGCGCGGCGGTCTCCGGCGTGCTGGTAACTCTTGGAGACCATTTGGGTCTGTTCAAGGCCATGGCGGATGGAAAGCCGGTGACCTCGGCGGAATTGGCCGACAAGACCGACGTGAAGGAGCGCTACGTCCGCGAATGGCTGTCGGCACAGGCGGCAGCCGATTACGTCAGCTACGACGACAAGACCGAACGCTTCTACCTGACGCCCGAGCAGGCGATGGTATTTGCGGAGGAAAACAGTCCCGCCTTCTTCACCGGTGCTTTCGATGTCGTTCAATCCATGTGGCTCGACGAACCGAAGATCGCCGATGCTTTCAAGACCGGCAGCGGTCTCGGCTGGCACGAGCACAGCGCCTGCCTGTTTCGCGGCACGGAGCGTTTCTTCCGGCCGGGTTATAACAGCCATCTCGTCTCGGAATGGATACCGGCACTGAACGGTATGCATGAAAAGCTCCAAGCCGGTGCTGCCGTCGCCGATGTTGGCTGCGGCCATGGCGCCTCGACCATCCTAATGGCACAGGCCTATCCGAACTCGACATTCTTCGGCTTCGACTATCACCTTCCCTCTATCGAGCGAGCGAAAATGGCGGCGAAAGAGGCGGGCGTCGACGGCCGGATCACCTTCGAACAAGCGACAGCAAAGGACTTCCCGGCGGCCGGCTACGATTTCGTGGCGATGTTCGATTGCCTGCACGATATGGGTGATCCCGTCGGCGCCGGCAAACATGTCAAGGAAAGCCTTGCCGATGACGGCACCTGGATGATCGTCGAACCCTTTGCGCATGATTGCCTGAAGGACAACCTCAATCCGGTCGGCCGAGTCTTTTACGGTGCGTCGACGATGATCTGCACACCGGCCTCGCTGTCGCAGGAAATCGGGCTTGGTTTGGGCGCGCAGGCTGGCGAGTTGAAACTGCGCAAGGTCGCCATGGATGCAGGATATTCGCATTTCCGCAAAGCGACCGAAACGCCGTTCAACATGGTCTTCGAAGTCAGGGTCTGAACGCGCGAGACGCAGGCTGGTCTTCACGGATGTTGACCTGCCTTTGCCGAACAGGGACGCGAGCGCCGGTTGGAATAGACCGGCGTCTCAGGCAGCCTGATTGAGCGAAGATACCTGCTGTTGAACGAGACCAAACACAACTCTTACGCTGCGCAGCGCATGGGGCGAGATCAATGGTCTTCGGCAACACCGAGACGCCCCTGCGCGTTTCCGGGTATTGACTTACATAAAATCAACTTTAAAGTGTATTTATCACATCTATCTACCGGGGAATATTATGGATAAATACACGAAAACCATTTTGACCGTCATCGCGGTGGCGCTGGTCGCTATCGCCGCCCAGAATGCCATTACCCCGGCAAAGGCCGTCGGTGGCGGCTGTGGTAGAGAGAACTACAATCCTTGTTGGGTTAAACTTGTGAACTAGCGCATCAGGCATCGCCATTTGAGGGCAGCACCTCTGTTTGGGCCTAACACGCGCGGTATCGACGACAAAGGGTTACCCAAACCGGCGATCAGACAGAATTACCGAAACAGCGGCCCAACTACGACCGCCGTTTCGGCAGTCTATCAGGACGCGGCGAGTTTACGCGCGGCAGCTATAGCGGTGCGGGCGCCGGTGCGAAGCTGCCCCGTCTCGGCGCCGGCGATCACCAGGTCGAGACCGAGCTTCAAATATTGCCCGGCGCGTTCGCCATCGCTGCCGAAGGCGCAGATAAGCTTGCCATGGGCGCGGCAGCGCGCAAGCGCATGCGCCATCGCCTGGTCGATCGCGGCGCTATCGGGGGCAAGCCGCGCACCGTTCGATAGCGCGATGGAAAGATCGGCCGGCCCGACGAAAATGCCATCGATACCATCGACGGTAAGAATCTCGTCGATGGCGTCGAGTGCCATGCGCGTCTCAACCATGGCGATCGTGACCGTCAGGCTGTTACCGCGCTGCAGATAATCGTCAGGCGCTATGCCAAAATGGTTTAGGGCAAGTGATGGTCCCCAGCTCCGCTCGCCGAGCGGCGGATATTTCGTCGCCTTGACGAGAGCGCGGGCATCATCGGCGGAATTGATCATCGGCGCGATGATACCGGAAGCGCCGGCATCCAGAAGCCGCGAAGCGGAGGCGAAATCACCGACGGGGATCCGGCCGATTGCCGGTTTGCCGGCCAACCGCACCTGCGCGATACCATTGGCGGCGGATGCCATATCCCACATGCCATGCTGCATATCGAGCACCACGGCGTCGAAATCCTCCTGCGACAGGTGATTGACGAGCAATGGATCGGGCGTGCCGATCCAGGCAGAAATCATACCGCCATTTTCCCGGCGCTTCAAACGCCCGGCGAAACCGTCAATATCAATCGTCATGGTGATTTTCCTCAATAATTACCAGATCCGCAACGAGCGAGATACTTCCCTCCGGGCCTTCTTCGACAACACAAACAAGGCCCTCATCGCCACCGACAATACTCAATTCCAGCGCCTCGGCTACCCCGAAAATACAACCGCTGCCACATGCAGCACGACGTTTCAAAACCGTAGACAGCACCCAACTATCAAATTCGTAAAGAAAACTCACCAAAAGGTATTGCGCGGAAACGATAGACGGCGGAATTCACCGAAAATCACGAAGAAAGACCTTGACGGCTTATTCGATCGTCGTAATTTGTTCTGAAAATTGACGAATTGGCGACAATGGATATAACAACCTCTATTCCCCACACCCGACAGACCACATCCCGCGCGGTATTGCGCGCCATCTTCGAAACCGCTCCCGTGTCCCGTGCCGAGCTGGCGCGGCTGACGGGGCTTTCAAAGCAGAGCATGTCGGAGATCGTTCGTGATCTGGAGGCGGAGGGCTGGCTGCGTGTCACTGGCCGCACCCAAGGCACGGTTGGCCGGAGCGCTGTCACTTACGAGCTGGAGCCGCGCAAGGTCTTCGTCTTCGGCGCCGATGTCGGCGGCACCAAGATCCATGCGGCGCTGGCTGGCCTTACGGGCGACATCATCGAAGAGGCCATCGAGAGCACGGATGCGCGCGGCGGCGAACATGTTATCGACCAGATCGCACACATGCATGAGGCGCTGCTGCAAAAGTCCGGCATTGCTACGAAATCCGTGGCAATGGGCGCGATCGGCATCCCCGGCGCCATCCATCCGAAAACCCGGCGGCTGGCGATGGTGCCGAATATCCCCGGCCTGACGGAATTGGCCCTTGAGGATAGTCTGCGCAACAGGCTGGGTCACGACATTCTCATCGACAACGACGTCAATCTGGGCGCCCTTGGCGAGCAATGGCGTGGCGACGGCCGCAACATTGATAATTTCGTCTTCGTGGCACTCGGCACCGGTATCGGCATGGGAATTATCAACGAAGGCCGCCTCATCCGCGGCGCGCGCGGCGCGGCCGGCGAAATCTCCACGCTGCCGATCGGCGCCGATCCCTTCGATTCCCGCAGTTTTGCGGCAGGCGCGCTGGAATCGTCGATCGGCAGCGTCGCCATCCGTGGCCGCTATGAAGCGCTCGGCGGTACGCCGGGTCTCAGCGTGCGCGACATGTTCGAGCGCGAGGATGACCCGGTCGCCGCGATCGTGATCGACGAAGTAGCGCGTCTCGTCGCCACATCTGTTGTCGCCATCGCTGCCGTCGTCGATCCGGAAAGGGTGATTTTCGGTGGCAGCGTCGGCGCCCGGCCCGAACTGGTCGAGCGGATCACCTTCTATCTGTCGCGCTGTGTGCCGGTGCCCCTCTCCTGCACCATTAGCCCGCTTGGCAGCAAAGCCGGCCTTATCGGCGCCATTGCCGCGGCACTTGACCGGTTTCGCGCAACACTGTTCGAAATTCCTGGGCGCGGCGAGCACGGCAAGGGTTCCATGACGGAAAAAACACCTTAAAACGATAGCGAGACCGCGAGCGTTCGCGGAGGCACGCAAGACAGGCAGAGGACGTTGAGAGACATGCAGCAGCGGGATTTTTTCAAGCCGGGCCGTTCGGTCGCCGTTTCGGACAGGGGCATGGCTGCAACCTCGCATCCGCTGGCAACCCTTGCCGCCGTCGACATCCTGCGCGCCGGCGGTAGCGCTGTGGATGCGGCAGTCGCCGCAGTCGCGCTGCAATCCGTCATCGACCCGCACATGACCGGCATCGGCGGCGACTGCTTCGCCCTCTATAGCGCAGCCGGCGGCTTGCCCGTGGCGCTCAACGGATCCGGCCGCGCGCCGCAAAAAGCAAAGCTCGACTATTTCCTCGAAAAAGGCTTCACCGCCATTCCAGACGACAGCCCGCATGCGGTGACGATTCCAGGCGCCATCGACGCCTGGTGCCGGCTGGTCGACGTCTATGGCCGCTTCGACATGGGCCGTGTGCTCGCACCGGCGATCGCGGCGGCAGAAGAAGGCTATTGCATCACGCCGCGCGTCGAGCTCGACTGGCACCGTTATAGCGGCCGCGTCGCCAAACACCCGGCCTCTTCAGCCTATTTCCTGCCCCATGGCCGCGCGCCAAGAACCGGCGAACGCATGACCAATCCGGCGCTCGCCGCCACGCTGAAGGCTGTCGCCAGGGACGGCCGCGATGCCTTCTATCGCGGCGAGGTGGCCGAGGAGATCACTCAGGTTCTGCAATCGCTCGACGGCCTGCATGAAGAAAGCGACTTCGCCGACTACAAGGCGTTCGAAACCACGCCGATTTCCGGCAAGTTTCGCGGCCGCGACCTCATCGAATGCCCTCCGAATGGCCAGGGTCTGGCGGCGCTGCTGATCACCCGCATCCTGGACGGCTTCGACCTTCGCGATCCCAAGCTCTCGGAAGCCGACCGCATCCATCTGCATGCCGAAGCAACCAAGGCCGGCTACGCCATGCGCGACCAGCTGATCAGCGATCCGGACTATCTGACCTTCGACATCAACGAGCTGCTGTCGGACCGCTCGATCGCCGCCATGCGCGCCAAGATCAGCCTTGAACGCGCAGCCGATGCCTCCGTCTGGGATGGCCCGACGCATCGGGACACGGTCTATGTTTCCGTTGTCGATCGCGACGGCAATGCGATCTCGCTGATCAACTCGGTCTTCATGCCCTTCGGCAGCGGCATCTACGCGCCACGCTCCGGCGTGCTGCTGCAGAACAGAGGCGCAGGCTTTGTCGTCAAACAGGGACATCCGAACGCCATCGGCCCCGGCAAGCTGCCATTCCACACCATCATCCCGGCAATGCTGACGGAGAACGGCAAGGTACGCATGAGCTTCGGTGTCATGGGCGGACAATATCAGGCCGCCGGGCATGCCCATATGCTGACCCAGATCCTCGACCGCGATCTCGATCCGCAGCAGGCAAGCGACCAGCCGCGCAGCTTCTGCTTCGGCGGCAAACTAGCGCTGGAGCCGACGATCTCGGAAGAGACCAGACGGGATCTCGAACGACGCGGCCATGTCACCGAATGGGCGGACGAACCTATCGGCGGCGCGCAGGCGATCATGATCGATCACGAACGCGGCGTCCTGCTCGGCGCTTCCGACCACCGCAAGGACGGGGTTGCGCTGGGGTATTGAGCGCACACGCTAAATTTGCGATTCTGCTTTCGATTCCAAGCTGCTTTGCCCCAGGCGGGGTTCTGTCCCGGCCAGCAGCCGCTGAATGTTGGCGCGATGGCGGACTATCACGTAAACGCCGCCGGCGATCACCAGCAATCGATAGGGTAATGGCTGCTCCAAACCGAAGACGAGAGCGATCGCAGCCAACGCCGCGACCATCGAACTAAGGGAAACAATTCTAGAAATAGCCAGCACAATGCCAAAAACCGTCAGGGCACCTAGCCCCACTGGCCAGGACATCGCCAGCAACACACCCAGCCCCGTCGCGACGGATTTGCCGCCTGCAAAATTCAGCCAAATCGAACGGCTATGACCCAACAAGGCCGCAAGTCCGGCCAAACATACAGTCCAGGGCACCCAGGCTTGCAGATCAAGAGCCGCCGATGGCGTAACGGACGGCAGCGTATGGAGCCAAGGATAAAACCAGCGGGCAAAGAGGACTGCTCCGACACCTTTGAGCACATCTACCAGGAGCACAGCCAACGCAGGCGATTTCCCCAGGGTTCGCAATACGTTCGTTGCACCAATGGATTTCGAGCCATGCTCTCTGATATCAATGCCCTTGAGCAGCCTCCCCGCCAGATAGCCCGTGGGTGTGGAACCGAAGAGATAGGCGATTGCCAATCCGACCACACTTGCGATCCAGAAGATCATGGGAACTACCTCAGCGCTCTATTTTCATGCAATCATCATTTAGCCGTCTGCGTCTTTGACCGCCATGGGTATTTTCGATCGATTAGATGGCCTGCTGGTTGATGGCCACTATACTCTACGCCGCAGAAGCCGGCAGGGATATTGACGGGCCGAGTGACAATCCCTACATTATGACCACACTAGTCATGTAGGTGACCTATGAGAGAAATTCAGCTAAAGGACGCAAAGGCAACCCTTTCCGCCGTCGTCGATGACGCTCTCAGCGGCAATGCGGCGATCATCACCCGCCACGGCGAGCGTACCGCCGTTATCCTGTCCTATGACGAATATCAAAAGCTGAAACAGGTTCCATCCTTCGGCTGGCTGCTCACCAATGCGCCGCTGGAAGAAGACGACCTGCCTGTACGCAAGTCAGCTCGATTACTACGCGATGACGGCATTTGATGTATCTTCTGGATACGAACATCATTTCCGCGACATCGCCTCTACGCGCGCAAGATTTGCTGTCACAGGCGGCTCGGGCATGGATCGCCGCCCATGCCAATCAGTTTTTCCTATCCGCCGTGACCGTTGCTGAAATAGAAACTGGAATCGCGAAGGCCCATCGGACAGGCGCCAGCAAAAAAGCCGGTCTGCTCGGCGAATGGCTCGAACTGACCGTTCATCTTTATGGCGAGCGAATTCTGTCATTCGACACGGCGACGGCACGCATTGCCGGTCGCCTACTTGACCAGGCGGTAGGGCGCGGCGGCGATCCGGGGTTCGAAGATGCAGCCATTGCCGCAACGGCGTTGCGGCATGATTGCGCGGTTCTCACTCGGAACTTGGGGCACTTCCGGCTGATGGATGTCCGCTCTCTCGATCCTTTCGCCAATCCACCGGAGCTATAGGCCCTCAAATAATCCCGCCGCTACCGCCGACAGAAGCCGGACGCTCGCTCGCGACCTTCTTCCGATAGCCGCTTGCGCGATAGGCCGCGACCGGATCGATGGCGCCACCCGTGCGTCGGCGCGCTTCAGCGAGGATCGGCTCGACATCGGCGCGGTAGGCACGCTTCAGCGTTTCCGACGCCATCAGCGCGTCATTGGCATCCTGGTAGCCGGCCAGCGCGTTGCGGTCGACGATTAGCGCCTGCGCGTACGCGCGGCGGATCTCGTTGGCGCTGGAGATCAGGCTTTCGATCGGGTCGGTGACATTGTGCGACTGGTCGATCATATGCGCCGGGTTGAAATCGTTAACGCCGCGCTGCTCCGCATCGATCAATTCGTTGAAGACAAGGAACAGGCGGTAAGGCTCGATCGCGCCGGCATCGAGATCGTCGTCGCCATATTTGGAATCGTTGAAGTGGAAGCCGCCGAGCTTGCCGAACTGGATGAGCCGGGCGACGATCATTTCGATATTGGTGTTCGGCGCATGGTGGCCAAGATCGACGAGGCACTGGGCTTTCGGCCCAAGCGTCTGCGCAATCAGGTAGTTGGTGCCCCAGTCCTGCACGACGCTGGAATAGAAGGCCGGCTCGTACATCTTGTGTTCGGAAAACAGCCGCCAGTCGTCCGGCAGCGCCTTGTAAATGTCCGCCATGGCGGCGAGATAGCGCTCGAATGCCCTGGTGAAATTGCTCTGGCCGGGGAAATTCGAGCCGTCGCCGACCCAGACAGTCAGTGCCTTGGAGCCGATCGCCTTGCCGATCTCGATGCATTCGAGATTATGCTCGACCGCCTGGGCGCGGGTTGCCGCGTCGACATGGCTGAGCGAGCCGTATTTGTAGGAATGCGCCTGGCCGGGAGCATCGGAGAAGGTGTTGGAGTTCATGGCGTCGAAGCCGAGGCCGAGCGCATCGCCCTTTGCCCTGATCTCCTTAACATCAGCCTTGTCCCAGGGGATATGCAGCGAAACGTTCGGCGTCGCCCGCGTCAACTGATTGATGACGGCGCAATCGTCGAGCTTGTCGAAAATGCCGCGCGGCTCGCCGGCGCCCGGAAAGCGGGCAAAGCGTGTGCCACCGGTGCCGACGCCCCAGGAGGGCACGGCGACGAAGAATTCGGCGACCTTCTTCGTGACGGTCTCGATATCGACACCGCGGCGGGCGAGCGATGCGCCCAACGCCTCATAATCGGATGTCAGCGCGGCAGCGCGCTTGTCGTTTTCGGCAGCCACGAGATCGGGCGCAATTCTGTACTCAGCCATTCTTTCCTCCCAGATATGTCATTCGAAAATCTATGCGCCTTGCATGGTGCAACAAACTCGTTTCCCCTCTCCCCTCGGGAGAGGGGAGGGTGAGGGGGCGAGGAGCGCAACGACGACTATCTTGAGCGTAAGCGAAAGATAGAATTGCGTTTGCCGCGCTACCCCCCTCATCCGACCCTTCGGGTCACCTTCTCCCTGCTGGGGAGAAGGAAGAGCGTATCGATTACCGCGTGAAGCTCTGCGCGTTACCGGCGTCGACGTTGATGATATTGCCGGTCGACTTGGCGGAAAGGTCTGAAGCCAGGAAATAGATCGCCTCGGCAATATCCTCCGGGAAGACATTGAGCTTCAGCATGGAGCGCTTGCGGTAATGTTCCTCGAGATCGTCCACCTCGATCTTGGAGGAGGCGGCACGCTGCTCGCGCCATTCGCCGTTCCAGATTTTCGAGCCGCGCAGGACCGCATCGGGATTGACCGTGTTGACGCGAATGCCCGCATCCGCGCCTTCGAGCGCCAGGCAGCGCGCCAGATGGATCTCGGCGGCCTTGGCCGTGCAATAGGCGGCGGCGTTCGGCGACGAAGCGAGACCGTTCTTGGAGGCGACGAAGACGACATTGCCGCCGATGTTCTGGCGGCGGAAGAGCCGGAAGGCTTCGCGCGATACCAGGAAATAGCCGGTGGCGAGAATGTCGATATTGCGGTTCCACATCGAAAGCTCGGTGCTTTCGATCGGCGCAGAGGAGGCGATACCGGCATTGGAGACGAGGATGTCGATGCCGCCGAACTCGACGCAGGCTTCGGCGAAGGAGGAAATGACCCCCTCTTCCTTGGTGACATCAAGCCTGACGCTGCGCACCGCATCGGC
>DASVPC010000256.1:0-7347 GCA_036383055.1 Rhizobium sp. | reverse complement strand
CGCGGCAATATTCCGCCGTCGGAATTCATTCCGATTGCCGAGGCGTCCGACATCATCGGCCCGCTCGGCATGTTCGCGCTGGAACAGGCGACCAACGACCTGATGGCGTGGCAGCGCCAGACCGGCGACCTGCCGCTCTTCGTCTCCATCAACCTCTCCAGCGTACAGCTCCTCAACAACGAGCTTTACGACGATATTCGCGCCCTGCTCGCCAAAACCCATTGCGAGCCACACCGCATCAAGCTCGAATTGACGGAATCGCAGGTGATGGAGAACCCGGAACAGGCCCGCCTTGTGCTCAGCAAGCTGCGCGACGCCGGCATCGGCCTGGCGCTCGACGATTTCGGCACCGGCTACTCCTCCCTCTCCTACCTCACCCGTTTTCCCTTCGACACGATCAAGCTCGACAAGACGATGGTCAGCGACGAAAGCGACAAGAAGGCCATACTTCTGCGCTCCGTCATCTCCATGGCACGCGATCTCAACATGGGTGTCGTCGCCGAAGGCATCGAATCGGAAGAGGACGCGCTAGAACTCGCCAAGATGGGCTGCGCCTACGGCCAGAGCTTCATCTTCGGGCCGCCGATGGGCACGGACTCGGTGCTAAGGCTGCTGAAGGAACGCTTTCCGCTGACGAAGCGGGCTTGATCTATTGCTCACCTCCCCCTTGAGGGGAAGGTGAAAATTACGCCCCGCCAATCACTTGCCGAATATATTCCAGCTTCGCCACCACCGGCGACGACAGGATGAAGGGGTAGGAATCTGGCTGACCCATGCTGCGCTGGATGGCGTTGATGGCGACGCTCAAGGGGATCCAGGCGCTGACCAGCTGTGCGGCGCTTTCAGCCCTGTATGGATTGAAATCCACTTCGGCCGCCATCTCGTGATAGCCTTGAGGGTCGACCGCCAAGCCAAAAGAGCGGGCAGTTTCCAGCGTGTCGACGATGTGGAGATAGTGTGCGAAACATTCGGCGAAATCTTCCCAGGGGTGGGCGCTGGCATAGGCGCTGATGAAATTGTCCTGCCAGTTCGGCGGCGGGCCGTTCTCGTAGTGCTGTTGCAGGGCCACGCCGTAGTCCACCCGCTCGTCGCCGAAGACGGTGCGGAAGGTGTCGAACTGGTTGCGGTCGCGGATCAGCTTGTTCCAGATGAAATGACCGGTCTCGTGACGGAAATGGCCGAGCAGTGTTCGGTAGGGCTCGTTCATCGAGGCGCGCGCCTGTTCGCGTGTCACATCGTCGGCCTCGGCGGCGCGGATGGCGATCAGTCCTTCCTCGTGGCCGGTCCTCGCTGGCACGATATAGCCACCCTTAACCTCGTCCTCGAGGAAGTCGAAGACCAGCCCGCCCTGGGGATCCTGCTTGCGATCGGGATGCGGCAGGTTCCAGCGTAACAGCGAATAGAACAGATGCCGCTCAGCCTGGCCGATCCGCCGCCAGCGGTCCACGCCTTGCTGCGTATCGGTGTTCGGTACCAAACGGTTATGCCGGCAGGCCAGGCAGAAGGGTTCCGGATCCGCCGCATCCACAAGCCAGTTGCAGATATCGAGCTCGGCATTGGCACAGAAACGCACCGTGCGATCCGGCTCCGCGACCACGCACCAATTCTTTTCATCGCCGGCCTCGAGCGCATAGATCGCCAAAAGCTCGGGAACAAAGCCGAGTTGATGGCCGCAGCGCATGCACTGCCTGTTATCGAAATGCACCGGCTGGCCGCAATGGTCGCAGGCGAAAAGCCGCATGGAAATCCCCCGCAATTAAGCCATGTCGGACATAAAAGAGCCTGTCGCGCGTTCGTGACAGGCTCTTTTGCTTTGCCGCTTATGCCGCAGTCTATCAAATGGCGCGGCGATTTATAAGCTGATGCTTAATCGCCAACGGGATCACATCCGGTCGACCGCGCCCTTGACCTTATCCTTGGCTTTGCCAACGGTCGACTGCACCTTGCCCTTGGTTTCCTGGGCGGCCCCTTCGGCGCGCATCCGCTTGTTATCCGTAGCCTTGCCGACGGCCTGCTTGGCCTTGCCGGCGACTTCATTGACCTTGCCGGAAATCTTGTCGCTCATGCTGCCCATGTCGAGCACCTCCTCATTCCGCACCGGCGGGGTTGCCGATGCTGTCAGGAGGAAACGTCACCGGCAATGTTTCGTTCCGCGCGAACCGATCACGCATGCCCCGCATGCGGCGACAGCATGGCGGCGTTGATGCCCATCAAAGCCAGCGCGCGCTCATATTTATCGTCAAGGCTGCGGTCGAAAATCAGCTCTTCGTTGGCCGGGCAGTTCAGCCAGCCGTTGCTGCCGATCTCCGCTTCCAGCTGGCCTGCCCCCCAGCCGGCATAGCCGAGCAGCATGGTGGCGCGCTTCGGCCCGCTTCCCCTGGAAATGGCCCTGACGATATCCAGCGTCGCTGTCAGGCTGATGTCATCGCTGACCGGAATGCTGCCGTCGCTCAGATAGTCGTCGGAATGCAGCACGAAGCCCCGACCGCTTTCGACCGGCCCGCCGGTCTGGATCGGGAAATCCCGTGCGACGGGCGGCAGGACGATGGCATCGTCGTCCTTGATCATATCCAGATGCAGCAGCACGTCGGTAAAGGTCAGGTTCTGTGCGCGGTTGATAACGAAACCCATGGCGCCGGCATCGGAATGAGCACAGATATAGATCACCGTACGGTTGAAGTTCCGGTCTTCCATGCCGGGCATGGCAACCAGGAACTGGCCGTCGAGCAAACCTCTTTCGCGTCTATTCTTCAACGTCGATAGGGACATCGTGCCTCCTGACTGCAGTCCGTAACTGCGCCCCCAAGAAGAAAGATGGGGCAATGTCATAAATCAATCAACTGAAAATGATCATTTCTTTTTTCCGCCGTTCTGGCACAGCGGATCGCCATCCGGTAAACCCTTGCTCCATGTTGAAAAAACTTTCTTTAGCCCGTCTGTGGGGAATGCCGATGAGCGTGCTCACGGCAATAATGCTGGCCTCTTCCCCAGCCCATGCGGCCATGAGCGACTGGGCCGACAATCAGGGCGGCCGCATGCGGCTTGTGGCGCTTGCGCCGGACGGCCAAGATCATATCCGCGCCGCGTTGCAGATAGAGCCGGCACCCGGCTGGATCACCTATTGGCGCGAGCCTGGCGAGAGCGGAATTCCGCCGCAGGTCAGTCCGGCGCCGAACGGTGGTGTGGCGCTTGCGAAGATGAGCTTTCCCGTGCCCAAGCCGATCACCGTCGGCGCGATCCAGGAGATCGGCTATGATGCTCCGGTGACCTTCCCGCTGGATTTCCGCGTCGAGGGCAAGCAGCCGGCGAAGCTCGAGCTTACGGCTTTCATCGGTCTCTGCAAGGATATCTGCATTCCCTTCCAGGCGGAGCTTTCACTGCCGCTCTCAACCGCCGGTCAGTCGACCCCGCATGAACAGGCTTTGCTCGACGCCGCCGATGCATCGTTGCCGCAGGCCCCTGCCCCGGACTTTACTGTGGAAAGCCATAGTCTTTCAGCCGATGCGAAGACACTTTCACTGCGCCTGACGCTGCCGGAGGCAAGTGGAGACGCGCCGCTGGTCTATGTGACCGGACCGGCCGGTTATGTCTTTTTCAAGCAGGCCAACGGCCGGCGCGACGGGAAAACCTTTGCGACCGATATCGCCATCGGCAAGCTGCCGAAAAACTACGACATCAAGGGCAAGAGCTGGGGCATTCTCGTCATCGACGGCGAGCATGCCATGGAAACCACGCTTGCGTTCGAATAGGCCGGATCTATAGTTTCGCCCGACATTCAAATTCGGGGCGGCAGTGCCGCCGCCCCACAATCGCGACCCAAGGAGAGAGCCATGACCATCGCTATCGGCGACAAGCTGCCTGCCGCCACCTTCAAGGAAAAGACCGCCGACGGCCCGGTGGAAATCACCACCGAGCAGCTTTTCGCCGGCAAGCGCGTCGTGCTGTTCGCCGTACCCGGCGCCTTCACGCCCACCTGCTCGCTGAACCACCTGCCGGGCTATCTGGAAAACCGTGACGCCATCCTCGCCAAGGGCGTCGACGATATCGCCGTGATCTCCGTCAACGACTGGCATGTCATGGGCGCCTGGGCGCAATCCTCCGGCGGTCTCGGCAAGATCCACTTCCTCGCCGACTGGGACGGCTCCTTCGCCAAGGCCGTCGGCCTCGACGTCGACCTCTCCGCCGGCGGCCTCGGCGTGCGCTCCAAGCGCTATTCCATGCTGGTGGAAGACGGCGTGGTGAAGTCGCTCAACATTGAGGAAAGCCCCGGCCAGGCCACGGTGTCGGCGGCGGCCGCGATGATCGAGCAGCTTTAAGGATTATCCAGGAAGCGGGGCGCCTCAGAGGCGTCCCGCTTCATTCCTCTTCGTTAAAATGGGTGTCGAAATCGCGATGTCCTTCGAGCACATTCAAAACCTCGAAAACACCATCGACATAGCGAAAGAAGATTACATAGCCACGAAATGCATAGCTGCGCATATCGCCTTGCAGCTCCGCTCGCATACGGCCCATTTGACCTGGCAAAGCCGCAAGATCCGCGCACTTTCGGCGTAGTTGCCCGGTGAATTTCAAAGCAACTTTCTGACTGCCACTTTGGCGCGCTATAAATTCGAGAATATCAAGGATATCGGCTTGAGCATCGGCTGTATAACGAAGCCGAGCCACTCAGTAACCTTCCTTTTCCAATTCAGCGGCCCTGGCTTCCAGAGCGGCACCAAGCTCCTCGTCCGATATATCACCCCCACGGGCAATCGACGCCTCCAGAGTGCGCCGCAAGGCCGCGATCTTCGCCTCACGCTCCTCCACGAGCCGCAAGCCTTCGCGCACGACTTCGCTGGCCGAGCTGTAACGTCCCTCTTCCACCGTCTTCTCCACGAATTTTTCCCAGCGTTCACCGATAGAGACATTCATCAGCGTCACTCCTGCAGGGCCGACCAAGTCGGCAAATAACAGATAATGCGCTATATATAGCATTCTTGGCGCAGAGCGCCAATTGCCGGTGCTCAACATCCATCAATCCACACCCCGCCTCTTTTTCGCCGCATTCTCTCGGCTACTACACGTAACGTTATTACATTAAGAGAATGCAGCATGCCCTTCAGCAACGATCCCTTCGCCGCCTCCCTGATCGGGCGCTCTGTGTTGACACGCCTGGCCTTTGTCGCGGTCGGCGTTGCAGTTCTCTGGGCGGCCATCGGCTGGGCGGTGGCATTGGCATGAGCGCGCTGATCCGCCTGAACAATCTCACCGTCACCTATGAGCGCCATCCGGCGGTGCATCATGTCTCCGGCGCCTTCCAGGCGGGCAGCCTGACGGCGATTGCCGGGCCGAACGGGGCGGGCAAGTCGACGCTTCTGAAGGCGATCATCGGCGAGCTCCGGGTCGCTGAGGGCTCAATCGATCGCGGGACGCTAACGCGCAACGATTTCGGCTATCTGCCGCAGGCGGCCGACATTAACCGCCGTTTTCCGATTTCGGTTGCCGATACGGTCATGCTCGGCGCCTGGAAGAATTCGGGCGCCTTCGGCCGTTTCTCGCGCGAGGATGGCGAGCGGGCGCGCGACGCGCTGGCGGCCGTTGGCCTTTCCGGCTTCGAGCGCCGGCATATCGGCTCGCTCTCGGCCGGGCAGTTCCAGCGCGTGCTCTTTGCCCGGCTGCTGCTGCAGGACGCCCGCGTCATCCTCCTCGACGAACCTTTTACCGCCATCGACCAGCGCACGACGCGCGACCTGCTCGATATCGTGCTGCGCTGGCATGGCGACGGGCGCACGGTCATTGCCGTGCTGCATGATTTCGATCAGGTGCGGGCGCACTTCCCCGAGACGCTGCTGATTGCGCGCGAGCTGGTCGGCTGGGGCCGGACGCAGGATGTGATGAGCCCCGCCAACCTCATCCGGGCGCGGGCCATGGCCGAAAGCTGGGACGAAGAAGCCGAGGACTGCTCGCCCGAGCCGGATCATGCCGGCCATCAACTGGCGAAGCGGGAGCCGGCCGAATGACGGCCTATGATATTTTCCTCGCGCCCTTTGCCGATTACGGCTTCATGCGGCGCGCGCTCATCGCCTGCCTTTGCCTCGGCCTCGGCTCCGGCCCGATCGGCGTTTTCCTGATGCTGCGGCGCATGAGCCTGATGGGCGATGCCATGAGCCATGCCGTGCTGCCGGGTGCCGCCATCGGCTATCTCATCGCCGGCTCGCTGTCGCTGACGGCGATGGGGCTTGGCGGGCTGGTGGCGGGCTTGTCGGTGGCGCTGCTTTCCGGGCTCGTCAGCCGCATGACAGTGCTGCAGGAGGATGCGAGCTTCGCCAGCTTCTATCTGACCTCGCTGGCACTCGGCGTGCTCATCGTGTCGCTGCGCGGCTCCAATATCGATCTGCTGCATGTGCTCTTCGGCACGATCCTCGCCATCGATGCCTCTGCCCTCTATCAGATCGGCGCGATCACCACGGTGACGCTGCTGATGCTCGCGGTCATCTACCGGCCGCTGGTGATGGAGTGCTTCGATCCCGGCTTCCTGCGCGCCGTCGGCGGGCGCGGGCCGGTCTATCATTTCCTCTTCCTGCTGCTCGTCGTGCTCAATCTCGTCGCCAGCTTCCAGGCGCTCGGTACGCTGATGGCCGTGGGGCTAATGATGTTGCCGGCGGCGATTGCGCAGCTCTGGTCGCGCAGCCTGCCGGCGATGATGGCGATCGCGACGGTAACGGCGGCGGCCTCGGGCTATATCGGCCTCATCGCCTCCTACCACCTCGAATTCGCCTCCGGCCCGACCATCATCATCACGGCGAGCCTGATCTACTGCTTTTCCATTCTCTTCGCTCCCTCGGGCATCGCCCGCCGGTTCATCCCCCGTCCCCATCTCAGGGGCTAATCTTGATCAAGGAGACATTCATGAGCAAACACAGACTGCTTCTCTCCACCGCGGCCGTCGCCTTCGTCGCCTATGGCGTCGCGGCTCCCGCCTCCGCCGAGACGCTGAACGTCGTCGCTTCCTTCACCGTGCTTGCCGACGTCGTCAAGCAGGTCGGCGGCGACCATGTGAAGGTGTCGAGCCTCGTCGGCCCGAACGGCGACCCCCATGAATTCGAGCCCTCGCCCGCCGATGCCAAGAAGCTGAACGCCGCAAAGCTCACCTTCGTCAGCGGAGAAGGCCTGGAAGGCTGGATGGACCGGCTGATCAGCGCATCGGGCTACAAGGGCACGCCGGTCGTCGCGTCGGAAGGCATCGACACCCGCACCATGGTCGACGATGGCAAGACGATCACCGATCCGCATGTCTGGAACAGCCCGATCAACGTGAAGATCTGGGTCGGCAATATCGAAAAGGCATTGTCTGCTGCCGATCCGGCC
>DASVPC010000255.1:0-7836 GCA_036383055.1 Rhizobium sp. | reverse complement strand
TCCGCTGATGTCCGGCTTTGCGCTGGTCGGACCGCTGGCGGCAATCGGGCTCTATGAAATCAGCATGCGGCGGGAAAGAGGGATGGATACGTCCTGGCGGCATGCCTTCGATGTGCGCTTTTCACCGGCCTTGCCGTCGATCATTGTGGTCGGTCTCATGCTGTTCGCCTTCTTCATCGTCTGGCTGGTCGTGGCGCAGAATATCTACATGGCCTTTTTCGGTGACTCGGTGCCGGTGACGCTATCGTCGTTCATTTCCAATGTGCTGACGACACCGCAGGGCATGGCGATGATGTTCTGGGGTAATCTCACCGGCTTCATCTTTGCGCTCGTTGTTCTGGCAACCACTATCGTCACGTTTCCGCTGTTGCTCGACCGCGATGTCGGCGCCGTGGCGGCGGTCGATGCAAGCTTGCGGGCGACGCTGCTCAATCCGGTGCCGGTCGCGATCTGGGGCCTGATCGTGGCCGCACTTCTGGTGATCGGCACGATCCCGATCTTTGCGGGTCTTGCTGTTGTCATGCCGATTCTCGGCCATGCCTCCTGGCATCTCTATCGCAAGCTGGTCGTACAGGCTGAGGCGCATTAAGCCAGCTGGGTCTTGTGGAACCACAGTGATCCTGCAGCGTTGATCCGCGTCACCTCGCATGTATCTCCCGAATTCGGGAGATACGCGGAGCGTGGCAGAGGACTCGATGCACCATGGCAAGCCTTAAGCATGTTTTCGCGCATTTCGCCGCCAGAGTTTCGGAATGGGCGGGGAAACCAGTTATTTTCATCCTGGCGCTGCTATCGGTCATCGTCTGGGGTCTGACGGGGCCGATCTTCGATTTCTCCGAGACCTGGCAGCTGGTCATCAACACAGGCACGACCATCATCACCTTTCTGATGGTCTTCTTGTTGCAGAACGCCCAGACGCGCGATACGCGCGCCATCCAGGCCAAGCTCAACGAACTCATTTTGACCAGTGCCGCGGAAAACCGCTTCGTCGGGATCGAGAACCTCGATGAGGAGGACCTGAAACATCTGGACCGACTGGTGGAAAAGGCTGCCAAGAGTCGCGGCGACGAGGCAGAAGGTGACCAGCGAGAAAATAAGCCCTCTGCGAAATCGCCTGTAAAACAGAAAAGGCGACGCATCGTCAGCGCCGCCCCTTCAAATTCCGATCAATAGGCCTGTCCGAGCTTAGCCGAAGACGCGCTTGAAGATCGTGTCGACGTGTTTGGTGTGATAGCCGAGATCGAATTTTTCGCGGATGTCCTCTTCCGAGAGCGCCGCGCGCACTTCCTGGTCGGCGAGTAGCTCCTCAAGGAAGTCCTTGCCCTGTTCCCAGACCTTCATGGCGTTGCGCTGCACGAGGCGATAGGAATCCTCGCGGGAAACGCCGGCCTGGGTCAATGCCAGCAGCACGCGCTGAGAATGAACAAGTCCGCGGAACTTGTTCAGATTATTCATCATATTTTCCGGATAGACCAGAAGCTTGTCGATGACGGTGGTGAGCCGCGACAGCGCGAAATCGAGCGTGACGGTCGCATCCGGGCCGATCATGCGCTCGACGGAGGAGTGCGAAATATCGCGCTCATGCCAGAGAGCCACGTTCTCCATCGCCGGAAGGGCGTAGGAGCGAACCATGCGGGCAAGGCCGGTCAGGTTTTCGGTGAGTACCGGGTTGCGCTTGTGCGGCATGGCCGACGAGCCCTTCTGACCGGGCGAGAAATATTCCTCGGCTTCCAGCACTTCGGTGCGCTGCAGATGGCGGATTTCCACCGCAAGTCTTTCCAGGGAGGATGCAACGACACCGAGTGTCGCGAAAAACGCGGCATGACGGTCGCGCGGAATGACCTGCGTTGACACCGGCTCCGGCTTCAGGCCGAGGGCGGCGGCGACATGTTCTTCGACGCGCGGATCGATATTGGCGAAGGTGCCGACGGCGCCGGAAATGGCGCAGGTGGCGACCTCTTCGCGCGCCGCGATTAGGCGCTGCTTGCAGCGCTCGAATTCGGCATAGGCCAGCGCCATCTTGACGCCGAAGGTGATCGGCTCGGCATGGATGCCGTGCGAGCGGCCGATGGTAACTGTGTCTTTATGCTCAAAGGCGCGGCGCTTCAGCGCTTCCAGCAGCTTGTCGATATCGGCGAGTAGGATATCGGTGGCGCGCACGAGCTGGATGTTGAAGCAGGTGTCGAGTACGTCAGAAGAGGTCATGCCCTGATGCACGAAGCGGGCATCGGGACCAACGATCTCGGCGAGATGCGTCAGGAAGGCTATGACGTCGTGCTTGGTGACGGCCTCGATCTCATCGATGCGGGCGACGTCGAAGGTCGCCTTGCCGCCTTTTTCCCAGATGGTTTCGGCAGCGGACTTCGGAATCACGCCGAGTTGGGCCAGAGCGTCGCAAGCATGGGCCTCGATCTCGAACCAGATACGGAACTTGGTTTCGGGCGACCAGATGGCGACCATTTCCGGTCGGGAGTAGCGCGGGATCATGGGCTCACAACTTTCTTGGTGTGCAGGAAACGAATGCTTGGCGCCCCCATAACAAAGACGGGCGGCAATCTCAATGTTTCTTGGCGCAATCTTTCGTTCGGCTTAACGCATATGCCTTGCAAGGTAGAGGCTCGCCGCCAGCAGACAGAGGAGGCCGAACGGCAGAAACAGGCCAAGGCCGAGGACCGCGAACTGATAGACGGCGCTGGCGCTGGTAAAGGCGAACTGAAATGCCCAGACGAGCGTGCCGAAAGGCGCGTGCCAGCGGGCATAGAACCAGCGGTAGTCCATGGCGAAGAGAAAGGCGGTCATGGCGATGGTGCCGAGCGACAGCGTCAGGAAGAAGGCGGCAAAACGCGCTTCCAGCGCTCGGCCACCAGCGAGCAGCCGCGCCAGTGGTAGCATGAAAGGCCAGGCAAGCGCGCCGCCGAGGAAATAGACGACGGTCAGCGCGGGCAGGTGGCTGGTCAGAAGACCATTGCGCAGATAAAGCGCCGCTAGCGCAGAAGCCGCCATTGCGGCGCCCCAACAGGGCGCCCCGATCAGCAGCTGTCGATAGGAAGGGACGGCTGCTTTGAGCCGTCCGCTTGCAACGACAGCGCTGGCCGGATTAATTTGATCCAACACGGCCCCGTTCTGCGGCAGCTCTGAGATCCGAGACCGTCTGCCTGTAAGCCTCGACGGAATTGCCCTTGAAGATGGCAGAGCCTGCCACGAGCACATTGGCGCCAGCGGCGGTGATGATCGGCGCGGTCTCGACGGTGACGCCGCCATCGACTTCCAGTTCGATCGGCCGGTCGCCGATGAGTGACTTGGCGTTGCGGATCTTGTCGGCCATGGCCGGAATGAATTTCTGGCCGCCGAAGCCCGGATTGACCGACATGATCAGGATCAGGTCGATATCGTCGAGGACATTTTCCAGGATCGACAGCGGTGTCGCCGGATTAAGCGTGACGCCGACCTTCTTGCCGAGATTGCGGATAGTCTGGAGCGAGCGATGCAGATGCACGCCCGCCTCGGCATGAACCGTGATCCGGTCGCAGCCGGCCTTGGCGAAGGCTTCGAGATAGGGATCGGCCGGCGAGATCATCAGGTGGCAGTCGAATGTGGCGGTCGTGTAAGAGCGCAGCGACTTGATGACATCGGCACCGAAGGAAATATTCGGCACGAAATGCCCGTCCATGACATCGAGATGGATCCAGTCCGCCCCGGCTTCGGTCACATCTTTAACTTCCTGGCCGAGCTTGGCGAAATCGGCTGCGAGAATGGAAGGGGCAATGCGGATCGGCAGGGTCATGAGATGGCTGAACTCCGTCTGATTTTTTTCGCGCTTGGCTTATCACCGGTTCGGCTGGCGGACAACCTAGCTTGCCAGGCTTGCATGTATCGTATCAGTTCGACGCTGCTGTCAGAGGCACAAAAGCATTGCCGCGCCATTCCAGCAAGCGGTAGGGATTGTCGGTCAATTCGTGGTTGCTGCCAAAGGTGATCGGGCCGATCGGGGTCTGGAAGGCTGTGCCAATAAGCTTGTCAGCAATCGGCTTGTTTTCCGCCCGGGCACTTTCGGCCGCCTGATTTGCGATCAGCGCTGCTGCGGCTGCCGGCAGGATATAACCGTCTGGTTCTATACCGCTGGTGTGCATCGCCTGCGTCGCCGCCTGGGCAGCGGGCAAGCTGGCGTAATCGGGCAAGGCTATGGCCTGGACGCCGTCGGCCAAAGGCACCGGCTGGTTGGCGGCACGCATTGCGTCGCCGCCCATCAATTTCAGTGGGACGTTCTCGCTCTGGGCATCGCGGGCGATGATTGCCACATCGCTGCGGTCGCCTCCGATGAACACACGCGCGGCGCCGGCCTTTTTCAGTCGGCGGACAAGGGCGATCTGCTGGTCCTGGCCGGGGCGAAAGGTGTCGGTGAAGACCGGCTTCAAACCTTTGTCCTCCAGAGCGCTGCGAACCGCGCTAACCAGTTCGCGGCCGTGGATCGTGCCGTCATCGATCAGCGCCATCGGCTCCGCCGTCCAGCCTTTCAGGATGGCGTCGACCGCCATCGCGGCCTCGGCGCTGTCGACCGGAGCGAGACGGAACAAAGGCCAGCTGTTCTTCCGCGCATCCTCCATCAGGATGTGGGAGCGCGCCGAGACGGTGATGACGGGAATGCCGGCATCCTTCAGCCGTGGCAGCGCGCTTTCCAGGGTTTCGCTGCAGAGAAAGCCGATCGCGACCTGTACCTTGGCGGTGATCAGCGCTTCGGCCACCGCCTGGCCGCTATCTTCCGTGCAGGGCTCATTGACGACGGTGGCGGAATTCTGCTGCGCCTGCACTTCGAAATTGGCACCGGCGGTGATTTCCGCGCCGAGCGTTGCGAAGTTGCCTTCCTGCGGTGCGACGATGCCGATATTGATGCCCGCGGCATGGCTGCTGCCGGCTGCCAGGAGCAGCATCATCAGAAGCGGTATGCGACGCAGAACATTCATCGAATGGTTATCCCGGGCAAATCTTCTGCCCTTTTATCCACATGACAGTGGTCGTCAAAGAAAAAGCAACAAAATCACTCGGTTTTCAATAATCCTATTGTAGAAAAGCTAGGATCCGCCCGCCATATTGAACGGAACATGCGAAATGACGGAAATGAGGGAAACGATCGTGCTAGACAGGCAGAGTATGGGACCGGCGCTCTATCGCGATGCCATGAGCCGCTATGCGGGGCATGTGCAACTGGTGACCACGGCACTCGGCAGCGAGCGGCGCGGGGTGACGATCACGGCTGGCTGCTCGGTCTCCGATAATCCAGCCACTGTCCTGATCTGCCTCAACAACAGCAATGCGAAGAACGAGATCTTCTTCAAGAGTGGTGTCTTCGCGCTGAATGCGCTCGGTGCTCATCACCAGGGACTTGCGGACGCCTTTTCCGGCAAGACCGGCCTCAGTAATGATGAGCGCTTCGCCAGTGGCACTTTCGAGACGTTGGCAACGGGAGCGCCGGTGCTTGCCGACGCACTGGTGGCCTTCGACTGCCGCGTCCTCGAGATCAAGGAGGCGTCGACGCACAACATCATTTTCGGCGAGGTCATGGCGGTGCGGTTCAGTGAAATCAAGCCGGCGCTCATCTATATGAACCGCGACTATCACGCGCTATGAACTCCCTAGCGCATAACCCCTTGAATCGGAATCGATTTAAGGAAAGGATTATGCGCCAGTTTAAGATGTTACTGCGTCCTTTGCGCGTCCGATAGGACGCGCGGCGCAGTGATGGGAGAAACCATGTCCGATAAAGCTGCACCTTCATTGCCTGGCTCGATCGACGAGACGATCGCCTTGCTCGGCGCTCATGATTATCTCGCCGGGCGGGCGCTTGGCACGGTGCTGTTTCTTGCGCTGAAGATGAAACGACCGCTGTTTCTCGAAGGCGAGGCCGGCGTCGGCAAGACCGAGATCGCCAAGGTGCTGTCGAAGGCGCTCGACCGGCCGCTGATCCGGCTGCAATGCTACGAGGGTCTCGACGTTTCCTCCGCCGTCTATGAGTGGAACTATCCGGCACAGATGCTGGAAATCCGCCTTGCCGAAGCATCGGGCCTCACCGATCGCGACCGCATTGAGGCCGACATCTTCTCCGAACGCTATCTGATCCGCCGGCCCGTGCTGCAGGCCTTGTCGAGCGTCGACGGCCGCGCACCGGTCTTCCTGATCGATGAGCTGGATCGTACCGATGAGGCGTTCGAAGCCTTCCTGCTGGAAGTGCTTTCCGATTTCCAGGTGACTGTGCCGGAACTCGGCACGATCCGGGCCGCCGAACCGCCGATCGTCATCATCACCACCAACCGCACCCGCGAGGTGCACGATGCGCTGAAGCGGCGCTGTCTCTATCATTGGGTCGATTATCCGGAGGCCGCACAGGAATTGGAGATCATTCGCCGCAAGGTGCCAGGCTGCAACGAGGCGCTGTCGGGCCAGATCGTCGCCTATGTGCAGAAGCTGCGCACGCTCGACCTCTTCAAGAATCCCGGTGTCGCTGAAACGATCGATTGGGCGACGGCTCTGACCGAACTCGACAGGCTGGCGCTCGATCCGGAGACGATTTCCGATACGCTCGGCACCCTGCTGAAATACCAGGACGATATCGCCCGCATTCAGGGCGGCGAGGGCAAGCGGGTGCTGGATGAGGTGAAATCCGAACTGCTTGCGACGGGATAAAGCAATGGAGCCGCAAGCACGGGATGGCATCGTCGCTCCGCCGCCACCGCCACCGCCCGGTGACGGGCGTCTTGCCGACAATATCGTCTTCTTCGCCCGGGCGCTTCGCAAGGCGGGCTTGAAGATCGGGCCAGCTGCTATTGCTGACGCCATCGAGGCCGTGGAGGCGATCGGCATCGGCTCGCGTGACGAGTTTCATGCGGCGCTCTGTTCCACCTTCGTCAAGCGCCATGAGGATCTCGCGGTTTTCGACGAGGCCTTCCGGCTGTTCTGGCGCTCACGCGATCTCGTGCAGAAGATGATCGCGATGATGTCGCCGATCGCACTCGACAATCGCGAGAAGGAAAAGCCGAAGCCGGGCGAAACCCGCGCCGGTTATGCCTTGCTCGGGGACCGTAACGATCGCCGGCCGCAGCGCGAGACGCCGGATATCGAGATCGATGCCCGCTTCACCACATCCGGCAGCGAAGTGCTGCGCCGCATGGATTTCGCGCAGATGTCGGCCGCGGAAATCGCTGTCGCAAAGAAGGAACTGGCGAGGCTGGAGCTGCCGCTCGATCGCGTGCGGACCCGCCGTTTTGTCTCGGCACATGCGCCGGTCCGGATCGATCCCCGTGCTACGATGCGCTCCGCGTTGCGCACCGGCGGCTCGCTGATCCTGCCACACTATCGCAGACACAGAGAGATGCAGCCGCCGCTGGTGGTGCTTGCGGACATCTCCGGCTCGATGAGCCAATATACCCGTATCTTTCTTCATTTCCTGCATGTGCTGACCGAGAGACGGCGGCGCGTGCATACCTTCCTGTTCGGCACGCGGCTGACCAATGTCACGCGGGCGATGCGGCACAAGGATCCGGACGAGGCACTCGATGAATGCGCCGCTGCCGTGCGCGACTGGTCCGGCGGCACGCGTATTGGCGAAACGCTGAAGGAGTTCAATCGGCTCTGGGCGCGCCGTGTGCTCGGGCAGGGCGCTATCGTGCTCCTCATCACAGATGGGTTGGAGCGGGATGGTGTGGAATTGCTCGGAACGGAAATGGACCGGCTGCATCGTTCCTGCCGGCGACTGATCTGGCTCAATCCATTGCTGCGCTTCGAAGGCTTCGAACCTCGTGCCAGAGGTGTGCGAACCATGCTGCCGCATGTTGACGAATTCCG
>DASVPC010000254.1:0-15750 GCA_036383055.1 Rhizobium sp. | reverse complement strand
GCTGACCGACTACAGCCTGATGATGACCGCCTATGGCGTCGGCAACCTCACAACCAATCTGATCCTCAGCAGCGTCAAGCCGCGCCGGCCGGTGGTCTGGATCATCGCGGCGAAGCTCATCTTCGGCTCGGGGGTTTTCCTGCTGCCGCTGATGCATGATCGCTTCTGGTTGATGGCCGTCGCATGTTTTGCCTCGATCAACGGCCCCTTCGAGAATCTCGCCATGCTGCATCTGATGCAGACGAGAAGCGAGCCGCACCGCCTGGCGCAGATCTATCGCTTGATGATGTGCGCGATCTTTCTCGGCCTTTTCCTTGCCTATCTCATGTCGCCGACGCTCTTTGCCTGGTTTGGCATCGGGCCGTCGATCATGGGGGCGGGCGCCGCGGTTTTCGTCGCGGGGTTGATCGGAATAGGGCTGCTTGTCTGGCGGCAAAGACATTCGGCCGGTGTGACACCGGCATGAGGAAGGACGGCCGGTTTTCAGTCGAACAGGCTGGAAACCGATTCTTCCTGGCTGGTGCGGTTGATGGCTTCGCCGATGAGGCTGGCGGTGCTGATGACGCGGATGTTCGGCGCGGATAGCACCGCCGTCGTCGGCTGAATGGAATCGGTGATCACCAGTTCCTTCAGCTTCGAATTGGCGATGCGGGTCACGGCGCCACCGGACAGAACGCCGTGGGTGATATAGGCCGTGACGCTGGTCGCACCATTCTTCAGGAGTGCCTCGGCGGCATTGCAGAGCGTGCCGCCGGAATCGACGATATCGTCAATCAGGATGCAATCCTTGCCCGTGACATCGCCGATGATGTTCATGACTTCGGATTCACCCGGGCGATCACGGCGCTTGTCCACGATCGCCAACAGACAGTCGAGGCGTTTGGCGAGCGCGCGGGCACGTACCACGCCGCCGACGTCGGGTGAAACCACCATGACGTTGCCGATATCGTAGTTGGCCACGATGTCGCGCGTCAGGATCGGCAGGGCGTAAAGATTATCCGTCGGGATATCGAAGAAACCCTGGATCTGGCCGGCGTGAAGATCAAGCGTCAATACGCGATCGGCCCCGGCCTCGGTGATGAGGTTTGCCACGAGCTTCGCCGAGATCGGCGTGCGCGGACCGGCCTTGCGGTCCTGACGAGCATAGCCGAAATAGGGAATGACAGCCGTGATGCGCCGCGCCGAGGAGCGTCGCATCGCGTCCACCATGATCAACAATTCCATGAGGTGGTCATTGGCCGGAAACGACGTCGGCTGAACGACAAACACGTCCTCGCCACGTACGTTTTCCTGGATTTCAACGAAGATTTCCTGGTCCGCGAAACGCCGAACACTTGCCTTCCCCAAAGGAAGATTGAGATAATTGCAGATCGCTTCGGCGAGGTGCCTGTTCGAATTGCCTGCGAAAATCTTCATTTTGGCCCGCCTGTTACCAACCTGATAGCCGCGCTTTTAACCGCCTTGCTCCCGAATGCAAGGGGGGAGAGGCATGATAGCTTTCATATTTCTGAAAAGCCTGTGGCTATCCACCGCGAGAGTCACGCCAGGAATTGAATTCCGACATGGTTTTGGTGGCGATTTTCTGCATGACGACGGGCGGAACGGCGGTCCATGGATCGCCGCGCTTCAGCGGCGCGCTTTCCGCTCCCTGAATTCGGTGCAGGCGGGCACCGCTATTGTCGAGGACATCCCAGACATAGGTGACAGAAATCTGCGGTCCATCCTGGAAGGCGGAAAGATAGCCCTTCAGAATATAGCTGGCGCTGGAATCGCTTGAACTCTTGATCGCGAGGCCAAGCGAACGCGCCTCCGCGCCGAGCTGGCGCGAAAGCGGAGTGACGGCCTCGACCGGCGCTCCGATGATCGGCAGGAAGCGAACGCTGTTTCCACCGGTGATCGCCGTGGGGGCGATGGAAGCTTGTTGCTGCTGTTGTTGCGCGGGCGGCGGCTGATCGTTCTGTTGATCTTCCGTCGCCTGTTGCTGCGGTTGCGGGTCGTCGGCGAGGCGGCGATCGGCTTCGCGCTGTTCATCGGATTCCGAGATTGGTGAACTGTTCTGCGGAATGGATGCAGTCTGGGAGCCATCGAGGGGGCGGGAGGCGTAGGGGTTGCCGCCGCCGCTTCTGAGCGCTGCGGCCTGATCATCGAGCGAGCCTCCGCCAGAGCTTTGCGGCTGGTAACCCTGCTGCAGATACCCCTGTCGCTGGTAGCTGTAGCTGTCCTGCGCGGTCTGATAGCTCCGCTGTCGCTGCGGCGCGGAGGCCATGCGTTCGACATCGCGTTGCGTGACGGGGCTGGAGCCGGCGTCGCCGATGGTTCCGGGCGGCGTCAGGGCGTCTGTCGTGTTGCAGGCGGCGAGCGCAAGGCAGAAGCCAACGGAAATCAACGTTGTCCTGACCTGTCCCATGTACACGATCCTTTCCTTCGAGGGGCACCCCTTCAGGATCGCTATTTTACGCCGCTAACGGTTAAGAAATTCGAGCGGATGGCGCGACAAGGCTCTGGGGGCTTGGGATGTCGTCAGATAGGTCTGGCCGAGCGTCATCGCGGTGCCGGTGTCGGAATCCATGATGATCATGTGCACGAAGAGCGACATGCTCTCCTCGATCTCCTGCGGGTTGCCGGCAACAAACATCTCATGCTCCATCCAGGAAGGAGAGAAGCGGGCGCCGAGCGAATAACCGCAGGCATTCAGCCGGTGGCGGGCAAGGCCGCGCTCGTCCATGATCTTGGCATGCATGTCGAAGACGTCGCCGAAGGTATGGCCGGGTTTCAGCACGGTTTCGATCGCCTGGATGGTTTCGAGGCAGGCGCTAAAAAGTTCGCGGTGGCGATGACTGGGGTCGCCGATGACGACCGTTCGCATCATCGCGGCATGATAATGGGCGTAGGTGCCGGCCCATTCGAGGGTGAGCTGGTCGTTGGCGTCAAGCTTGCGGCGGCCGGCTGTATAGCGGCAGAGCAGGGCCTCCGGCCCGGAGCCGATGATGAACTCATTGGCGGGATAATCGCCGCCGCCGGAAAAGATCGTGCCCTGCATGGCGGCCAGGATATCGGCTTCGTCGGTACCGGGCTTGATCAGCGGGAGTGCGGCATCCAGCGCATCGTCGGCAAGGGTGGCAGCGCGCTCGACATAGGCGATTTCCGTCGGAGTTTTGATAAGGCGCAGGCGGCTGACGAGATAGGAGGCGTCGACGATCTGGCCGAAGGTAGCGATCTGGCTGTCGAGCAGGCGGGCGACGCGGCCGGTCATGCCGTGCGTGTCATATTCGACGCCGATGCGGGCGCCGAGCAGATCGAGCTCGATCAGCAATTCCTTGAGATCGACGGTCGGGTCGGCGTTGACGCGATCGACCCAGATGCGAATGTCGGAAATGATCGAGGTCAACTGCGCCTGGCGAAGATCGGCCGAGCGGGTCAAAAGCACCATCGTACCGTCCGACTTGACCACCAGCGTCTGGAAAAAGCAGTAGCCGAAGGTATCGTAGCCCGTCAGCCAGTACATGCTCTCCTGCGCGAAGAGCAGCATGGCGTCGAGCTTCTCCTCCTGCATTTTCGCGAGGAGACGGGCCAGGCGGGCGTCGAATTCGCTGCGTTCGAAATGCAGGGCCATTTTAGGAGGTCTCCTCGATGGCGATAGCTGAGATCTGCCGGCCGTAATCCGGTTCCTTCGCATGC
Organism: Rhizobium sp.; assembly: GCA_036383055.1. Classification (GTDB taxonomy): domain Bacteria; phylum Pseudomonadota; class Alphaproteobacteria; order Rhizobiales; family Rhizobiaceae; genus Rhizobium. The sequence goes on along the minus strand of DASVPC010000254.1, from coordinate 12,072 downwards.
GTGGTGCGGCGATAGGAAAAGAAGCGGCCGGGATCGGGATAGGTGCAGAGAGCGAGGCTTTCGGCCGTCACGCCAGCCTTACGCAAGCGGTCGACCGTCAGCGCTGGCAGGTCGAACATCGCGTGGCCGTGCTTTTCGGACGGAATGAAGTACTTGGTGTAATCCGGGTCGTAAGTGGTGAAGCGATCGACGAATTCCGGGCCGACTTCATAGCTTGCCTGACTGATCGAGGGGCCGAGGCAGGCGGTGATCGCTTCGCGCTTGGCGCCGAGCGCGACCATCGCCTCTATGGTGTTCTCCAGCACGCCGGTCAGCGCGCCCTTCCAGCCGGCATGGGCGGCACCGATCACCCGGTTTTCGGGATCAGCGAAAAGGATAGGCCCGCAATCGGCGGCGAGCACGCCGAGTACGATCCCCGGCGTCGCCGTCACTATTGCGTCGGCCTGCGGGCGATTGCCGTCATAGTTGGCGTTGACGGTGATGACGTCGGGCGAATGGACCTGATGCACGGTCGCAAGCCGCTCCAGCGGCAGGCCGAACCAGCCGGCGACGCGGCGGCGGTTTTCTTCCACATGCGCGCGGTCGTCATGGGAGCCGAGACCGACGTTCAAGCCGCGATAGAGGCCCTCCGAAACGCCGCCCTCGCGGGTGAAATAGCCGTGGCGGATACCGGCGTTTTTGGCGGCGCTCAGCAGCGTGCTTTCAATCGGAGTCGGCAATACCGCGTGTCCTTTGATGGGTTCTTTGGCATGGATCGTGATGAATAACGCATCTGTGGCGAAGCGGTTCGATTTGGCCGGGATGTTGGCCCAGCCATGCGCGCTCTGTCAATCCGCTGGCTTTAGCAGTCTTGTTCAACGTGCCGGGCGAAAGGGCTGGAGATCGATCGACGGGCTGGAGGCTGCCAGCACCTTGAAGAGCTCACCCATCTTGCCTTCGCCGGCGCCGGCAAGCCGTTCGACGGCGGCGCGGATGCCGTCCTGTGTCGCCGCATCGCGATCGCGGCCAAGCGCGGCTGCCCGCTCCAGCAGCCCGAGCCCGAGGAGAAAATCGCCCTGATGACAGCATCCGTTGATTTGCAGGCCGGAGGCGGCGGCCGTCTGGGCCAGATGTTGGAAATCGACATGGCTGGTGAGATCCGCTTCGCCCGGATGCTCCAGCGGCGGATCGTATTCATGCATACGCACGGCTTGCAGGGTGTCGCCGAAGCCAGTCGCCATGTGCCCGTAGTCAATGGCAAGCGCAGTGCCGCCATGCGTGGCGATCCGGTCGCAGATCGTCGTCATCACCGCCTGTCGGGCAGGGGCGATCTCGAAGATGGTGCCGATGGGCGGTAGCTGCCCGTCCGGAAGGAATGCCGGGTCGAGGCCGGCGACGCCAACCGCGAAGGTCAGCTCGTCATTGGCGTCAAGCCCGACCGTGCGCTCGCGAAACCCGTTCGTGGTGCGGACGAACTGGCGGATGGGAATGGCGTCGAAGAGCTCGTTGGCGGCAAGTAGGGTGAAGCCTGCCGTCACGTCGTTGAAGTCGGAATGCCAGGAAACCTTGTCGCCATGATCGGCAAGCGTCTGGCGCTGAAACTCCTGCAACCGATCGCTGGTTTCGACCAGGTGTACGTTCATGGCGTCATAGAGCGGCGGCGCGAGCTTGCTGATGACACGCACCATGTCGGCCATCATCGTGCCACGGCCGGGTCCGATTTCAACAAGGCGAACATCGCTCGGCGTATCGTGGCGCTGCCAGGCATGCACCATGAAGATGCCGATCATCTCACCGAAAAGCTGGCTGATCTCGGGCGCTGTGACGAAATCGCCGACGCTGCCGAAGGGTTCGCGCGTCTTGTAGTAGCCGTGCTGCGGATCGGCGAGACAGAGGGAGAAATAATCGGTGATGCTGACCGGTCCGTTCGCACGGATAATGGCTTTGATTTTTTCGCCGAGCGGGGTCGTCATCATTTGGTCTCGCTAGAGCATGATTCCGAAAAATATAAGGCAGTTTTCGGAAGGATCACGCGATATTTCACCCAGAGATCAAGCCGTCTGCCTGGCGGCGGCGTGGCGGGCGCGAATGACTGCCCAAAGGCCGATCGCGACCATCGGCAGGGACAGCACCATGCCCATAGTCAGCCAATTGGTGCCGAGGAGGTAGCCGAGCTGCTCGTCGGGCTGACGAAAGAATTCGACGAAGATGCGCGAAAAGGCGTAGCCGATGACGAAAACGCCGCTGATGACGCCCGGTTTCTTCAGCGCCAAGGCCCAGCGCGTCAGGATGAAGAGCAAGAAGAAGAGGATAATGCCCTCGATGCCGGCTTCGTAGAGCTGGCTTGGATGGCGTGGATCGGGGCCGGCCGGGCAGATGCCTTCATGGGCAGCAATGATGTGCGGGCTACAGAAGACCATGGCCCAGGGGACATCGGCAGCGCGACCCCAGAGCTCTCCGTTGACGAAATTGGCGATACGGCCGAAGAAAAGGCCGATCGGGGCGACGGCGGCAACGATATCGAACAGGCTCCAGACCGGGATCTTGCTGCGATTGGCAAACAGAATCATGGCGATGGTGGTGCCGATTAATCCGCCATGGAAAGACATGCCGCCCTTCCAGATCTGGATGGCGCGGATCGGATCGGCGATCACCTTGTCGAGATCGTAGAACAGGATGTAACCGATGCGGCCGCCGAGAACGATGCCCAAGGCCACCCACAGGATGAAATCGTCCAGATGAACGCGCGTCATCGGCGCGGTGTCGTTCAGCCAAAGCTTGCCGTTGTCGACCAGCCGCCGTGCATAGAGCCAGCCGAGCAGGATACCCGCGACATAGGCGAGGCCGTACCAATGAACATCAAGGGGGCCGAGCGAAAAGGCGATCGGATCGATATCGGGAAAAGGCAAAATGGCGGCGAGAGTGGCGGATGTCAGCAAGATTGTCAGATCCGTTAGAGCATGGTTCGCAAAATTGCGATGCGATTCTTGGACAAGAGCATGCTAAATCCAATGTGGCTGGAAGATGGCGTTCGGTATTGAAACGGTCAAGTCGATTTTCGTAAGTCCTTCGTCATGCGCCGGCTTGTCCCGCCCTATCTCAATTTGCTTGCATCGAACCCTGGGAAATCCTACCTCATCCCTATCCGGCCCCTATATTGATGCCATCCGTTTTCGGGGTCGACGGCCGCAAGGAGACTACAATGAGCACTGGACCGAACCGTATCATGGACGAATTCGCCAAGTTGATGACCGATGCCGCCGGTGCGGCCCAGGGCGTGCGCCGGGAGATCGAAACGGCTTTCAACGCGCATGCCGAACGCTGGCTGAACAGCCTCGACATCGTCAAGCGCGAGGAATTTGAAGCCGTTCGCGAAATGGCGATCAAGGCGCGTGACGAGAATGAGGCGCTGCTCGCCAGAATCGAGGCGCTGGAAGCGCGTCTTTCCACCAAAAGCAAGTAAGCGCGATTAATTTTGCGATAAATAGGCGTGGCAGGCCTCTGCCACGCACTTTTCCTCTAAAATTTTCGGCGATTTATCCACCTGTGGACACTGGCAAAAAAGCCAATCGCCAGAGTCGGTTATGACTCCCTTCTGAATAGACATCGGAAGAGCTTTCCACAGCGCCCTTGCCCAAAATCTCCCTTCAGGGGCTGGCATGCCGGGCATGCCGTTATACACTGATTTTAAATGATGATTCGAAACGGACTTGGTAAGCTCCGGGCAGGGTGGATGCGTTAGTCTGGCAGCCGTTCAACATCATCCCGAGGATGTTTCCGGAGTAAAACAGTTTGCGTTCTTTCAATGTTGAAGCACGCGAAAGCTGCATTCGTTCCGGTCAAGAAGGTGCTGCATGAGCCTTATGGAAATAGAAGTCGAACGCCAGTCAAATCCGGTCGATATGATCGAGTTCGTGGCTGCCAATAACGACTGGTCGTTTGAGCGGTCGGGCGAAGACGAAATCGCCATGACCGTCGAAGGCAAATGGACGGACTATCATGTATCTTTCTCCTGGATGGAGGAGTTCGAGGCGCTGCATATCGCCTGCGCCTTCGACATCAAGGTTCCTGACATCCGCGCCAACGAAGTCATCAAGCTTCTGTCCTGCATCAACGGGCAGGTGCTGATGGGTCACTTCGACCTGTGGCGGCAGGAGGATATCGTGATCTTCCGGCAGTCGCTGCTGCTGTCCGGCGGCGCCGAGCCGACCAACCGGCAGGTGGAAGTGTTGCTGTCCAACGCTCTTGACACCTGCGAGGCCTACTATCAGGCTTTCCAGTTCGTCGTATGGTCCGGCCTTGACGCAAATCGCGCCATGGAAGCCGTGCTGTTCGAAACCGTGGGCGAATGCTGATATGACGACCGAGGCATCCTCTAGCGCTCTCGTATCGTCCGGTGCCATCATCCTGATCGGCGCCGGCAATATGGGTGGCGCGATGCTGACGGGCTGGCTGAAGAACGGCGTGCCGGGTTCCTCGGTGACCGTGGTCGATCCCAATCCGTCCGAGACGATGCTGAAATTGATTGCCGATGCCGGCGCAAGCCACGTCAGCAGCGTTCCGATCGGCGTCACTGCCGGCGTTCTCTTCATTGCGGTCAAGCCGCAGGTCATGGATGCCGTGCTTCCGCCGTTCAAGGAAACGGTCGGGCCGAATACGGTGGTGGTGTCGATAGCGGCTGGCAAGACGCTTGCTTCCCTGGAAAAGAGCCTGGGGAAGGCGGCGATGGTGCGTGCCATGCCGAATACTCCGGCCATGGTTGGTCGCGGCGTCACCGGCGCCTTCGCCAATGCCGAGGTCGGCAAGAGCCAGCGACAATTGGTGCATGATCTTCTGAAGGTGTCCGGTCCGGTTGAGTGGGTGCCGGAAGAGGCCGATATCGATGCTGTGACGGCGGTGTCCGGCAGCGGACCGGCCTATGTTTTTTATCTCGTCGAGTGCATGGCGGAAGCGGGCCGGAAGCTTGGCCTGCAGGCGGACCTCGCCATGCGGCTCGCGCGGGAAACTGTCGCGGGGGCTGGTGAATTGTTACATCAGTCCCCCGACGACGCCTCGCGCCTGCGCCAGAACGTGACGTCTCCCGGCGGCACGACAGCGGCGGCCCTCGCTGTGTTGATGGCCGAAGGCGGCATGCAGCCTCTGTTCGACGAGGCGTTGGAAGCGGCGCGCAAGCGCGCGCAGGAACTGGCTGGCTGAATTCCAAGATCTAGAGGATGCGCGCATGGCGGAAGAAATCACCTATGGCGATTTCGAGCGGGTGGATATCCGCGTCGGGACGATCATCGAGGCCGAGGCCTTTCCGGAAGCACGCAAGCCGGCCTACAAGCTGAGAATCGATTTCGGACCGGAGATCGGCATCAAGCGCTCTTCGGCACAGATTACCGTGCACTACACGCTGGAGAGCCTTATCGGCCGCCAGATCCTCGCCGTCGTCAATTTCCCGCCACGCCAGATCGGTCCCGTTCGCTCCGAAGTGCTGACCCTCGGCTTCGAGGATAAAAATGGTGCCATCGTGCTTGCGGCTGTGACGCAGCCGGTGCCGAACGGTCGGAAGATGATGTGATATTCGCCTTCTCCCCTTGGGGAGAAGGTCTTTAGTGAATATCCCGCGATACCGGTTCCGTCAGACTGAAATCCAGAAACTCCGCTTCAAAACCTTCGCGCTGCGGTGAGCAGAAGGCGGGGCCGGCGGAGACCTCTTCCAGGGTTGGATCGAACCAGGCGAGCCGGGCCATGCGCCACTCGCTCATCTTGTCGGTGCGATACTGGATGAAGAGCGCGTCGCCGTTGCGTGTCACCCGGACCGACATAGCATCGAACTCGTGATCGAGCCGGAAGGCGGACCAGTCGGAATTGCCGTCGGTAACCACAACGCTGAAATGCTTGGCGCCGTCGGTATATTCGATACCGCATTTCATCCAGCGCCTGGCGTCATAGCGGACCATCAGGCCGGCCTGGTCGTAGAGTTCGCGATACTGTCCGATGAAGGTGATTTCGGCGGTGAAGTCGCCTCGATGCGGCTGGCCGAGGAAATGGCCGTTATCGCGGAGGAAGCCGTAGTATGTTTCCTGCCAGAAGTCGGTCTTGTCGCCGGAGCGGACGAGCAGACGTCCCTGGTTCATTTCCCAGACGGGCGGGGCGTTCAGCCAATGCATGTCGTTGATATCGATCGGCATGTACGTCCTTTTAAGCAGGAATGCGGATGGTGGCGCGCAGGCCGCCGAGAGGGCTGTCGCCGAGCGTGACGTTGCCGCCATGGCTGCGGGCGATGTCACGGGCAATCGCCAGGCCGAGACCAGTGCCGGAATTGTCGAGATTACGCGCTTCATCCAGCCGGAAGAACGGTTTGAACACGTCCTCGCGCGCATTGACGGGAATGCCGGGGCCGTCGTCGTCGAAAATGACCGTCAGCCATTTGGCGCTGTGCTTGGCGTCGACCCGCAGCGTCTGAGCATAGCGGCGCGCATTGGAGGCAAGATTCGTCACCAGCCGCGCGAAGGCGTTCGGACGGACGGAGATTTCATCGTCCCCGTCGATCGAGTAGGTCATGGATTTGCCGTGGAGAGAGAAGTCCTGCTCGACCTTGTCGAGGATATCGCTGAGATGCAGCGTGCCGACATCCTCTTCAGCCTCGCCGCGGGCAAAAGCCATGTAACCCTCCAGCATGCTTTGCATGTCCTCGACGTCTTCGCTGAGGCCGACGAGATCGGGATTTTCGCCAACGAGGGCGAGCTGCAGCTTGAAGCGGGTGAGCACAGTGCGCAGATCATGGCTGACGCCGGAGAGCATCGCCGTGCGCTGCTCGATCTGCCGTTCGATGCGTTCGCGCATCAGGATGAAGGCGAGGCCGGCTCGGCGGACTTCATCAGCGCCACGTGGCGAATAATTCTCCAGCCGCTGGCCCTTGCCGAAACTTTCGGCGGCCTGCGCCAGCGCCAGGATCGGCCGGATCTGGCCACGCAGGAACAAAACGGCGATGCCGATCAACACCAGCGAGGTGCCGACCATCCACAGAATGAAGATGTGGGTGTTCGAGGCATAGGTCTGGCTGCGCTTGGCAAAGACGCGCAGCACCTTGTCCGGCAGCTTGACGCGGATTTCGACAAGGCTGGAATTGCCGAGCGTGTCGACCCAGAACGGCAGGTTGATCTGTTCGTGGATTTCATCGCTGAGGATGCCGTCGAGAATCGAGAAGAACGGTTTTTCGCGGGGTGGCGGCAGCTCGCCGCCCGGCTCAATCGAGATGGTGAGATCGAGCTTTTGCCGGGCTATCTGTGTGACGGCCGAATAGTCGGCATCCTGCGGATAGGTTTCGATGATCGCGATGATGGCGGCGATGTCGCGTGTGGTTGCCATCGACAGGCGCTGCGTCACCATCTGCCAGTGACGTTCCATGAAGACGACGGTGACGACCGCCTGCAGGATGATCATCGGCAGGATGAAGATCAGCAGCGAACGTGCATAGATACCGGTCGGCAGACGTCGGCGCAGCCAGCGCGACAGCCAACGCATGCCGCTGGACGGCGGGTGGTCCTGATCGCGCCTGATCGAGTCGAATGTCACCATCGCCGCTGGCCCCTGAGACTTGATATCAATCTATGCTCAGGCGGTAGCCGATGCCACGCACCGTCTGCAGCCAGATGGGATTGGCCGGATCGTCCTCGATCTTGCGGCGCAGGCGGTTGATCTGCACGTCGATGGTGCGCTCGCCAACTTCGGCATCGCTGCCGATCAGCTCGTGGCGCGGAATGGTGTCGCCGGCGCGCTTGGCAAAGAGCAGCATGATTTCCTGTTCCCGGTCGGTCAGCCGTATGAGTTCCGACGCCCTCTTCAGCTCCTTGCGGGTCAGCGAGAAGGTATAGGGGCCGAACATCACCTGTTCGATCTTCGGCGCGTCGGCCGGCGTATTGCGGCGGAGGATATTGTTGATGCGCAGCACCAGTTCGCGCGGATCGAAAGGCTTCGGCAGGTAATCGTCGGCGCCAGCTTCCAATCCGGCGATGCGCGCATCGGCTTCGGCAAGGGCGGTCAGCATGATGATCGGGATGTTCTTGATGGCGCGGAGGCTTGACGTCAGCACGATCCCGGACTCGCCGGGCATCATGACGTCCATGATGATCAGGTCGAAGTCCAGCCCCTCGAGCTTGCGACGGGCCTCGGCGCCTTCGGCGGCGACCGTCACCCGGAAACCCTTTTCCATGAGATAGCGATTGAGAAGGGCGCGAATACGCGTGTCGTCATCCACGACCAGGAGATGCGCCGCATCATCGGAAATTGCTGTCTTTGTCGTCATTCAATCCGTCTCGATCTTGTTTTATCTATTTGATTGAGATGATCTTATCCCAAACCCACTTCGCGGTTCTCCGGTTCGAGATCATGTCTTAGTCCTGCATTCCCCTCAGGAACCGTTTGACGCTTTCGCGCGTCGCGTCGGACGCGCCTTCGAATGCCTGTTCAATACGGCGTGATTGCGGCTCTGCTAGCGCCAGCGCCAAATCGCGGCCGGCCTGCGTCGGATACAGCTTACGCTGGCGACGATCCTCAGGCCCGGCCACCTGACGAATATAATCCGAATCGATCAATTGTTTGAGAACCCGCGCCAAACTCTGTTTGGTAATCTTCAATGTTTCCAAAAGGTCCGCAACCGTCATGCCGGGTTCGCGGTTAACAAAATGGACGACACGGTGATGCGCGCGCCCGAATCCGCTCTTGTCCAGGATCTGGTCCGGATCGGATACGAAGTCGCGATAGGCGAAGAAAAGCAGCTCGATGATTTCGAAATCGATGATCCCGACATTCTCCATCGGCGCTGCCAGTAGCTCCGGTTTCGCCGCTTTTGGGTTCACCTGCCGTGTCACCTTGGCATTTCCTTTCCTGTTTTGGGGCAACGGGGAAACTTACGCAAAAATATGTCAGCTTTATTGACGTATTTTTGCGTCACTGCAAGTTTCTCCAACCTTTTGCAGCCCGGACGGATAGCCATAAGTGGAAACTAGACCGGGCTTGGCAAAACTCCAACAGGTCTCACGTTCTCCCAAATGCTTTGTGGAGAAAAGGCTGCCGGAACAACAACCGACAGTCATGGGGCGCTGATGCGACTGTTTGGGGGGATTTATCGTAGCGAGATAGCGCAGGTGACCGGTGTGAGCATCGCCGCCGGTAGCAGAGAACCGCGCATTGACGCGTCGCGCCGACAGCGATCGGTGAAAGCCTGACGAGCGGCCGCATAACAATGTCTGCCCGACTGCCGCCGCTGTCGGGCAAAATCGGGGAACACCCAAGGAAAGCCGGATGCGGTTTCTCCCCGCCCGGCTTTCCTTGATCTGATACTTTCGTCTTACTTACGGCCGAGCACTGCGCCGACGATTGCCGAGAGCACGCCACCGGCGACCAGTGAGGACAGGCCCTGTGCGATATAGCCGGTCAGGGCTTCGCTTCCGATCAGGTTGAGAATAAGGCCCCCGCCGAGACCGCCGACAGCGCCGGCAATCGTTCTGGCGACGAGATTGACCCCTTCCTGCTTCAAAACGGCGCTGGCCCCGTTGCCGCCGATAGCGCCGGCAACCAGTTGCGTGATGATAGGCCCTAAACTTTCCATGATCAGCCTTCTCCCATTGTACCGGAAGCCATTTCCGGATGCCGTCGCGCCGCGCCCCGGATCTAGCCGTGGGAGTGGCGGTAATCCTCATTTATATAAGAATTACATCATGCATCGGCTGGTGGAAATAGAAAGGCAACTCAAACGGGAGAAATTTGCAATAATTCGGGGGAAAAGTCACATTGGAGGGGAGTCTGCCATGCCGCCGCCTTTGATTTCGACATGGTGCTGCCGTCGCAACGCGAATCAGCGATAAACATGGACGATGCTGCGGGTATCCGGATCGCCGTCGCAACCCGGTGTGCCGTCCTTTCTCGCCCGAGCATTTTCAGGGCAAGGGGCTGTTTTGCCCGGTGTTTGTGATTATACCGGCAGAACGGACATTCAACAGACGAGGCGCTTCATGGGCATGCTCCAGGCCGGCATCATTCCGGTGACACCTTTCGAACAGAATTGCACGATCCTGTTCGACCCGGAGACAAACGAAGGGGTCGTGGTCGATCCCGGCGGCGATGTCGATCTTATCCTGCAGACGGTGCGTGAGAACAACATCACGCTGAAGGCGATCTGGCTGACGCATGGCCACATCGACCACGCCGGCGGCGCGGACGAAGTGCGCGAAGCGCTCGGTCTGGAAGTCATCGGCCCGCATGAGGATGATCTGCCGCTGCTGCAAGATATCGAGGCCAAGGGCAAGATGTTCAATATCGAAGGCGTGCGCAACGTCGTGCCGGATCGCCTCCTCAAGGATGGCGACAAGGTGTCATTCGGCGAGCACGAATTCGAGGTCTTCCATTGCCCCGGCCACGCGCCGGGCCATGTCATCTATGTCAACAGGAAGCAGAAATTCGCCCATCTCGGCGATGTACTGTTCCACGGCTCGATCGGCCGCACCGATCTGCCGGGCGGCAATCATCAGCAATTGCTGGACTCGATCCGTGACAAGGTGTTTCCGCTGGGGGATGATGTCGGCTTCATCTGCGGCCATGGACCGGGCGGCCAGATCGGCGAGGAGCGCCGGACCAACCCTTTCCTGCGCGGGCTCTAGGATCGAAAAAGCGCCGCGGGAGGCGGCGCTTCGTATTGTGGCATTGGCCGATACGTCGATCAGTTGCAGAAGTGACGCATGCCGTCATAGCCGACATAGGTGCCGCTGCGGCCGTCGAAGCTTCTGTAGCGATCATAGCAATAGCGCATCCATTGCGACGACCAGGGGCGCAGGCCGGCGGTCGGTGGAGCGTAATAGCTGACATCGCGTTCGACATAGACGCGGCGCGGCGGTGCGCGATAATAATAGGCTGGGGGCGGCGCGTCGTAGTCGGGATCGACATAGACCGGGCCGGGCTCGACATAACGCGGCTGGCTGGCGATGGCGGAGCCGACGATCAGGCCGGTGGCGAGACCTGCGGCGCCACCCAGCACCCAGCCGTCGCGATGATGCCAGCGATCGTCGGCCGAAGCGGCTGACATGGAGGTCAGCGTCAGCGTTGCAGCCATGGCGGACATGAGAAGGGTTTTGCCGAGCATGTTCATTCGTCTATCCTCTGAACGGGAGCGGGAGAACCGTCGTTCCCAATCTTGTATTGGGGGATAAACTAGGCACGGCAAGCTGAATGCAGACTGAATGACAAAACCCGGCATCTCTGCCGGGCCTCAACTCGAATGATAGCCGTCAGGCTTTTCAGCCGGCAATCTGGAGATTGACGGCCTTCGGTCCTTTGCCGCGGCGATCCGGTTCCGTGTCGAAGCTTACCTTCTGGTTTTCCGACAATCCTGCCAGACCAGAAGCCTGTACTGCGGAAATGTGTACAAAGATGTCAGCGCCACCCTTGTCCGGTTTGATGAAACCGAAGCCCTTATCGGTGTTAAAAAACTTTACAGTGCCAGTCTCGGCCATGCGTCAGGTCCTTTTCTCTCCACCCGCCATCCACACGGGCAGCATGAATTAAGCCCCTTCCGGAGCGTCAGCAGGCAATTCTTGAATTTCGAGAAAAAGGTCCCCTCTACCTCGGCCTGTCTCATGCTGGGATTATTCCCCATCTTTTTTGAGACCGGCTGACCGGAATATTAGCGTTTCCGGCGCGCACTTTCTTAAGGACTTCCCATGCTCGCAAAATGCCCGAACGCCGCGAGATTGCTGCGATTATTGGGAATTGGCAAGCAAAAGTTTTTTAACGTGTCTTCAGGAGCACAGTCGCCGCGGGTGTCCTGTTTGCGTCAAAACGCAAAAAATCGCTCCGCACGAGTGCATGATTAACGTTTTGTATCGTCTGCAATATATTTTGTGAGGAGATTTTCCCAAAAACACAACGCTAGCGGGTTATCGGAGCATTCGAAAAAAAATTTCGAATCAGGCCGGGTGCGCGTAGTGGATGCGGTTTCAGGCAGGCTGGGTGCGGCGGCGGGTCAATTCCGGGACGATCTCGACCACAAGCATAGCGGTAAACATCAGCGCGCATCCGATATAGCCGACAGGCGGAATGGTTTCGCCGAGG
>DASVPC010000253.1:0-13958 GCA_036383055.1 Rhizobium sp. | reverse complement strand
AGGTGAAATCGGCCTTCGAATAGGCGAGCGCCTTGACATAGTAGGACTGAACCCGGTCGACGATCGTGACGTTATAGGTGTGCTCGCCGACAAGGGCGCCGATGATGTGAATCGGGTCAATCTGATAGGTCTCAGCCGCCTTCTTGATCTGCTGCATCAGGTTTTTGTCCTGGCGAAGCACCGTGAGGATTTTTTCGTATTTCTCCTCATAGGTCGTCGAGAAGGCCTTGGCGCGGAGCGCCGATGTTTGGGGGATTGCGGGCTGCTCGGAATTGCGGTTGCCGGGAGACACCCGCACTATGTCGCGGGCGGCGCAAGTGGAGGCAATGGCGAGAAAAAGGATGAGGCTGGTCGCCGAAATCTTCGATAGGCTTGTTCGCATTTGATAATCGCTCTCGTAAAAGGCCCCGACCACAGGACCGCCTTCATATTCGAACAGGCTCCTGAAACAAGGCTGAGCGGTTCAGCCGCGAGGCGAATCGCAATAAACTTTAATTGACATGGCGCTTGCTTGCGCACAAATCCACGGCTTCAGAGAGGAACCCGGTGAAACATCTTTTCGTGACCGGAAGCGTTCTGCTTGCCGCGGCGCCTGGCGCCGCAATTCCAACGATGGACGACGTTCCGACACTGGCCGCGGCCGCGATCGTACGAAGGGTTGATGTCCCGATGTCGGCCGTCCACATATCGAGCACCAAGCCAAGCACCAGGATGCCCGGATTCGTCGTCTGCGGGATTGTCGACGAGCAATCCGCCGATGGCGACAGAAACGAGCGCTTCTTTGTCGTCATACCCGGTGACATCGCGATCCTCGACCGCGACGGGCGGAAGCTCGTGGATACCTACTGGTCTGCCAATCAGTGCAAGTGATTTGCCAGGGCCTTGCTGATCATGGCAAGCTCTTCGGGCGTACGGCCCGGCTCAAGGCGGAGCCAGGCATTCGGATCGTCAGCGGATTGCCGCTTGATATAGGTATAGCCCGTCCCGCTCCACGTCTTCACGGCATCGGTCAGATTGTCCAGAACGAGATCGCCGTCGTTCGTTCGGGCCATCAACACCAGATGCCCCTCATTGTGCTTGTCGAGAACGACCGTCAGCAGTAGGGCCGAACGGGGCCAGCCAGCTTCTATGAGAAGCTTCCTTTTCAGCAGGACATAGTCGTTGCAATTGCCCATGCCGTCATCGGGATAGGTCCACCAGTTCATGATGCCCAATTTGTAAATTCCATAGTGGTCATCGTCCCCGACGCCCTGGATCTCATGATTGACCAATTGGTTGATTTGCTGAAGTTCGGTCCAGCGGTCCTCGTCGACCTTCGCGAATTCTTCGCTCTTCTGCCCTGCGACACATTCATTGGGCTGGGCTTGGCAGAAGCTGATCCAGCCGATCGGCACGGTCGTCCTCATGGTTACCCGCGCAAAGCTATGCGGCTGCGAGCCGGACACATTCCCTGCGGGCTTCGCGATGGTCGCGCTCGAAAAGAACAAAAGTCCGGCTAGAAACAGAATGCATGTGACGAGTAACGATCGCATTTTTGGCTCCATGAACGGCGCCATGAAGCCGAAAGGCCATCAAATTTATTCAAAAGAAGATTGTTCGCATTTTAGCTTTCCCGCGTTTTTCACCGGGCAGAGCCATCGAGGTCGATCGTATGTTAAAAAATCTCCGAACGATCAAAACCGCCAGTCGGCCCTCTTTTGAACCGTACAACCGGCCTCCCGAGGATATTATGGCGCCCTCCCCACTGGCGCGACGGGGCATTGATGCATATCTTCACCGGCATCCTCATCAATTATAAGAGCCGGTTTTGTTTCTCGAAATTTCAATCGTCGTCCTGCTGACCATCCTCAACGGTGTCCTGGCAATGTCGGAGCTCGCCGTGGTTTCCTCCCGACCGGCACGCCTTAAGGTGCTCGCGGATCAGGGCAGCAGGGGCGCCCGCCTGGCGATCAGGTTGACCGAGAATCCCGGCCGCTTTCTGTCGACGGTCCAGATCGGCATCACGCTCGTCGGCGTCCTGTCCGGCGCGTTCTCGGGCGCAACGCTCGGCGCCCGCTTCACGAACTGGCTGGTCACGCAAGGGCTGTCCCAGGGGTTGGCTGACGCCCTTGGCGTCGGAACGGTCGTCGTGGCGATCACCTATCTCTCGTTGATCGTCGGTGAACTCGTCCCGAAGCAGATTGCACTTCGCGCGCCCGAGACGGTGGCCAGCAAAGTCGCTCCGGCGATGACCGTTCTGTCGAAGCTCGCCTTGCCGCTGGTCTGGCTTCTCGATGCGTCCGGCCGTCTGGTACTCCGCCTTCTCGGCCAATCCGGTAAGGGTAGCGATGGCGTCACCGACGAGGAGATCAAGACCATTCTTGCCGAGGCGCAGAGCGCCGGCGTGATCGAGAGGGAAGAGTCCGCAATGATTTCGGGCGTTATGCGCCTGGCGGATCGCACGGCCCGGGCGCTGATGACCCCCAGGCGCGAAGTAGAACTCATCGACATCGACGACCGTGCGGAAGAGATACGCTCACAGCTCCATCAGACCAGCCGTTCGCGCCTGCCTGTGCGTCGGGGAAGTTCCGACGAGGTTCTGGGCGTTCTGTTCGTCAAGGACTATTACGACGCAATATCTACCGACGGCCGCGCCGATATCAAGGCGCTGACGCGCGAAGTTCCGGTCGTGTCGGATCTTGCCACCGCCAACACCGTCATCCAGATGATCCGCACGTCGCCCACCGACATGGTTCTCGTTTTTGACGAATATGGACACTTCGAAGGCGTCGTCACCTCCGGCGACATCATGGAAGCCATCATGGGCGTGTTCCAGACGGAACATGGCGAAGAGCCGGCGATCGCCCGCCGCGACGACGGCTCCTATCTCGTCTCCGGCTGGATGCCGATCGACGAATTCTCGGAGTTCATGAACATCCCGCTGGACGAGGATGCCGAGTACCAGACCGTCGCGGGCCTGGTCCTGGAGGAGCTGAAACACCTTCCGGAACTCGGCGAGAGCTTCAGCAAGAACGGCTGGCGCTTCGAAGTCATCGATCTCGACGGCCGGCGGATCGACAAGCTTCTGCTGTCATCCGAAAAGACCGAGGCTGCATAGCGGCCGCCCGGCCGACTGTGCTCTTCTCGTCTCGGCGGTGATTTTCGACGGACCGGATGGCTGAAAACCTGGGACAGACCGAGAGACACGTGGCATAAGGGCGCCAAAATCTCTCTCTTCGGGCCTCGCGTAGACAATATGATCCGTATCGAAAATATCAGCAAGCAGAACAGCCACCGCATCCTTTTCATCGAAGCGTCCGCAGCGCTCAACAGGGGCGAGAGCGTCGGGCTCGTCGGTCCCAACGGGGCCGGTAAGACAACGCTGTTCCGGATGATCACCGGACAGGAGCTGCCCGACGAAGGCCAGGTCTCCGCCGACAAGGGCATCACCATTGGCTACTTCAACCAGGATGTCGGCGAGATGGAAGGCCGCAGCGCCGTCTCCGAAGTGATGGAAGGCGCGGGTCCGGTCAGCGTCGTTGCCGCCGAATTGCGCGAGCTCGAAGCGGCCATGATCGATCCCGATCAGGCCGACGACATGGACGGTATCATCGAGCGCTACGGCGAGCTGCAGGCGCGCTACGAGGAGCTGGACGGCTATGCTCTGGAGGGCCGCGCCCGCGAGGTGCTGGCGGGCCTGAGCTTCACCGAGGAGATGATGGATGGCGATGTCGGCGCCCTGTCGGGCGGCTGGAAAATGCGCGTGGCGCTCGCCCGCATTCTCCTCATGCGCCCCGATGTCATGCTGCTCGACGAGCCGAGCAACCATCTGGATCTCGAAAGCCTCATCTGGCTTGAAGAATTCCTGAAAGGCTATGAAGGCGCGTTGCTGATGACCTCGCACGACCGCGAATTCATGAACCGCATCGTCACCAAGATCATCGAAATCGATGCTGGCTCGCTGACAAGCTATTCGGGCGACTACGAATTCTACGAACAACAGCGGGCACAGAACGAGAAGCAGCAGCAGGCGCAATTCGAGCGCCAGCAGGCAATGCTCGCCAAGGAAATCAAGTTCATCGAGCGTTTCAAGGCGCGGGCCTCGCATGCCTCGCAGGTACAGAGCCGCGTCAAGAAGCTGGAGAAGATCGACCGGGTGGAGCCGCCGAAGCGCCGCCAGACGGTCGCTTTCGAATTCCAGCCGGCACCGCGCTCCGGCGAAGACGTGGTCAACCTCAAGAACGTCCACAAGAAATACGGCAGCCGGGTCATCTATGAGGGGCTGGATTTCATGGTACGGCGCAAGGAGCGCTGGTGCATCATGGGCATCAACGGTGCCGGCAAGTCCACCCTGCTGAAGCTGGTTGCCGGCTCAACGACGCCGGACGAAGGCAGCGTCGCGCTCGGCGCCAGCGTCAAGATGGGTTACTTCGCCCAGCACGCCATGGATCTTCTCGACGGCGAACGCACCGTATTCCAACAGCTCGAACATGATTTCCCACAGGCAGGCCAAGGGTCGCTTCGCGCGCTTGCCGGATGCTTCGGGTTTTCCGGCGACGATGTCGAGAAGAAATGTCGTGTGCTGTCGGGCGGTGAGAAGGCTCGGCTGGTCATGGCGATCATGCTCTTCAACCCGCCGAACCTCCTCGTGCTCGACGAGCCCACGAACCATCTGGACCTCGACACGAAGGAAATGCTGATCAAGGCGCTGTCGCAATACGAGGGCACGATGCTGTTCGTCTCGCACGACCGGCATTTCCTCGCCGCGCTCTCCAATCGCGTACTCGAGCTGACGCCCGAAGGCGTCCATCAATATGGCGGCGGCTATACGGAATATGTGGCGCGTACCGGCCATGAGGCGCCCGGCCTGCATGGCTGAGGCATAAGAGCGTTTGCGGCAATGCCCCCTCAGTGCACGCTGACGGGGAGAGGCGTTGTCCCGCCGATCACGGCGACAGGCGTCGTCCTGCCGCGGACGCGGATTTCGATGCGGCGGCGGGTTTCCACGGCACCCGCCTGCCCCGCCGAGATCGTATCGCCCGGCAGGATCAGCTGGGCCGCCGACATCGGCAGGATCGTGGCGTTCTTCAGCTTGGGATTGGCTTTGAGCACATTGGCGACGGCGATGGCACGGGCAAGACCCAGCCCGGCATTGTCGGCGGGCTCGACGGCCGATATCGGCAACCGGCCATCCATGGCGCCGATCAGCGTGTCATCGAGGTTGGAGACCCTTCGCGCCACCGGCTGTTCGTCCGTATGGCCGATCACCTCGACGATATTGGCATCGTAGTCGTTGAGGTTGCCGGCGATCTCATCGGCGACGGTGGTATTGAGCAACTGCACGAAGGTCCTGGTCAGATCGGTGCTGCCCGACTGAAAATAATTCGTCCTGACATCTTCCAGATTGATGATCGGAGGCCATTCGTGGGGGCCTGTGCCGCCAAGCCCCGCCGCCAGAAGCCTGTCCACTTCGTCCGGCGCCTTGGCGAGCTCGACCCCGTGCTGCTTCAACACGGTCGCGACCTTGGCAAGCTCACGCAGATCCTCGGGTTTTGTTCCCTCCGTGCCTATGCTGTCCAGCGTCTCGCGTGCCAATACCAGCTCGCGCCAGTCCTTTTCCAGCTTGGCCTGATCCGCCGGAGAAAGATCGCCGGACTTGAGTTGCTTTTGCAGCTGCACGATGAGATAGCTCTGCTCGGACCGCTTCTGTTCCAGAAGAACAAGCTGCTGCTCGGCATTCTTCAGCTTGCGTTCTGCCTCATAGCGCTGGCTTCTTTCGCGCGAAATCATCGCCGCCGCGACCAGCAACAGGCAAAAGACCAGGAGCAGCATGGATTCAGCCATGGTCAAGCCGAGGATTAGGCCACGATTGTAGCCCCTGTGTTCCAGTTTCGGCTTGGCATCCGTGGCGCGTATCACCATAGATGCCACCGGCGTTTGCGCCCCGCCGTCCCGGAAAGCACCTCGTCATGCACGAGCATGTTCTCGGCACCGGACGATCTCTCCGCCTGCGGATCAACCACTTTGAGTTCAGGCGATAGCGGCCGTCCCGGCAGATCGGCTATCCGGCTCAGCGTCCGCTCGATATTCCGCAACGGCTGCAATTGTGCCTCGGCCATGTCCTTGATCGCGGCGATGGCCGGCGCGAGCTCGACCCGGACCACGTCTTCCGGCGCGCGGATATCCTCGAGCTTCCTGCCGACGGTTTCGACGGCTGAGCCGAATTTGCCGATGATCTCGGATAGCTGCGAGGTCGTTTCGGTCAATTGCGCCGCCGCATCGTTGATCGGCTTGACCGCCTGTTTCGCTAAGACCTCAAGTATCTTCTGGATTTCCTCGCCATTGCGCTCGGCCTGGTGCGCAATCTCCTCGAACCCCTCCGACAGCATTTGCTGGCTGACGCGCCGATAGTGGGAAAACTCACGCGAGGAAGCATCAAGCTCCGTACGCACACGCCGCGTCATCTCGGCCAGCTCATGGCGCGTACTGCGCTCGATGTCGATCGGATCGCGCCGCATCTGGTTGAAGAGAATACGCAGCGTCACGCCGGCGATGGTCGAGGTGACGGCGATGCCGAAATTGCGGACGATCGTTTCGATAGAGGTCTCGCCGGCGAAGAGATAGAGCGAGACGCCGAGGCTCGACAGGGTGAAGAGGAATCCCATGTAATAGAGATTGTCGCCCGTCTGTTCGTTCTGGAGGCGGAACCCGGCAAAGGCAAGTGATGCTGCGAAATAGATCGCCATCAGCAGCAGCGGAACGCCGGTGACGACCGGCAGCGACCAGCCCAGGAGCTTCGAGGTCCAGATGAAGATCATGCCGCCGATGGTGGTGGAGGCGAAGAGGACCATCGGCCCGTAGTCGCGCATGGCGAACCTTGCCTCAGCATCGGCCATCAGCGTATCCCCTCCAATCGAACGAAGCCGTCGAAATAGCCATTATTGTTCTTGATCCACTGCGCCCAGAAATTCGCAAGATCCTCCATGCTGAACTTCGTATTCGGCCTTTGAAAGGCGAGGATCCTGATCATGACACCATCCAGTGACGTCCGGTATTTATCGCGCGCGGGACTTGCCTGGAATTTCTGGTAGGAGGCGCCATCGCGATAGTTCGAGAAGGCGTCGGTGTGCTCCAGCATGTCGGACGCAATGTAGAGGTGCTTCGGCGCGCCGGGGGCAGCACTCGCGAAAACCTCCAGATTGATCTTCTGGATCGCAGCCATGATCGGCGACAGCTTGCCCGCCTCGCCGACGCTGAGTTTGCCAGCGATATCGGCAAGCGGCTTCTGGAACCCCTTCTCCCAGCGCGCCTGCGCCAGCCGCGGATTGCTGGTCCATTCGTCGACGCTGGCACCGCTTCCGGGATTGCAGCCGTGAAAGGTCTGGATTAGCTCGCCTTCCTTCGCCGTCAGCGCATAGATGTCGATCGCGCCGCCGACCGGCACATCGGCGACGATCTTCTGGAACTGGTTGCGCAGGTCGAGCGCCGTCGTGTCCGAGATCGGATCGGTAACGTCAAGCAGGATTGCCGTTTCCGATTTCGGCCCGTCTACCGGGCAAAGCGATGCCTGATCGACTGCAACATTGGCGTTTGCCTTATAACGCAGCCAGCCATAGGCGCCGACGATGCCAAGGGACAGGACGGCAAGGCAAACCGTCGCGATGATCAGACCCGCCGAGCTGCCGCCCCGACTACGCCGCTTGCGTCGCGCCAATGGTGCTCTCCGGGAAAAGATTGTCGAGCTTGTGATACTTCTCGATGGCGCTTTCGAATTCGTCGCCGATCCGCTTGATCTGCTCGCTTAGTTCAGCCTGCGCGCTCTGGATGCGTTCGCCAAGCAATTTGTCGTCCCACTCCTCGTTGCTGTGCAGCATCGGCACCAGCCGCTCAAGCTGACAGCGGGTGGCGAAATAGGCCGGCTCCGGCTCCGTGCGCGCCCCTCGATTGGCCTCGCGATAGATGGTCAGAAGCGTGTTGGCGGTGCGTTCGAGATGGTTCTGGTGTTCAGCGAAGAGGCCGGCCGTCCGGGCACGGTGGGCGAGGATCGCGGCGGTCTCCTGCCTACGCATGCTGAGGTCGCGGATGATCGCCTCGATCTTGCTGTTGTGTTCGTCGCGGATATCCCGGAGATCGTCGATCAGATCGAGCTTGCGGTCGATATAGCTGCTTCTCGCCGCGTCGAGGCGCTTCTGCACGCCGGCGAATCCCGGATAGGGATCAGTTAGATAGCAGCCATCGATGAAGGCGATGAGCGAGAACATCAGGCCGACGGCAAACAGCATCCAGGAATTCAACTCCTGCAGGCCGAGCGGCGCCGTCTTCAGCTGCTGGATGACCTCTGTGCCCGCTCCCGACAGAATGGTCGCCGACACTTCGCGGTAATGTGCCAGCGCAATGTTGATCGCCAGCGCCACTGCGACATAGGCAACCAGACCGAGCAGGCCGAGCAGCTTCAGAAGAAATGATCGGTGCACGAGGAAACGTACGCAGAAAAAGGAAAACATCAGCGCCGCGCCGATATTCAGGAAGGCGAAGGCCGCCGCTTCCGTCACGCCGCCAACGACACCTTGCTCGCTTCCCTTGGCAAGAAAGCTGCCATTCATCACCATTTCGATGAGGATCAGAAAGACGATCAACGCCACCTTGAAGCCCCAGGCGGCCTTGCTGGAAATTTTCGCAGCCCGCTGCAGCTTGTGCCTAGACTTGAAGTCCACCAATTCATCCTCGGCGGTCTTCAGCTTGCGGCGCAGGCCGTGCAGCTCGTCGACGCCGCTCGCGACCTCCGCCTTGAAATCCGAGATGCTCGACGCATTCGCCTGCCGGATCAACCCGAACTGCCCCTCGAAATCAAGATTGCGCAGGCGGCTGTCGAAGGTCTGGAACTGATCCTCGAGGACCTGATGCGAGCTTTTCTTTTCCGTCTCGATCCAGGCGACCACGTTCTGTTCGGTCTCATCGAGGGATTGGGCGCTTGTCCCCGGCCGGTTGAGCCCGCCAGCGGTCGCACCCTTCTCCTTCAGGCTGAGGGTCGTGCTCAGCTTCTCGATATCGACGACGGGAAACACGTCGGTCGAGGCCCGAAAATCATGGCTGGTCTCCCGAACTGTCTCCCAGAGGCGGTTTAAGGCTTCGAAACGCAATGATCTTCCCCAGGCAAAACCGTCAACTTTAGAAGGACTAGCGATAGACCGATATCGCACCGGTTGTCCCTGGTCCAGAGCAGTACCGGCGAAGTTAAAACGGGATTGTGGTAAAGAATAGCCCGAAAGAATTTTGCCGGCCGGGAAGCCGCCGCAGCTGAAGGCAAAGGCCCGGGATTTTTGTCATCGGCCTCAACAAACCGCTCGCCAAATCATCAAGATCGCCTAATTTGCTCCAATCGCGACAGAGCCGGAGACCAAGGCCATGACATCCTCCCCCCTCAAGAATATCTGTATTTACGGCGCCGGCGCGCTTGGCGGCGCGATTGCGGCAAAACTGGCTTCAGGGCTTGGCGAGCAGGCACGCATTTCCGTCATTGCGCGCGGCGCGCATCTGGATGGCATTCGCACGCAGGGTATCCGCCTCTGGGAGGCTGGAGCAGATAAGCCGCTCGCCGCACAGGTGACGGCAACCGACGATGCGGCGGAATTGCCGCCGCAGGATCTGGTGATCACGGGGCTTAAAGGCCACCAGCTCGGCGCGGCGGTGCCCGGCATCGCCAAGCTGCTGCACGCCGGCACGCGTGTCGTGATGATCCTGAACGGCATACCCTGGTGGTATTTTCATCGGGACCAGCAAAGCGGCCATGCCGAGCTGCAGATGGAGGAACTCGACCCGAACGGCGATCTCTGGCGGTCGATCGGCCCTGAGCGTGTCATCGGCTGCGTCGCCTATCAGGGCGCGGAGGTCATCAACCCCGGCGAAATCGAGCTTAGCAACAACGGCCGTTTCATCCTCGGCGAGCCCTCGGGCGAGACCTCA
The DNA here is from genome assembly GCA_036383055.1 of Rhizobium sp. Classification (GTDB taxonomy): domain Bacteria; phylum Pseudomonadota; class Alphaproteobacteria; order Rhizobiales; family Rhizobiaceae; genus Rhizobium. The sequence goes on along the minus strand of DASVPC010000253.1, from coordinate 4,016 downwards.
GGCGAGATCGAGGCGATCGCGGCCCTGCTGAGAGAAGCAGGCGTCAACGTTTCGATCTCGCCGCGCATTCGTGACGAGATCTGGAGCAAGCTGATGGGCAACGCCGCCTTCAATCCAATCAGCGCGCTGACACGGGCGCGGATGTCGGAGATCATGGCCAACCCTGCTTTATCGGCCATGGTTGGCCAAGTGATGAACGAGGTGAAGTCGGTCGCGGAAGCCGTGGGTTCACACCTGGCGATCTCCATCGAGGAGCGACTTGAACGCTCCCGCCACATCGGCCCGGTGCGAACCTCCATGCTGCAGGATTTGCTGGCCGGCAAGGCGCTGGAAATCACGCCTCTGGTCGGCACCGTCGTTTCGCTCGGCAAGCTGACGGGCGTGGCAACCCCGACCTCGGCGACCATCCTGGCGCTGGTGACGCAACTGGATCAGGAGAACATGCGGGCGACGGAGTAGCCGTCATCCGCCCTCGCGTTTCGAGGGGAATCTAGAGGGTTCTGTGAGGTCCGCTCACGGAGGGAGCAGCAGTGTGCAAGATACAGTGTTACTTATTGGGCGCATCGACGCTGAGCAGCGAACGTATCAATGCCGCCTGGCTACGCACACCGGTCTTGTCGAAAATGCGCTGCAGCTGAGTGCGTAGCGTATTAACGCTAACTGCCAGCTGGCCGGCTGCCTCCGCGAGGTCGTGACCGTCGACAATAAGATGGGCAAGCCTGACCTGCGCGGGTGACAAGCCATAGATCTCCCGTGCCCCATCTATCCGGCGGGCGACCGTCTCCGCATCGTCGAACGACACCAGTGCCTTGCCATCTTCGAGTAGGACCCAGCAGTGCATCGGTACCCCCGCCTCGTCCTCGCCAAGTGCCACCGCCCAGGCTTGCTTTGGCGATAAGCGTAGCCGTGTCTGGCCCTGTAGTTCGCGAAAAGCCAGGCGGACGGCGTCACGAAGTGCGGGATCGTGTTCGCGCCGCCGGGCGCGGAGGCGTCCGGCGGCGACGGCGAGTCCCTGATGGCGGCGTATCCGCTCCTGCGCGAGTCGGTTGGTCCACAGGATGCGCGTATCCGCGTCGATCTCGATCAATGGGGAGTTCGCCTGTTCGACAGCGCTCTCCATCATCACCATGCAACTGATCTTCCAGATACCATCGACCCGGTGCAGGATTTTTAGCATGCGCTTCAGATCGTCGTTGGCGTTGGTGCCGATCTCATCATAGGTGACCCAGGCCATGTTTCCGGCAACGATGACGTTGACCTTCTCCCACCGAACGCGCTCCGAAAAGAGGTGTTTCTCCGGAAATCGCTCCACGATCGTCTTAAGTCGCGCGGCGATCGCGTCCCAGCCTTCGTCGACCCGGATGCCCAGCGAGACGAAGGAGTCCATCCGCCGGGTCTGCGGCGACTGCACCCAATGGCTTGCCACTGCCTCGAAGTCCCGCTGCAACCAGGCCTCGGTCTCGCTGCGGATCACTGCAATGATCGCGGCCTTGCCGGCCTCGCTTTCGTCCATTCCACGATCTCCGGTGACCTCGGGTCGCAGCATAACACGTTGATATCTCATGGCACTAGGCTGCCTCAGATCACTGTTATGCCAAGGATCAAGACCACGCCAACCGTTATCGTGACCGACCCAAGCAGTCCCGAGCTCAAGCGCGGCAAAACGATCTGGTTCGAGTAGTAGCAGTCCTCGGCCCAAGCACTCATCCGCACCGGTTGGGGTCTGGCGTGAATGTGTGTGATGGCGAGACTGTAAATGTCCATGATCTCCTCCGCTCCTGACGCCTTGATCCAAGCATCCTGGCATGGAGAGGTGCCCTGACCTGTCATGCGAGCGGACGACAGCGGACAGGTTTGCAACAGGCTTGGCTCTTCACCCGACCCTTTCCCTGTTTGTACGGGGAGAGGGAATTACAGAACCAGCACCCACGTCTTTATATTCCACTTATTTCTTCGCCTCTCGCCGCGAATGGATTTCCTATGCAACTCGGCGTTACCATCAGCGTCGAATGCAGAGGTAGACGTCATGCTTGACACACATTCACCCAACCTGACCGAGTCCATCCGCTTCCTTGTCCACGACAGCGACAAGAGACATCATCGCGTTGCCGCGTCCGTCCCTGCCGGTAAGGTCCAGCCGAAACGCCGGCTTCGTAACCGGCAGGTCCGCGAGAAGCGCACCTTCTATGCGATGTTCACCTTCGGGCTGCTGCTTGGCGCCCTCGAGCTCTTCATCGTGCTGCACTATCTCTGAGTGGCCACCGGATCATGACCGAAACAGCCCTACAGAGGCGCATCGGTGGCGCGATCACCGCGCTCGTCACCCCGTTTCGCGATGGCGCGCTCGATAGCGTCGGTCTGATGGCGCATGTGGAGTGGCAATTGTCGAGCGGCATCGACGGCCTGCTTGCCTGCTCGCTGACCGGCGAAGGTCCGGTGCTCGACGAGGCCGAGCGCGCGCGGATCATCGAAATCTGCGTCGAGCTGGCGGAAGGACGCGTTCCTGTCATCATCGCCACGGGCACCAACGATACGGCAACGACCATCGGGGAAACGCGGCAGGCTGAAGAGCTTGGCGCCGATGCCGCCTTCGTCACTCTTCCCTATTATTCCAAGCCGACCCAGAAGGGCATTGTCCATCATTTTGAACAGCTGGCGGAGAGCACCGACCTGCCGCTGATCATCCATAACCTTCCGTCCCACACCGCCGTCGATCTGACGCCGATGACGATTGCGCGGCTGGCGGAAATCCCCAGCATCATCGGCATTGCCGACGGCAGCGGCGACATCACGCGCATCAGCGCCTGGCGGCCATTGCTGCCGGAGCGGATCGGGCTTTACTCGGCACATGATGCGACGGCGCTTGCCTTCACCCTTGTGGGTGGACGCGGGACGTTTTCCAGCGCCGCCAATATCGTGCCGCGGCTTTGCCATTCCATGCAGATGTCAGCTGGATGTGACCACTTAGCGGCGGCGCGGTCGATCGATGACCGGCTGCGACTGTTGTTCAAGGCCCTTTCGCGCGAAAGCGAACCGGCGGTGGTGAAACATGCCCTGGCCCTGATGAAGGGCATAAGCCCCGATGTGCGTCTGCCGCTGGCCGGCGTCGAAGCGGAGACGGATGCAGCAATCCAGACGGCCATCGCTTCGCCCGGATTGCGATAGCCGCGCAGCAGCGCCGTTGGCGTTCCGCCTGGGTTTATAAAATCGCTCTATCCCTATGAGATTTTTATATTTTAGTCTTTCCTGCCAAATGGAAATCATACCGCATTGCTCATAGATTTGGTTGCGTGGCGCTTGCGTCGGTTCAGATCGACAGCAGCGCCGGTGACACTTGGAAAGGAACTATGATGTCACGCTACATGGAATACGGCACGGCCGCCGACCCACTCCAACCCTCTCGGAGGCGCCCTGCTTCTTGGCTTGCGTTGCAAGACGGCCTTCTCGCCGTTGCGCCGCGGCTTGCCGTCGTCGTTCTCGCCGCCGGCGTCGTCCAGGTGCTGATGCACTGGGCTGTCAACTGAGCCTATCGAAGCGATTTACGAGAGAAAACCATGGCAAACGCACAGCATATTCAACGCCGCATGGCTCCTATCACAGCCTCCCCGGCACCCGCCCGCTTCACCGTCGGTCGTGACCGGCGCGGCACCTGGATCGTCCAGGACCGGCAGGGACTCGTCGGCGGCCTCTTCGCCAACGAAGCGGCGGCGCTGCATTTCGCGGCGGAAGAATGCAACCATAATCCGGCCGACATCTGCCGCGCCCCGGAAGGCTCGGTTCTCTATCTCAACGGCCTCGTCATATCCTTCCCCAACCTGCATTAAGGCGGGATAGTTCAAGAGGTTCTTCGACCGCCTCGCGCACCCGGCCCAACGCTTCCTTAACCCACGCTTGGGTAAAATGGCGGCCGGGTGCCATCAGAGTGAAAGCGCAATGTCGAAGCCTGCCTTCCGTTATAGCCACTACGATCTCAAGGAGCAGCGTGCCGGAACCGTGATCGAGATCACGCTATCGGC
>DASVPC010000252.1:0-22559 GCA_036383055.1 Rhizobium sp. | reverse complement strand
GTACAGAAATATGAGTTCTTCCCTTGGAGACCTGCAATGCCCGACTGGACCGTGAAAGACATTCCCTCGCAGATCGGCCGCGTCGCCGTCATCACCGGCGCCACCAGCGGCATCGGGTATGAAGCCGCCAAGGCGCTGGCGGGGGCCGGCGCCAGGGTGATCATCGCGTCGCGCAACGAGAGAAGAGGCGCCGAGGTACTGGCCGAGATCCGCGCTGCGACGCCCGGTGCCGACGTCGCCTTCGAGCCGCTCGATCTGGGCAGCCTCGTTTCCGTCGCCCGCGCCGCCACCGCATCGCCGCGTCCGCGCCCCGGATCGACCTGCTCATCAACAATGCCGGCGTCATGGCCATTCCGGACCGGCACGAGACGGAGGATGGTTTCAAGATGCAGATGGGCGCGAATTACATCGGCCACTTCGCCTTGACCATGCAGTTGCTGCGCAACGTCCTTGCCGCCGGCAACCCGCGTATCGTCACCGTCAGCAGCCTGGCGCACCGCAGCGGCAAGATCAATTTCGACGACCTGCAATGGGAGACGAGCTACAGCGCATGGCGCGCCTATTGCCAGTCGAAGCTGGCGACGCTGATGTTCAGCCTCGAACTGGATCGGATCGCCCGCGCCGAGGGCTGGAACCTCACGAGCACGGCGGTCCATCCCGGCTACGCGATCACCGGTCTGCAAAGCACCGGCCCGCGCATGGGCCGTAACAGGGCGGGCTGGCTTGAGTTGATCAGCAAGACGATGGAACCATTCTTCTCGCATTCGGCGGCGGACGGCGCCCTGCCGACACTGTTCGCCGCCACCTCGCCTATTGCCGAAGGCGGCGTCATGTATGGTCCTGATGGCTTCAACGAGCTGAAAGGCCCGCCCGTGCGTGCCAGGATCGTGCCTTATGCCCGGAACAGAGCCATAGGACGGCGTCTTTGGGAGGTGTCCGAGCAATTGACGGGATTGAAGATGCCGGTGCCGGCTATAGCGTGATGAGTGTCCCTCTCTCCGCCCAAGCGGAGAAAGGGCACATATCTCGGATCACCGCGCGACGCACTGGCGGCGCGGACCGTGGTTCGGCTGATAGGTGTTGTCGGAAACGCGATACGAGCGATAGCGGCTGGCGCACCAACGAACATGCGCGCTCGCATGCGGCCGATGAGCAACGCCACCCCCGATGATTGCCCCTGCCGCAAAAGCGGCTCCCGGATACCACCAGCCGTCGTGATGACGGCGATAGCCTGGGCGTTCATAACGATAGCCACGATGGCCGTGCCAATGACCGTAGCCATGGTGCGGGCGATGATGGGGACGATAATGCGGGCGGCCGTGCGGACGATGGTGACGGTACTGCACCTCCGTCACGCCATTGACAGGGCCGGTCGTCTGCGTGAGCAGTGGCTGCGGCACAGGTTGAACTGGCCCCGCGACGGCCGGATCGATAGACGAGACGGCAAGCAAGGCACTCAAGGCGGTGGCAGTCACCGCCGTCAAAAATCGCTTCATGATCAATCTCCTCTCAAGTCCCAGTGACCCGCAATAACGCGCCATGATTGCATAAGGTTCCAAAAATATTCGATCAATTGCACAAGTCGAGATTATAATATAGATAGGAAGCCTACCTATCTTTTATTGACGAAAACATGATGCGCGAAACTGAACAACTCCAGGACCTTGAAGAGATCGTGGCGCTTGCCGAGATGCTGCGGCCCACCCTGCACCGGCTTTACCGGCAGTTGCGTCGCGAGACCGATGACCCCGGCGTCTCGCCGCTACAGGCGCTTCTCCTCCTTGCCGTCATGCGACAACCGGGCATTGGCGTCGCAGAGCTCGCGCGACTGGAGAAGCTGCGCGGCCCGACGATATCTGGGCATGTCAAGGCAATGGAACGCGAAGGCCTCATCGCCCGTGCCGCGCCCGATCCGCAAGACCGGCGGCGCAATGGCCTGGTCGCCACCGACAAGGGACGAGGCATCATTCATGCCATGAAGCAGAAGCGAACTGATTGGCTCGCCTTCGAACTCGCCAAATTATCGCCCGACGCACGCGCCGCCATTCGCGCCGCCATCGGCCCACTCGGAAAGATCGGACAATGACCTCCCGCAATCAGCAAGCCGCTCTGCAACCGACACTAAGCGAAAGCGACCCGCCCGACCGCCGCGAGATCCGCGCCGTCATCCTCGGGCTAATGATCGTGCTCGGCCTCGCCGCCATCGACCAGAGCATCGTCGCCACAGCCTTGCCGCGCATTGTCAGCGATCTCGGCGGCGTGACGCATCTCTCCTGGGTGGTCAGCGCCTATGTGCTGGCCTCGACCAGCACCATGCCGCTCTACGGCAAGCTTAGCGACCAATATGGCCGCAAGCCGATGATCTACGCGGCGATCCTGATCTTCCTTCTCGGCTCTGTCCTCAGCGGCATGGCGCAGACATTGCTCCAGCTCATCATCTTTCGCGCCATTCAGGGCATCGGTGCCGGTGGACTGATGCCGCTCGCGCAGATCATAATCGGCGACCTGGTGCCGCCGGCCAGGCGCGGCCGCAGCCAGGGCTCGATCGCGGCCGTCTTCGCCGTCTGCAGCGTCATCGGCCCGATCGTCGGCGGCGTCATCACCGATCTACTCTCCTGGCACTGGATCTTCTATGTCAACCTGCCGATCGGCGCGGTTGCCCTCGTCATGATCGGTCGCGCAATGAAGCGGCCGCATCAGGCACGCAGCCGCCGCATCGACTATCTCGGCGCGGCACTCTTGACCGCCTGCACCACCGGCTTCCTGCTGGTGCTTGCACTTGGCGGCAACGAATGGGCCTGGCATTCGCCGCAGATCCTTGGCCTATCGGCCGCCTCCCTCATCCTCACCGTCTTCTTCGTCCTCCATGTCCGTCACGAACCGGAACCGGTGCTGCCACCCGATCTCTTCCGAAACCGTCTGTTCGTCATTGCCTGCCTTGTGCTCGCCCTCACCTTCATGGGCATGCTCGGCGCGAGCCTGTTCTTTCCGCTGTTCTTCCAGATGGTCATGGGTGTCAGCCCCTCACAATCCGGCCTTCTGACCGGACCGCTGATGGTCGGCTTCGTCATTTCCTCGATGTTTAACGGACGTGTGCTTCTACAACGCTCGGGCCGCTACAAGCCGGCCCAGCTTTTCGGTCTTGGCCTTGCAACCGTGGCCTTCGCGATGTTTGCCTGGGCCGCCGCCGAGAGCCAGGGGTTCGTCGTCATCGAACCCTCGATCTTTGCGCTCGGCCTGGGACTTGGACTGGTGATGCCGACGATGACGATCGCGGTGCAGAATGCCCTGCCCCTCGCCCATCGCGGTGTCGGCACGGCGACGCTTGCCTTCTTCCGTTCGCTCGGCGGCCTGATCGGTGTCACCGGCTCCGGCGCCATTCTAGCCTATCGGGTTCAGAAGGCGACCGGGACCTCGGGCAGCCTGGACATGTCGTCGCTGACCGATAGCGGCCTGAAGCAGCTCGCCACGGCATCCCCGGATGCCCATGCCGCGGCGATCGCGCTCTACCGCCACGCCATCGCCATGACCTTCACCACCGGAACCGTCATCGTGGCACTGGCGCTGATCGCACTATTGTTCCTGCCGGAACTTCCGCTAAGAGCAGATCACGGAGAGGGCGCTAGGCCGCCACGTTGAAATCACTGTAGATTTTCTTCCGCAACGACGGATCTGACGCGATCGTAGCGCTCAGCGAAAAGAGGACCGGGCAGGATCTCCTCGGGGGAATAGTTCGCATATAAGGCGAAGCTCTGCTCGATAAATTTCTCCAGCGACATGAGCCTGTAATTCTGATGCGGCTTGAACATATAGGAGCCCTCAACTCCCAAAGCCTCAGCCACCTCCGGATACACCGGAAAACAACATCCAGCCATGATGACGTCAGCGGGCACGATATCGGTCTGGTTTGTTTCAAGACCGCACTGCCGCAGGAAGACTTGCGCGATATCGCGGATCGGGCGAGCCTTGGAATGGTCTATGCCATACATGAAGCTCTCGCGCCGCGACCAGGTTCTAAACGACTCCGATATATCCAGCCCATGCGCGGCGAAGCTTTCCAGCAGTTTCTTGCGCTCGCTCTCCCAGCGGGAAAAGAATCCGCTTCGCTCGAATATATCGCGCCGAAACAAGGCTCGTGTTCGCTCGGCACTCAATCCCGCTCGAAAGCCGGCCAGAGCGATCATAGAGTGATAGGCGCCCATCGGACCATTGATGAGCTGCCCTCGCGCGCCGACAAAACAGATGTCCGGATGGTAGGCATCAAATTGTATGGACGGAATTCGGCTCAGCTTTTCCACCGAGGAGAAATCATAATATCCGTGCTCGATCTGCGGATGGATGACGATCCTGTCATATGTGGGAATAGTTTGGACGAAATGATCCAGGCTTGCCCGAAGCGTCCAGACATCGACGTGATCGATCTTCACGTCGTTGGTCAGCAACCTCATGGAGTTTGCAAGGCCGAACGTCTGGGCATTCGAGATAATCAACCACGCTTCCACGGCAGGCTCCCAATGATATCCATTTGCCTCTAAACATCTTCCATAAGCCGGCTAACGGTTCCGGGCGCATCAGGGGCGCAACATCTCGATCTCTCGCTCGTCACAGACCACGGTTTGATATTCGGTCTCAGGAGGCGGCGGCAGCATCACCGCTTTGGGCTCGGCTTCCTTGCTGGGCTGCGAGACATAGTTCCTGACGAAGCACCGCATCACATGTGCTACCCCGAGATGGTTTACCTCACGGTAGTCGTCTTCATAATAGAGGCCGCCGGCATAGCTTCCGGTGATGATCTCGTAGGACGGGAAATAGTCGACCCAGTCAAAACGCGAGAGCATCTGCTCCGCCACCACGCGCAGAACGGCCTTACTATAGGTCGTCGACACCAGGACGTTCCGGTTTTCATAGGTCGCCACTAGCGGCACCGGGGAAACCGTGAGAAGCACCTTTACGCGAGGATTGACCTCCTTCAATTTCTTCAGGAACAGCGAGAGATGACGGTCGACCTCTTCGACAGTGAAATTGACGAATTCATACCGGTCCGGATCGAACGAGCCCGCGGTCACCCCCGGTGCAAGAGGAAAGACGGATCCATCCGCCTTCGATCGCCACGATTCCGTCAGACCCAGCGTGAAGACCAGAACATCGGAATCTAGGAATACCGACCGCACGGCCGCAAGATGTGAACGGCGTGCCTCAATGACGGCTTCCGGGCTTTCATATCCGTCCGGCTCAATCTGCGGACGGTAAGGATCGACAAACCTTCCATCCTTGCGCAACCAGGCTTTCTCCGCGGGTTCACGACCTTCGAAGACCTCGTCGAAAAGCTGAAGCAGCTGTCGGGCCGTGTAGATATTCCCGTAGCGCGCCGAGAAGACGCCGAAATTTCGCTTCGACTTTTCCGCGTCGGACAAATGCTCGCCCTTCTCGGCAATGAAGTAGTGAAAGCCGATCCGTTGAATCTGACGCGAGATATGCTGCGCGAAACAACTTCCGGCCGTTGCGACTTTCACTTGCCTGTCGATCTTGAATCGGGGATTGACGATCGGATCGAACATATGCGTTTCCACCCGCGCAACGGACCGACGCCACAACTGATAGTCATTGATCGTGGAATATGGATTGCTCATGCATCTGCCTCCGCTATCACCTGTTTTACGCGGTTGAAACGCGAGAGATAGCCCGGCTCGACCGTGATCTCATCCGCCCCATAGTCTGAGTAAGCTTCGAAACTGAGCTCAATGAGCTTCTCCAGCGAGATGAGCTTGTACTCGCCGAAAACCTTAAACATGTAGGAGCCGCGGACTCCGAACAATTCGCCTATTTCGGGATAGACCGGAAGACAAACGCCATTCACGATTGTGTCGAAAGGCACCAGATCCGTCTTGTGCGTCTCGATGCCGCGATTCCTGAGGAATGTACGGGCAACGTCGAGGATTGGGTGAGCCTTGGGATGCGCCAGGCTATGCATGAAACTCTCGCCGCGCGTCCAGCGCCTGAAGGGGTTCGTCATATCCATCCCGAAGACCGCGAAGGTGGAGATGAGTCTGTCTCTCGCCGGCTCCCAGCGCGAGAGGAAGCCGCTTTGCTCATATATGTCGCGACGAAACAGTCTTCGGGTCTTCTCGATGCTAAGCCCCGCCTGGAAGGCTGCGAGAATGATCATCGACTGATTGGCGGCCAGAGGTTTGTAGATACGTTCGCCGCGTGCGCAAGCGAAGCAAAAATCCGGGTGGTAGGCATCGAACTCCAGGTTCGGAATCTTGTGCAGATTTTCCACCGATGAAAAATCATATCCCATCAGCTCGGCTATGGGATTGATGATCAGCCTATCGTATTTCGGAATCTTCTCGGCGTAATCCGCCATTTCCCTCTTGAATTGCCAAACATCCACGCAATCAAGATCAAAACTGTCGCTCAACAACTGCAATGAACGCGCAAGTGCATAAGTATTGCAATTGGAAATCAACAACCAACGCTCCACGGCGCGCCCCCTAAGCACAGGCCAATTCCCAGCAGCCTCGCCATCGCGTGTCGGATTTCGAATAAACAGCCCCTAGTTTATTCGAATATTGCGACGTGGAAGCACCAACAGATAAACCTCCGAGAAAGACGGAGGTCTATTCTCCAGATATTTCAGCGTTAAGTCATGGAATCTCCAACACCATTTAAGCGTTGAAACGAGTAAACTTGCTATGGACAAGCAATTCTATACAGATAACGTCGGCCCCAGTCGGCTAACGCCACATCATTATGGAACGTCTCGTATTTCGGTCAGCGAGGCATGAATTTACCGCCTGAAAATGCAAGCGGTCGCGGCCGTGTCGTCCAACCGCACGACAGGAAGGCGTTGGGGCCAAGCGGGACTTGAGTTCAACCACGGTGCACGGAAATCCGGTCAGCGATCCCGTTCCCGCGCGTCGTAGCGGATGCGAGCCTCGATGATGTCCCGCTGATTGTTTTCCGTCCAGTTGACCAGCGACTGGATCGTTTCGTGCAAGGTGCAGCCGAGCGACGTCAGCCTGTATTCGACGCGTGGTGGCACCACCGGAAACACCGTGCGTTCGACGATGCCATCACGCTCCAGATGGCGCAGCGTATTGGTCAACATCCGCTGGCTGACGCCATCGATGCTCCTCTTCAATTCCGTGAACCGCAGCGTGCGCTTTTCAAGCAGGGCAATGACCAGCAGCGACCACTTATCGGCGATCCTGTCGAGGATCTGCCGGACTTCGCAGCCCTCGCGTTGATCCCATTGGAGAATATCGTAGCCCTCGTCGGTGCTGTCGCAATCACTCGGTGAGTTTGAAGTGCCTTCTTCCATGGGTTCGGAATATGCCTTACCTCAATGACAGTTACAAGAAGTAACCGGCAGGCATCCTAGTAATCGACCTGCCATTTCCATACCAAGTCATCAAACGTGAGGGCATATACCCATGTCGACCCTATCTCACACCTCGACTTCGCAAGCGCCGATGAGCGCAGGGGCGAGAGGCGCCCTGCTCGTCCTGTGCGGAGCGATTTTCCTCGAAGGCATCGATGTCGCGATGCTGAATGTCGCCCTGCCGGCGATCCGCGCCGAATTGAGCCTTTCGACCACGACACTCAGCGCTGTCGTCAGCTCCTATGTGCTCGGTTATGCCGGCTTCATGCTGCTCGGCGGCCGCGCGGCCGACATTTTCGGCAAGCGGCGGGTATTCCTCTCCGCGCTTGCCGTATTCATCGCCTTCTCGGGTCTCGGGGGTTTTGCCACCGAAGGCTGGATGTTGCTGACGGCGCGCTTCGTCACCGGCATCGCCTCTGCCTTCATGACGCCGGCCGGTCTGGCACTGATCATAACGAACTTCCCGGAGGGGCCGCAGCGCAACAAGGCGGTGCTCATTTACGCCGGCACGGCTGCCGGAGGTTTTTCGCTGGGGCTTGTGGCGGGGGGCCTGCTTGCCGCCATCGACTGGCGGTGGGTGTTTTTCGCACCGGTCATTCTTGCCAGCCTCATCTTCATCCTGACGCCGCGCCTGGTCGCCGACGACCATCAAAGAGACTACAGCCAGCGCTTCGATATGCTGGGCGCCGTCATCCTCGCCGGTGCCATGCTGACCGCCGCCTATGGTGTGACACGGCTTGAAAACCCCACGCATGGCCTGGACTGGACGCTTGCCGCCTTTGTCGCGAGCGCAATTCTCTGGATTGCCTTCATCGCCATCCAGCGGAAGGTCGCAATGCCGCTGGTGCGGCTTGGCATCCTGCGCTCGCGCTCGCTCGTCCGCGCCAATCTCGGTGCCTTGTTCTTCGCAGGCTCCTTCTTCGGCTTCCAGTTTCTGGTGTCGCTCTACCTGCAGGAACTGATGGGCTGGACGTCGCTGCAGACAAGCCTTGCACTGCTGGCGATCGGCGCCGACGCTATCCTCGCGCCGACCGTGACGCCGTGGCTGGTCAATCGCTTCGGCAATATCAAGGTCATTTTCGGCGGGGTGCTGCTGGCTGCATTTTCCTATGCCTGGTTCCTGCAGGTGAGCCTCGACTGGACCTATGCAGCGATGTTCCCCTCGATGATCCTGCTTGGCCTGGCATTCTCGCTCGCCTACGGCCCGCTGACTATACTGGCGACGGACGGGATCGACGAAAGCGAGCAGGGTCTGGCCAGCGGCCTCGTGAACACGGCCTTTCAATTCGGCGCGGCACTCGGACTGTCGGCGGCAAGCGCCGTCGGCGTCCTGGCGCTCGGCACGGAAACCGACCCCGACGCTCGCCTCGAAGCCCTGCGATTGGCGTTACTCGTGCCCGTGGTCGCAACCATCATCGGCCTCGTCGTGACCGCAACGGGATTGGGCCCATGGCGAAAGCCTGTTCACGGATGAGCGATACGTTCCGATTGCACCGATATCAGGAACGGTGATCCCGGTGGAAGGACTACTGATTTTGCCCGACACGCTTTTCGAGCTCAACCGTGCGTGCGGTCAAATCGTCCAGCTCAAACCCTTGAGACACAAGAGAGGCCGCCGATCCGTCGTTAGGATCGGCCGCAAGACGGTGCCCCTCCTGCAAATGATGCTTTAGCCAAGCGCGCTGCTCGCCCTGCAACCGCACGCGTTCGGCGCCATGTTCGCGATGTATCAGGATATTGTAGGCCGCATTCAATCTGGCATCGAACTTGTCGATCTCGACTTGCCCGCATTTCAGCATTTCTGTTGTGACGCCGTCAGACCGATCGACGCACGCTTTCATTTCGTCGTCACTCTGCGCCATCGCGGGGTGAGGCACTATCATGGCGACAATTCCGAGAAGGAAAACATATCGGAGCATGGAAGCAGTTCCTTGATCTCAAAACCGGAATGCAGATTTGGATATGTCTATTTCGGCACGCTTGATGATGCCTGCTTTCAAGAAGCGGCAACGCTGACCCTGAGGCCGATACGCGGCGCATAGCCGTCGTCTAACGGCAAATATGCGAGCTTTGCCTTGGGTCAAGATGCGTCATTCCGCCACAAGCGATTCGAATTTTTTCGCCTATTGGCTATTTGCCACCCCACGCGCGGACATAGTTCCGGCGTCAATAGGCAGCAATTTCAATCTTGGCGTTGTGGAGATGAAAGAAATGGCGCACCCGAAGAGATTCGAACTCCTGACCCCCAGATTCGTAGTCTGGTGCTCTATCCAGCTGAGCTACGGGTGCGTGGCCGAGACGGTGTAATCCGTTGGCGTGGCGGTTCTCTAAAGCGTCCTTCCGGGGAATGCAAGTGGGTTTCTGAAAAAGATCGCGATTTTCACAGAAGCGGAGGCGAAGAAGCTGAAAAACCTCAGCTTTCGTGAGCGCTGCGGCTGCGGTAATCGTCAAGCGATACCGGGCGGTCGGGTATTTCGATGCGGAACTGCGTGCCGGCAGCGGGTTTTTCCACCAGCGCAATGGTGCCGCCATGGGCCAGCACCAGCTCGCGGGCAATCGCCAAGCCAAGGCCGGTGCCGCCGGAACGCGCGGAGCCACGGAAGGCGGTAAACAGGTTTTCCCGTGCCTTCTGCGGCATGCCCGGGCCGGTGTCGTCGACAGTGATGCCGACGACACTGCCGATACGATGCCCCGAAACCGTGATGCGGCGAATGCTGTCGGGCTCGGCATCGCCGAAAGCAACCAGCGCCTGATGGGCGTTGCGGCAGAGATTGTGGATAACGCGGAACAATTGCTCACTATCGGCATCGACGACCAGATCCTGGCTCACCTGCTCGATGAACTCGATACCGCCTTCCGGATCGATCGCCAGGATATCACGCACCTCATCGATCAGTTCGTACAGATGCACCCGCCGACGGCGCGGCGCCGATTCGGACGTCTGACCGTAGGAGAGAACCTCGGTTGTATAACCGACGGCACGGTCGATGGTGCGCAGGAGCTTCGGCGCGAAGCGCTTGACCATGGGGTCATCGACATCGACCAGCCGGTCCGACATCAGTTGCGCTGCCGAGAGGATGTTGCGCATGTCATGATTGATCTTCGACACGGCAAGACCGAGGGCGGCGAGGTTTTTCTGCTGCTTCAGCGTCTTTTGCAGTTGCGACTGCATGGAGGCGAGATGGCGGCCAGCCACGGCAAGCTCGTCACGCCCTCTATCCGGCGTCAGCACCCGGCTCGGATCCTCCGGATCGTCGGAATAGGCCTGCATGCTATCGGTCAGCCGGCGGATCGGGCGGATCATCATGCGGTTGATGGCAAAAAAGATCAGGGTCGCGGTGAACAGCGAAATCAGGATCGACATCAGGAAAACGCTGCCGGAATAGGCAAGCATGGCATTGCGCAAGCGCGTGTCCTTCAGCACCACCTCGATGCCGGTGCCGGTACCGGTATCGCCACCGACCGGACCGAAGACGCGGATGATCCGGTTGCCGCCGAACAACAACGTGTCCAGCGCATCACGCATCGCGGTCGGCAGGGAGACATTGCTCAGATCGTACTGCTCATCGACCGAGGCCGGCATCTCGGCGGTCGCCAGCAGGCGCGAGGTTCCATCCTTGCGCAGCACGATGGCGCGCGTGCCTGTCGCCATCAGCGTTTCCTTCTGAAGCGCGCGGGGAAGCTCTACCGGCTGTAGGCCGTCGATGACGGTGGCAGCAGCAGCAGCCGTGTTCAGCCGGTCTTCCAGCCAGCGCAGCCGCATATTGGCGACCGACGGTACGAAGATCAGCACTTCGGCGAGCAGGATGAAGATGATAGTAAGGATCAGGAGCTTGCCGGACAAGCCGCCGAAAATACCGGTGGGTCGGCAGAAACGGTCATGACCACGCGCCTCGGCCTTGTTGGCCGTGCCGAGGTTCCTGTCCTGCTCACTATCCATTTCAGCTGTCCCGCTTTGCTGCAAAGCGATCTGATGACGACATATCGAATATGGATAATAGGGGATTGCGGCGCGTTTTCCAATCGCTTCCGTGACAGACGGCAAGATTGGCCGTTGTCGGCACGGGAAAGGCGCCGCTCCGCGCCCTTCCCATCACCGTTTTGGCGGATCAGAATTCCTGCGCCGCAGCGCCGCCGCCAAAGGCGCTGGCGATCTTGCCCATCATGCGATGCGCCGGCGATGCCACGGCGCGATGGGTTTCCGCGCGCGCCGAGACCGGCGCGGATGCCACCACGGTATCCGTGTCGACCTTGAAACGGGCCACAAGGCGAACGAGGCCGTCCGCCTCCTCCGAAAGACGATGGGTGGCGGCCGAGGTTTCCTCGACCATGGCGGCATTGCGCTGCGTCACCTCGTCCATCTGGTTGACGGCCTTGTTGACCTCAGTCAAGCCGGTTGCCTGCTCGCGGGCAGCCGTCGCGATCGAATGAATGTGATCGTTGATCTTCAGGACGCGCGCCTCGATGGTCGCCAGCGCCTCGCCGGTTGCCTGTACAAGCTTGACGCCCACCTGCACCTCACCGCCGGATTTGCTGATGAGCGCCTTGATATCCTTGGCGGCCGTGGCCGATCGCTGCGCAAGCTCGCGCACTTCCTGGGCGACGACGGCGAAACCCTTGCCGGCATCGCCGGCACGGGCGGCCTCGACGCCGGCATTCAGCGCCAGAAGATTGGTCTGGAAGGCAATCTCGTCGATGACACCGATGATCTGGCTGATCTCGCCCGACGCCTGCTCGATACGCCCCATGGCGTCGACTGCATTGCGTACCACCGTGCCGGAGCGAGCGGCATCTTCCTTGGCATTCGTCACCATGACGCTCGCCTCGCGCGCTCGTTCGGTCGAGTTTTGCACCACGGCGGTGATCTCGTCGAGCGCCGCCGAAGTCTCTTCCAGCGCGGCGGCCTGCTGCTCTGTGCGCCGCGACAGGTCGTCGCTGGCATGGCCCAGTTCGCTGGTATTGGAGTTGATCGAACCGGTCGTCTCGCGCACCTCGCGCATCGTGCTCTTCAGGGTCGTGAGCGTCGCGTTGACGTTCTGCTGTAGCTCGGCGAAGGCGCCCTGGAATTCGCCCCGCATGGTCTGGGTCAGGTCACCGTCAGCAAGGCTCGCGATGACGCGGCGGACCTCGCTGGTACCCGTATCCACGCTCACCAGGAGTTCGTTGATGTTGCCGGCGAAACGGTTGAGGTTGACGTCCTCGTAATCCTTATCGATGCGGCGGCTGAAATCGCCGGCCGCCGCCGCCGCCACGACGATCGACATGTCGGACTGCAGGTCGTCGTTCCTGGCACGCATCGCCGTTTCCTCGGCATTCATGCGCTGCACGGTCTTGCCGTTCTGCTTGAATATATCGACGGCCGCCGCCATCTCGCCGATTTCATCTTCGCGCCCGGCAAAGGGAACCTCGACATCGAAATTTCCGTCCGCTACCTGCTTGATGGCTTCCGTCACCTTGCGGATCGGGCGGCTCAAATGCACGGTGCCGATATAGATGCCAAGGCCGACACCCGCGCCGATACCCGCAGCCATAATCCCGAGAACGACCCACAGCACTCTTTGGTGGAAGATCGAGATATCGGCTTCAACTCTGGCAAGTTCGGCCTTGTCAGTCTGAACGACCGCATCGATCTCGGCTTGGAAGGCCTTGCGATTGGCGCGGTTGGCATCATTGTTGCCTTGCGTACCCGCGGCATCCGGACCGTCCGTCACGCCGAGCCTCGCGGTCTCGGACCGGAATGCGCGGAACTCCTGGGCACGAGCCTGCAACTTGGAGAATTCGTCCCTCTGCGCCTCGGGGACCGAAGGCGACCAGGCGGCCAGCACCGTGTCGATCTCGTCAAGATCTTTCATCAAACCGTCAGCGAACCCCTTGGCATCCTTGGCAGAAGCGGCGGCGTAGATGCCACGCGATTCCATCACAGTGGCCGTCACGAAGCGGTTCAGACGCTCGCCCATATAAGCGCGGCTCGCTGTCTGCTCATAGGCTTGTAACTTGCGGTCATACTGATGCAGGGCATAAAGAGCGGTTACGCCGATCAAAAGCGCGGCGCCGGCCATCACACATACAAGCAGATTAATCTTGCCACGAATCTTCAACGACATGCCTCCTGGAAGCGGAAGCCATTCCCTCAAAAAAACTTGGGCTTTCCGCAATACCCCTAAATATCCACTAAAATCATTAATGTTATATTTCTCTATTTTTAATATAGATTTAGAAACACTTTCCAACACTTAGTATATATTTAAAAGTAACACTTTTTATATTATAAAATACGAAATTACCGGCTATCCGGAATTTCAACACCGCTGGACCGGCAAGACAAAGCGGCGCCCTGCGCCAGAAAGCCAGCACTCAGGAATCTGCGGCGGTATAATTGACTTCCGGCGCCATGATCCGTATAAGCCCGCGCACGTCCGGTCATGGAGCCTGCATTTGCGGGCCAAGTCCGTTCGTCATAATCAACAACGCTCCTTGCTTTTAAAGCAAAGCTCAAGAAGGGCCGCACTCCGCGGTATTCAAATAAATGAAGCGTACTTACCAACCATCCAAGCTTGTTCGCAAGCGTCGCCACGGTTTCCGTGCGCGCATGGCAACTGCTGGCGGCCGCAAGGTTCTTTCCGCCCGCCGTGCCCGCGGTCGCAAGCGTCTTTCGGCCTAAGGGCCGGAATGCCCGAGAAGATGGCGGGCGAATTGACGAATGAACGATCCAAAAAGACTGTCGGGCGGCTGAAAAGCCGGCCGCAGTTTCTTGCTGTCCGCCAGGGCGAAAAGCGCAAGGGAAGTCTCTTCCTCATCGAAGTGCTGGACCGCAAGCTCACCGACGCCGAACCCCGCGTCGGTTTTACCGTTACCAAAAAACATGGCAACGCGGTGGAACGCAACCGCATGCGGCGCAGGCTGAAAGAAGCCGTGCGGCTTCATGCCGGGTTTGCAATGCAGCCCGGACACGACTATGTGGTTGTCGCGCGGCGCGATGTACTGACCGCACCTTTCGAAAAACTGGCGAGCGAGCTCGCCCAACGGATCGAAACCAGGCCGAAATCTCGACGGCCGGAGACGGACCGCTCCAGGAAGATATGATGGAAAACAAACGCAATTACTTCATAGCAATTGCCCTGTCTGTGCTGATTGTTCTCGCCTGGCAGTTTTTCTACATGAACCCGCGCCTCGAGGCGCAGCGCAAGGCCGAGCTCGCCGCCAAGGCGCAGCAGCAGACGCAGCAGGCCCAGACGACGCAGAACCCAGCCGCCGGCGCCGCCGTTGATGGTGCCCTGCCGTCGAGCGGCCAGAATGCGCCGACGACGCTGACCCACGATCAATCGGTTGCCAAGTCGGCCGCCGCGCGCGTCGTCATCGACACACCCGCGCTGTCCGGCTCCATCAATCTGGAAGGTGCCCGCTTCGACGACCTGCAGCTCAAGGCCTATCATGAGACGGTCGACAAGAGCAGCTCGATCATCACGCTGTTCAGCCCGGCCGATACCAAGGACGGCTACTTTGCCGAGCTAGGCTATGTCGGCAGCGACGCAACCGGCGCTGTTCCCGGCCCCTCGACGGTGTGGACGGCGCCAAGCGGCAGCAAGCTGACCAACACCACGCCGGTGACGCTCTCCTACACCAACGATAAGGGTATCACCTTTACTCGTACTGTCTCGGTCGACGAACGCTACATGTTCACGATCACCGACAAGATCGCCAATGCCGGCCAGGCGCCGGTGTCACTGTCGAGCTACGGCCGCGTGACGCGCTACAACAAGCCGACCACACCGTCGGCCTACGTTCTGCATGAAGGCTTCATCGGCGTCATCGGCGACGACGGCCTGATCGAGACCAAGTATACCGCCGCCGAGAAGGAAGCCGTTGCTCCCGCCAAGGCGACCGGTGGCTGGCTCGGCATCACCGACAAGTACTGGGCAGCCACGATCGTGCCGCCGCAGTCGACAGCCTATGACGCGCACTTCTCGCACTTTAGCGACGCCATTCCGCGCTACCAGGCTGACTACAAGCAGGATGCCGTCACCGTCGCCCCCGGCCAGTCGCAGGAGCTGAAGAGCCTCGTCTTCGCCGGCGCCAAGGAAGTGCCGGTCATCGACGGCTACGAGACGAGCTATTCGATCCCGAAATTCGACCGCCTGATCGACTGGGGCTGGTTCTATTTCATCACCAAGCCGATGTTCAAGCTGATGGATTTCTTCTTCCGCTACTTCGGCAATTTCGGCGTCGCCATCCTGTGCACGACCATCGTCGTCAAGGGGCTGTTCTTCCCGCTCGCCAGCAAGCAATACGCCTCGATGGCGAACATGAAGCGCATGCAACCGAAGATGGAAGAGCTGAAGGCCAAGTTCGGCGACGACCGAATGGGGCTGCAACAGGCAACGATGCAGCTCTACAAGGAAGAGAAGATCAACCCGATTGCCGGCTGCTGGCCGGTGCTGCTGCAGATCCCGATCTTCTTCTCGCTCTACAAAGTGATCTACATCACCATCGAGATGCGCCATGCGCCGTTCTTCGGCTGGATCCAGGATCTTTCGGCGCCCGATCCGACCTCGATCGTCAATCTGTTCGGCTTGCTGCCGTTCACGGCTCCGACCATCCTGCATCTCGGCGTCTGGCCGCTGATCATGGGCGTCACCATGTTCCTGCAGATGCGGATGAACCCGACACCGCCGGATCCGACCCAGGCGATGATCTTCAACTGGATGCCGCTGGTGTTCATGTTCATGCTGGCCAGCTTCCCGGCCGGTCTCGTGATCTACTGGGCCTGGAACAACACTCTCTCGGTAATCCAGCAGTCGATCATCATGAAGCGCCATGGCGTGAAGGTCGAACTCTTCGACAACATGAAGGGCCTCTTCAAACGAAAACCGGCACCATCGAAATGACGAAAAAAGCCCCGCGAGAGCGGGGCTTTTCTTTTGAGGTATCGCAGATCCTATCGACGCTTCTCGCAATCCCGGTGGCTTCGAGACCTTGGCCGACCGGTTAAGACTTGTTTTCTTCGATCAGATGCCGCCGGAAGAATGATAAAACGTCAGCATCGAACGACTTGTGAAAAGCGACCCTGTCAAAGCCGTTGGCATCGGTGCAAATCTCCGGCTGCGACTGGGTGAGCGCCGCTGCGCAAGGCGCGAGAAAGGCGAAGTGTGCCGCATTGGGGACCACATGAAATTCGGGCTTTGCCGGCAAGTCACCCGTTAGAGCCACGACGTTTTCCGGTAGCACGCCGTCGCCGCCATATTGTGAGCCCCAGAGCTGAATGGGCACTTTGACGCTCTTCAGGCTGTCCTTGGTCGAAAAGAAACTGAAGGGATCTGCAATGACCAAAGCCTTGATGCGCGCATCCTGGGTCAGCGGCTGCGTCGGAAGCTCGTTGCGGCGGATCTGTCCGCAAATCGGCGCCGGTTCCGGGCATGAGACACGCGGATCGTGAAAATCCGGGATCGCTCCGGCAAGAACCGGACCGGTATAGCCACCGCGCGAAAAGCCGAAGAAGCCGATGCGGCTCGAATCGATCTTTGCCGCCTCCGGCGAGGCGTTCAGCATGAAATCGATGAGACGTTTGATATCTGTCGGTCGCTCGACGAAGACGGATATGTCGCCTGAACGGCTCATGTCGGAAAAATTGTCGCCTGGATGGTTCAAGGCAACGACGACGAAGCCGGCATCTGCCAGGGTTTCCGCCGTATCGTGATGGCTGAGAGAGCTGCCGGCATGACCATGCGAAATGACGACCAACGGCAGATTGTCGCCCACGATGGGGCAATTCCGGACACCAGAAACGACGATCGGCCCAAGCCTGATGTCCGCCGGCGCAACCGCGCAGGGCGACCAGATGAGGGCACGGAGAGCAGGACCGCTTGCGTCTGCCGGGACTTCAACGGCTTTCAGGCCGGCCGCGTGAGCCCAGGTTGCGGTCAGGCTGACGGCAATGAAACATAGAATCTTTGTGAAACGCATTTTCTTTTCCCAATAGAGATCGACTTGAGGGTTGACGCAATGCATCACTCGGCGGCATCGCGAAGTGGAATCAGCAGATCGGTGGCAAGTTCGCTGTCGGCTACGTGCTTTGGGTGATTGAGATAGATCTCGAGTGCCGGGCGATCGTCAGGCTCGAGGCCGCTTTGCGGCAACCATCCGCCGAAGAGCGTCTGAAACGTCGGAGAGATGAGCGCGTAAGGGCCGATCAGCCGGTGCCGGGCATAACGCCCGCCCGGCACGTCGCACCGTTCAAGCCCGTCCGTCGCCACCGCAGCGTTCGACAGGATCAGCCCGGCAAAATATCGGAAGCCGTCACCTTGATCAGGATCGCCAAAGCAGACGCCGATACGGGCAACGTCGTTCCATGCTATCCCACGCTCCGACGACCAGTGCCGTAAGCGCCGATAGCTATGTGGAATCGTTGTGAACGGCCCATCGTGACGCACACCGAATACAGTCACCGGCTGCCGATCGACAATCGTCACCGGAGGAAGGCTCGTCGTGATCGACTGTTGCTGCATCTGGAAATCGGTCGGACTAAGCCCGGTCAGATTGCGAAACGCGCGCGCGAAGCTTTGCGAGCTGTCGTAGCCTGCATCCAATGCCGTTTCCGTAACCGAGACGGTGCGGCCGGCCAGTCGATGTGCTGCCTGGGCAAGCCGAACCCGGCGTATGGTGGCGGCAACGCTTTCGCCGGTCAGCGCACGATAGAGTCGATGGAAATGGAACGGCGAGAAGTGAGCGATCGACGCCAAGCTCTCGATGGAATGAGGCGCTGACGGATCGACCATGATCGCTTCGATCACGCGGGCGATGCGACGGCGATAATTTTCTTCTGTGCTGGTCTTCATGAGGCTCACGAGTAGCATGGCCTTTGCGGATGCGCGGCGCAGCAATTGCGGATTTTTCATGAGCCCGCGTTAGCAAGCGGCTTCACGCGCATTTCGCATTGGATGCCGGATAGCCGCAATCGTCAAGCTGCGCTTTTGGCTGCGAGTACACCGATCAAACTTGACTTTCACCAGTAAAACCCCGAAGCCAGTCAACCAATTGAATTGGAAGACCGCGAGCCTATGGCAGAACAGACGATAAAAGACGACAAGCCGCTTTTTGGCCGCCCGTGGATCTTCATCCGCGGCGTGCCGGCGATGAAATTCCTGCCGCCGGAAGGGCCGTTGGAAGTGGCCTTCGCCGGACGCTCGAATGTCGGCAAGTCGTCGCTGATCAATGCGCTGGTCGGCCACAAGGGTCTGGCGCGCACCTCGAACACGCCGGGCCGTACGCAGGAACTCAACTACTTCGTTCCCGACGGATTTTCCGGCGAGGGCGGCGACCTGCCGCCGATGGCCCTCGTGGACATGCCCGGCTACGGCTATGCCGAAGCACCGAAGGAACAGGTGGATGCCTGGACGAAGCTGGTTTTCGACTATCTGCGCGGACGCACGACGCTGAAGCGCGTCTACGTGCTGATCGACAGCCGCCACGGTATCAAGAAGAACGACGAAGAAGTCCTGGCATTGCTCGACAAGGCCGCTGTTTCCTATCAGATCGTGCTGACCAAGACCGACAAGATCAAGGAAGCAGGCCTGCCGAAGCTGCTGGCCGAAACCGCCGAAAAGATCCGCAAGCGTCCCGCCGCCTATCCCGGCATTCTCTCCACTTCCTCGGAAAAGGGCGATGGTCTCGAGGACATGCGCCAGGCGATCCGGCTGACGGTCGGCATTCCGCTCTGAACACCTGACACGAACAGAATGAAGCCGCCGCCCCCGACGCCCCGGGGAACGGCGGCCCTGCTGCCGACGTTCTTTACATTTTCGGCAACAACACCTTGTCCACCACATGGATCACGCCGTTCGACTGCTTGACATCGGCGATGGTGATATGAGCGGTGCCGCCGGCCTCGTCGACCAACGTCAGCTTGCCGCCTTTTTCCGTGGCCTTGATCACGCAGCCGCCGACCGTCTTCAGGTCGTATTCACCACCATTGGCCATCGCCATCTTCTTGATAGCGGCGTCCATGTCGTCACCGGCCACCACATGGCAGGTCAGGATCTTCGTCAGCGTTGCCTTGTTCTCCGGCTTCAGCAGCGTCTCGACGGTACCGGGCGGCAGCTTCTTGAAGGCTTCGTTGGTGGGTGCGAAGACGGTGAACGGGCCCTTGCCCTCCAGCGTATCGACAAGGCCGGCAGCCTTGACGGCGGCGACCAGCGTTGTGTGGTCCTTCGAGTTCACCGCATTTTGAATGATGTTCTTGCTGGCAAACATCGGCGCACCGCCGACCATCGGGTCCTTGGCATAGGCGAGGCCGGTCGCGGCCGAGAGCGTTAAGGCAACTGCGGCGATGCGGATCACGGTCTTGATCATAGATTTATCCTCTTCCTCTTTTGCCCCGATCTTGCGGGGTCAGAGCAAAATACGGAGACCGCGGAGGAAGAGTTTCAGCGGCGGTGCTGTTTTCAGAAGAAAGATGATCTCAGGGCAGATGGATCGTGCCGGAAGCGATGACGTTGCCCGTGGGCTTGCCGGTCGGCGAGCCGCCGAAGGGCTCGACGCTGACGGCGATGATCGCGCCTTCCGTGAGCTTGCTGTGAAGCTCCGACGGCAAAACGATCTCGCCCTCGCCGGTCTGCGGCAGGATGCCAAGCGCCTCGGCCGGATCACTGCCGCGAATCAACCAGAGCTCCAGCGATTTTTCCTGCGGCTGGCCGGCTGCAACCGGCGTCACCCTCAGCAGGCCGCTGGTGGTGTCATAATTCGCAAGTAAATTGATCGGGCTGTTCTGTCCGGCAAGTGATGCACTGAGTTGCTTGCCCGGCGATGGCTGCGAAGTATTGTTGGTGACGGTAAACATCAGAACGCCGATCGCGAGAAACAGCGAGCCGAAGGCGACCGAGCGCCAGAGCAGCAGCGAGCCCCAGAGATGGGCGCCGAATGCGGTTTCTCCGAAGACACGCTTCTCGACCTTGGGAAACACGGAGGCCGGCGGCGCGACCATCTCGTAATCGTCGTTGAATCCTGAAAGATTCTGCTCCCAGCGGCTGACGATCGCGGCGAACTGACGGTCGCTGCGCATGCGCCGCTCTACCTTCTGCCGATCCTCCAATGACAGCACGCCGAGCACATATTCTCCGGCCAGGACTTCATCACGGGAGCGGCCTCCCTTGCTTTGATCGGACGAACTCATCGGTCCAAGCACTCTCTTAGTCTAATCAGGCTTCGGCGCAGCCAGGTACGCATGGTATTCAAAGGCACCGAATATTGCTCGGCAAGCTCCTGGTAGCTCAGGCCCTCGACATAGGCACTACGAACAGCTTGAGCCCGACCAGCTTCCAACTCTTCCATGCACCTGTCAATGCGCCTTCCCTCTCCCTTCACGATTGCCTGCTCCTCCGGACCGGGTTCGGTGTCGGCAAGATCATAGGCTGAGTCTATTTCGTCGGCTACGGGTTTTCGGGCGCGAATGGCATCGATCGACTGATTGCGCGCAATCGTCGTCAACCACGGCATCGCCGGCCCTTCCGAGGCAAGAAAACGCTCGGCCCGCTGCCAGATTTTCACGTAGACCTCCTGCAAAACCTCCTCGGCATCGGTCTTGTTGCGAAGGATACGCAAACAGACGGCATAGAGTTTCGGGCTGGTGTGCCTGTAAAGCGCAGCAAAGGCTTTCTGGTCGCGCATCGCGACCCGGCTGATCAGCGTCTCTACCTCCTCGCTCGCCATCCGTCCTCCGATCGTGGCTCCTCCTACCACGCATCTTTAAGACAAAACCACCGCGCGGCAAGCGCGCTTGATGGATGAAACAGGGCAGAGGCGATGTGACGTAATAAAAACTAATCTTGTCGTCATTATTCCCTCTGTCAAAAACTTGAGATAAAAGGCCGCGATCAATCTTACGGGGTGCCCCATGTCCGAATCCCAAAGCGAGCTCCAAGCCAGTCTGCTGGCGCAGGCCCTGCCCTATATGCAGCGTTATGAAAACAAGACCATCGTGGTGAAATACGGTGGCCACGCCATGGGCAATGCCGAGCTTGGCAAGGCGTTCGCGGCCGACATCGCGCTCCTGAAACAGTCGGGCGTCAACCCGATCGTCGTCCATGGCGGCGGCCCGCAGATCGGCGCCATGCTGACGAAAATGGGCATCGAATCGAAATTCGAAGGCGGCCTGCGCGTCACCGATCAAAAGACGGTCGAGATCGTCGAAATGGTGCTCGCCGGCTCGATCAACAAGGAAATCGTCGCGCTGATCAACCAGACCGGCGAATGGGCGATCGGCCTTTGCGGCAAGGACGGCAACATGGTCTTCGCCGAAAAGGCGCACAAGACCATCAAGGATCCGGACTCTAACATCGAGCGCGTGCTCGATCTCGGCTTTGTCGGCGAAGTGGTCGAAGTCGACCGCACACTGCTCGACCTGCTCGCCAAGTCCGAAATGATCCCGGTCATCGCTCCGGTCGCCCCCGGCCGCGACGGCGCCACCTACAACATCAATGCCGACACCTTTGCCGGCGCGATCGCCGGCGCGCTCAGTGCCACGCGCCTGCTCTTCCTCACCGATGTTCCGGGCGTGCTCGACAAGCAAGGCCAGCTGATCAAGGAACTCTCCGTCGCCCAGGCGCATGCGCTGATCGCCGACGGCACGATTTCCGGCGGCATGATCCCGAAGGTCGAAACCTGCATCGACGCCATCAAGGCCGGCGTTCAGGGCGTCGTCATTCTCAACGGCAAGACGGCTCATTCCGTGCTGCTCGAGATCTTCACCGAACATGGCGCCGGCACACTGATCGTTCCCTGATAGGAACTTATGTGCTCCCGCAGGTACGCTTGTGGGGCAGCGTTGACCGAGCTTGATCAGTCCTGCTGATACAAAGCTTCGGCCTCGCTCTTCAGCATTCCCATCACTGTCCGGTAGGGTGCGGGGCCATAGCTGATGCGGCTGACGCCGAGGCTGGCCATGGTGATATTATCGGGGGTCGCCGGGCGCACCATGATGTTGACCGGTAGGGGCGAGCGATCGCAGAGCGCTTCGATCAGCTCCGCGTCGACAAGACCCGGCGCGAAGAAGCCACTGGCGCCGGCCTCGGCAAAGGCATCGGCGCGGCGATAGGCCTCATCGAGCAGCAGCTGGTGATGCGCTGTATCGTTTTCCTGCAGAAACAGATCGGTGCGGGCGTTTATGAAGAGCGGAATTTCCCGC
>DASVPC010000251.1:0-16207 GCA_036383055.1 Rhizobium sp. | reverse complement strand
ACAACATGAGCACTGACCACAGCCGCCTCGACGGCAAGATCGCGATCGTCACCGGCGGCACGCAGGGGCTTGGCGCCACCATTGCCCGCCTCTTTGCCGATCGCGGCGCCAAGGGCATCGTCATCTGCGGCCGCAACGAGGTGAAGGGCAAAGCCAAGGCGGAGGAGATCTCCGGGGCAACCGGCGCAAAGGTCGTCTACGTCAAGGCCGATCTCGGCAATGTCGAGGATGCGCGCAATGTCGTCCACGTCTGCGATCAGACCTTCGGCCGCCTCGATGCGCTGGTGAATGCCGCCGCCATCACCGATCGCGGTACGATCCTCGACACCAGCCCTGAGCTTTTCGACGCCATGTTCGCCGTCAATGTCCGGGCGCCGTTCTTCCTGATGCAGGAGGCCGTCAAGGTCATGCGGCGCGAGACGATCGAAGGCACGATCGTCAATATCGGCTCGATGTCGGCCAAGGCCGGCCAGCCCTTCATCGCTGCCTATTGCGCCTCCAAGGGTGCATTGGAAACGCTGACGAAGAACACGGCCTATGCGCTCTTGCGCAACCGCATCCGTGTCAACGGCCTCAATATTGGCTGGATGGCATCCGAAGGCGAGGATCGGATTCAGAGGGAATATCATGAAGCGCCCGCCGACTGGCTGGAAAAGGCCGCAGCAAGCCAGCCCTTCGGCAGGCTGGTCGATCCTGAGGAAGTTGCCCGCGCCTGCGCCTATCTGTCTTCAGCCGAATCCGGCCTGATGACCGGCTCGGTCATCTGCTTCGATCAGTCGATCTGGGGCGCCTACGACGGTTCACCGCATCCGGTCGCCGCCCTCTGAGAAAACGAGGAAGTGTGCTGCTGGCGTTGAGCATTCATCAACGCCAGCAGCACGAAGTCCATTATAGACTTGCCTCAAATCTAAACGTTCTCGAGCTCGAGCAATTCGCCCAGCGTCTGGCGCCGACGGATCAACCTGTGCCCGCCGTTATCCAGAAGCACTTCGGGAGCATAGAGGCGACTATTGTAGTTCGAGGACATCGTCGCCCCATAGGCGCCGGTGCCGTGGAACACCAGAAAATCGCCGACATGCGTTTCGGGCAGGTCCCTTTTCTCCACCGTTCCGAATTCCGTCTGCGTGAACACATCGCCCGATTCACACAAGGGGCCGGCGACGACGGTCGGTAAGGTACCCGCCGAGCGATCGTGGGGCACGGGGCCGGGGATGACGGATATATGGTGGTAGCTGCCGTACATCGCCGGTCTGGCGAGGTCGCTGAAACCGGCATCGACCAGCGTGAACCGGTTCTGGCCCATGGTTTTGACCGCCCTCACCTCCGCAAGCAACACGCCGGAATCCGCCGTGAGGAAACGTCCGGGCTCGATTTCCAGGCGGATCGGATGCTGGAAATGCGCTTCGACCTGCCGGCGTGCCTCGTCCCAGAGCGAGAAATAATGTGTGGGGTCGATCTCCTCCTCGCCCTCCTTGTAAGGAACGGAGAGGCCGCCGCCAGCGGAAATCGCCTCGATATCCGTGCCGAGATCGCGGCAGAAGTCGACCATCGCGCCGCAGACACGTTGCAGATGACCGTAGTCGACGCCGGAGCCGATATGCATGTGCAGTCCGACAAGCGTCAGCGAATGGGCGCGCACGGCAGCCACCGCCTCGTGCAACTGCTCGAACCAGATGCCGTGCTTGCTGTTTTCGCCGCCGGTATTGGTCTTGTTGCTGTGGCCGTGTCCGAAACCGGGGTTAACGCGAAGCCAGACCCTGTGGCCGGGAGAACGCTCGCCGAGCTGATGCAGCATGTCGATCGAGCCGATATTGACCTCGATCTTGTCGGCAACGACCCGGTCGAGGATCGCACGATCGAAGACATCGGCGGTGAAGACGATTTCCGCCGCATCGGACGTGCTACCCACCGCATAGCCCGCCCGTACCGCACGCTCAATCTCTCCGAGCGAGACGGCGTCGACGAAAACACCCGCCTTGCGCATTTCCTTGAGGATATGGATGTTCGAACAGGCCTTTTGCGCAAAGCGGATCACGTCGAAGGCCGACAGTTGCTTGATGCGGCGGCGAATGGCTTCAGCGTCGTAGACCCAGAGTGGCGTCCCATATTCGGCGGCAAGCGTGGTCAGGGTGTCGTTGGAAGGGATGGTCATTTTCTCTCGGTCGGTTGGGGCTGAGGCTTGGCAATAGGCCGTGACAATAATGCGGGCGGAATGCCGTTGTCACTCCGCCCGCGTCGTAATGCAAATCAGAATTTGAGGCCGCGTCGCTTATTTTGCCGCGGCAGCGAAGGCCTGCTCCAGATCGGCAATGATGCTCTCCGCATCATGAAGACCGATATTGAGGCGGATCGTTCGATCGCTGACGCCAAAGCGCGCAAAGACGTTCGTTTCGGGCGAAATGCTCAAGGCCGCCTTTGCCGGAACGACGAGGCTTTCCGGCCCTCCCCAGCTGACCCCAATCCGCACTAGCCGCAAGGCATCAACGAAGGAAGCGACATCGATATGATCCGCAACCTCGAAGGAGAACAGGCCGCCAAATCCGCGGAAGGTGCTTTTGCCGGGATGCTCGGCGAAGGCCGGGTGCATGACATTCGTCACCGCATCATTGGATTTGAGCCAAGATGCGACCTCAAGGCCTGCCTCATGGTGATGACGCATGCGGAACGGCAGGGTTTCGAGATTGCGCAGAACCAGCCATGCCTCGAACGGCGCAAGCTTGGCGCCAGTATAGGGATAGATTTCGCTGTTGATCCTGTTGATATGCGCTCGCGATCCGGCAACAAGGCCCGCGACCGTGTCGCTCTGCCCACCGA
Organism: Rhizobium sp.; assembly: GCA_036383055.1. GTDB lineage: Bacteria > Pseudomonadota > Alphaproteobacteria > Rhizobiales > Rhizobiaceae > Rhizobium. The sequence continues at coordinate 13,393 of DASVPC010000251.1, read as the reverse complement.
GATATTTCGACGCGGCGTGGATCACCAGATCGATGCCGACGGCGAGCGGGTTCTGGTAGAGCGGTGTCGCCCAGGAATTGTCGACCATGGTCACCACGCCATGCCGGCGGGCCGCCTCGGCGATTGCCGTCAGGTCCTGCAGTTCGAACACCATCGACGTCGGGTTTTCGAGATAGACGACCTTGGCACCGGGGATAGCCGCAATCATCTTCTCCGTGTCGGTCCCATCGACATAGTCGACAACGACGCCAAAGCGTTTCAGCACTTTCTCGAAAAAACGGAACGCATCGCTATAGACATGCCGGACGGTGACGATGCGGTCGCCCGGCCCGACGAAGGCAAGGATTGCGGCGGCGATGGCACCCATGCCGCTGGAAAAGGCCCGCGCTTCCTCAGCACCTTCCATCTCGGCGATCCGGCGCTCCAGCAGTTGCACCGTCGGATTGTCGCCGCGCGAATAGATCGGCTTTTTCGAACGACCGGCAAAGACATCCTCAAGTTCGCTATAGCTGTCGAACAGGAAGAGCGAGGTCTGATAGATCGGCGGCACGGCCGCATTGAAGGGATCGTCCTGGACAGGCATCAGCGTGTCGGGAACCATTCTGTGATAGGCATCGAACCTTGGGGTCTCGTTCATGGCGTCCTCGTTTTTCAGGGATGGAGTGTCGATGGGCCAACCAGATGGCCGGTGTTTGTCGGCAGGAGTGCCAGCCATTCTCGCCGGGCGATGACGAAGCCGAGCATGGCCGCGAGGATCGCAGCGCCCGCCGGCGCAAGAGCGACGCCGGCAAAGCCGATCCAGAGCGGCAGCAAAAGCAGAAGAGGGATGAGCAGATAGCCTTGGGGCGCAAGCCCGACCACGGCGGAAAGCCCGGCCCGACCGCGCGACTGCAGCATCACCAGCAGAACCGACTGAAACGCCGCCAGAGGAAAGACTGGAAAGAGTACGCGCAGATAGGACGCCGCCTCGGCCGCGACCTCGGGACTGTCGGTGAACAGGCGCACAACCGGTTCAGCCCCCAGAAACAGCAGCGCGGAATAGAGCGACGCTACGGGGATGGTCACCGCCAGCATGACACGGATGATCGCCCTGACGCGCAGCGGATCGCCTGCCCCGACAGCATGGCTGACGACACTCTGGGCGCCGAGGCAAAAGCCAAAGACCGGAAGCTGGCCGAGCGTCATCAGGCGAATGGCAATCGCGGTCGCGGCCACCCCGGTATCGCCGCCATGGACGGCCGCCTCGCGCAGAAGAACGAGGAAACCGATCCCCGTCACGACACTCGTGGCGGCTGCGGGGACGCCGATCCTTGCGATCGGCCGCAGCAATTGCCAGCGCACCAGCCACGTCGTCACCCTGACCTTGCCCCATCTGCGCTGGAAATAGACCGCGTAGCAGAGAAGGGCCGCCACGGACGACAGGATGGTCGCAAAGGCAGCGCCCGTTTCACGAAACTGCAGCAGGAAGATGAAAACCGGGTCGAGAACGGCATTGAGCGCGAAACTGGCAATCAACACGATCATCGAGAAGCGCGAATTTCCTTCGGCAATCGCGATGAAATCGCAGACGGCCTGCAACAACCCGAGCGTCACGCCAAAGGCCAGCAGTCGCCCATAATTGAGGCCCGGCGCCAGAAGCTCGTTGCTGGCACCAAGCGCGCCGACGAAGCCCGGCAATCCGAGATAGATGAGGACGGAGAGGACAATGCCGATCGGGACCGTCGCGGCTAATGCCGTCACCGCCACCGACGAGGCGGCGTTAACGTCGCCCTCGCCGAGATGCCGTGCCAGAAGCGTGGCGAGCCCAATGCCGAGCCCCTGGCCGGTCGCCGCGACCAGTAGGAACAGCGGCATGACCAGGCTGATGCCGGCAAGCACCTCCGGCCCCAGCGCGCCGAGGAAAATCGCGTTGATCGCATGATGGCCGGCGCTTGCCGCCAATCCCGTCACGGCCGGCAGCGCGATCGTCAGAACGAGCCGCATGACGCGCGGATCGTTCATATCGGCAGCTGCCCTCATCACGCAGCGTCCCGAGACAACGAGCCAAGGACCGGCAAGCCGTCTTCGCCGGTCAGGCCGGAGAGATCGGGCGACAGCAGCCGGTCCATGAAGAAGCGCTCGCGCAGGAGCATCACCAGCAACGCCTTCTTGTGAGCAAACTGGATATGCTTGATCTTGGAGAAGCCCGACCGGTCGAGATTGCGGATCTGCTGGCGATGATGATGCACCGGCTCGCCAACGATGCGCCGTGTGCGTGGATCGGCCAGGAACATGTAGTGCATCAAAGACGGCAACCAGGCGCTGACGAAGGCCTTTCCACGGAAGGCGTCCTCGCCGATGGCGACATGCCAGCCGCGATCATGACCTTCGGCCTCATAATGCGGCCCGATACGATCTTCCTTGGCCCAGTAGAGCTCGAAGTAACCGAAGGGTACGCCGCCGAACGTTCCGATCAGTGGCAGGGTACGCGGATCGGCGAGCCGGCCGGCGATGAAATCGCGGTGATAGGACAGCTCACCATTGTCCTCCCATATGGCGGCGACGCGGGGATCGTTCATCCAGCGATGGAAATGCGGGAGATCCGCGTCGACATCGGCGACATGAAAGCCGAGCGGCATGTTCAGCCAGGGAATGAACCGGTTGTAGACGGAACCGACAGGTTTCGGCGGCCGCAGCGGATGCAGGACACTGTTGCTCAGGACCGGCGTTTCCGGATAGGCGAAAGGTGTGCTTCCGAGCCAGGGCCTTGCCTGCTGGAAAAAAGCTTCCGGACGGACGATGAACCGATCACCCCGCTGTTCGACAGCGCCCGATGTCAGCAGGCATCCCAAGAGAGCACGGTCTTCGAGAGTAATATCGACCGCTTCCAGCTCCGGATGGCAGGTCAACACCGCATCCAGCACGGCGTTGACGACATCCTCGGGCGAAAGCTCTTTCGTGCCGGCCGAGATCTGGTCGAAGGCCAGTAGCGGATTGGCCGAAGCCGAAAACCGCCCCGAGGCGACCTCGACACCATGATGTTTTGCACGGAAGCCGCCGGGTGTCGACAACACGATGACGGGCAGGCCAAGCGCCAATGAGTGGCTTGCAAACCCCTCGGGCGGCAGGCGCAGATCGAACGATCCGGCCGCCGCAGTTTCGCGCGTCGTCGCTACAAAAGCATCCATTTTCAGTCTCCAAATCCGGCCGACGCCAACCGAACACCCGTAGAGCCGGGCACGGCGTCAATCTCGCAGAGACGAATGGCGGCACGCGAAATTCAAAATATTTCTCAAATTTATTTTTTACGATTTTTCTGAATTTCGGATCATCTCGTTCGTCTAACAGCCGCATCGAATTTAGAAACGAAAACATCCGAATTAGAACTGTTATAATGTAGGTATTATCCGATGATATACTTACAAGTACTCGCCATGCGCGAAATTATATAAAAGAATAATTTCGCGAATTCGATTGCTACTTCAAGCGCGACTCGGAGAACTGCAAGACATGACACTTCACGACAGGAATGCCACGGCGGCAAATAGTGCGGACCACGTCGCGACGTGTCCGTTATCGCCGACGCAATCGCGAATCTGGCTCCTGTCCGAGACCGGCAACGAAGCAGTTTTCGGACGGCAGACACTCGGGATTGGATTTGCCGCAGTGGAGGCGCCAGCGGCGCGCAAGGCGCTCGCGGCCCTGTCGGAACATCATCCCCTGATCGCCCGCAAATTCGAGGCGCGCCCTGGCGGCACCGTCTATCAGAGCCTAGGGGACGCGCGGCGCATCGAGATCATCGAACGCAGCCTCTCCGACGGCGAAAGCATCAAGGAAGCGTTGGCTGCCGCGACCGAGGAAGAAAGACAACGGCTGGTGGACCTGCAAGCAGGACATCCGGCTCGCTTCGTGCTCTTCGTTAGCGGGCAACAGGCCGTCGGCGTCCTGTTCTCGCTGCATGCGGTCATCGGCGACAGTGTGGCGCTCGACCGGCTTGCGAATGATTTCATTCGCAACATCGGCGGTCTCTCCACTGCGGGGAACGAGCGTGCCGAAACAGCACTTCCCCATGCTGCCGCATGGATGCTCGACCATGCAGCCCCCTGCAATCCCTCAGCCGAGCGGGTGGATTTCTGGTTCCGGCGGCTGACGGCACAGGAAAACATTGCAGCTCTCACGCCGCAGGCAACCATCGCCAAGGAGATCGAGGACGCCGGCTGGTGCGAGCATGTGCTGGACATATCGGCACCGACCCATGCCGAACTCTCCAGCGATATGCCGGCAGCCCTCGCCGTGGCGTTGCGCCGCTATTCGGGATACGGCACGCAGAGGATCGGCTTGGTCACAAGACCGGAGAAGTCCGTGGTGACGGCCCGCACGGAAGATGTGCTGATCGTCACGACAGAGATCGATGGCGCGATGACGCTCCGGCAGACCCGCAAGGGGCTCGCCGCTGATATCGAGACCGCTGCCGCGCAAGCCCTGCCCTTCGAAGGGTTGGCCGAAGCCCTGCTACGGCGCGATGAGCTTTTCGACACCACGAGCCTCGTCAAGACGCTTCTCGATATCAGGCCGGTTTTCCGTTTCGAGGCGGCAGCGGCGGTTCGTACACTTGCCGAGCCGCCCGCTCGCCGCGACGCCGAACTCGTCGTCACCGTTTCCCATGTCTCCGACGACCGCGCAAAAATCCGGTTCGGTTTCGACCCGCAGAAATACGAGCGCAAGCATATCGCCCGTTTTGCGCATGATCTGGCAACCGCGCTCGAGCACCTTCGCAGCGGCCCGGATCAATCGATCAAGGATATCCCGTTCGTCTCGCGCGAGGAACTCGACAGGCTTTCAGCACCCTATCCGGACCAGCCGGAATCAGACGACGGCGTGCCGATCCATGAGGTGATCTCGGCACAGGCGAGACGGCGGCCTAGTGCCTTCGCCGTCGCGCAGGGCGAAAAATCGATAACGCATGGCGAGCTCGAAGCCGCCGCCAATCGACTGGCCAATCGCCTCGTCGCCATGGGTATCGGACCCGAAAACCGGGTCGCGATCGCTCTCGAGAAGTCGATTGATGCCATCATCGCCATTCTCGCAGTCCTGAAATCGGGAGGCGCCTTTACCCCCGTCGAACCGGATCATCCCGAAGCGCGCAATCGACATATCCTCAGCGCGCCCGGCCTGTCGCTAATCATTTCGCGCACACGGTCCATCGCCAATCTGCCGACCGACATCGCAACACCGATGCTCAATCTCGACAAGACGGACCTCTCTTCCGAAAGCACCGAACCGCCCGTCGTCTCCATCACGGAGCGGCAACTCGCCTATGTGATCTACACATCCGGATCAACGGGCGTGCCGAAAGGCGTTGCCGTCGAGCATGGGCCGCTTGCCCATCATTGCAAGGCAACCTTGCGTATCTACGAAATGAGCGAGACGTCCTGCGAATATCCGGTGCTGCCCTTCACGTCGGATGGCGGACACGAACGCTGGATGGTGCCCCTGATGGCGGGCGGCGGCGTGGTGCTGACGCAGGACAAGCTGGCGACCCCGGAAGACGCCTTCGCGATGATGCGCAAGCACGGCGTCAACAATGCCAGCCTTCCGACCAGCTATGTGCGCGGCCTTGCCGAATATGCCGGCGAGAACAGCGAAATACCAAGGCTGAGGCTCTATTCGTTCGGCGGCGAGGCACTGTCGCAGGCGGTGTTCGATATGATCACCGAGAACCTGCAGGCGCAGATGCTGATCAACGGCTATGGGCCGACTGAAACGATCATGACCCCGATGATCTGGAAGATCCCCGCAGGCACCCGTTTCGAGGGGACCGTCGCGCCGATCGGTCGAGGCGTCGGCGACCGGCGCATCTATGTGCTTGACGCCGATCTCGCTCCCGTACCGGTCGGCGTGATCGGTGAAATCCATATCGGCGGCAGCGGCCTGGCGCGCGGCTATCAAGGCCAGCCGGAGCTGACCGAAGAGCGCTTCATTCCCGACCCGTTCTCCGACAATGGCGGCCGGCTCTACAAGTCGGGCGATCTTGGTCGTTGGCGCGAGGACGGCATCGTCGAGTTTGCCGGGCGCGTCGATCATCAGATCAAATTGCGTGGCTACCGTATCGAGCCCGGCGAGATCGAAGCGGTGCTCAGATCCAACCAGAACGTCGCCGAGGTCGTAGTATTGCTGCACCACGAAGGAGGACGCAGCTCGCTGGTCGCCTATGTCGTGCCGCGCGAAGGCGAAACGCTGAGCGTGACGGAATTGCGGCGCGCCGCGATGACCGCGCTGCCGGACTACATGGTGCCGCAGACGATCATGCTGCTGGACAAGCTTCCGATGGGGCCGAACAGCAAGCTGGACAGAAGCGCGCTGCCCGCTCCCCGGATAGACCGGGATGTGGTCGCACCCGCGACAGACAAGGAAGCCGCGATCCTCGACGTCTGGAAGGATATTCTCGACATTCCGGAAATCGGCGTCACCGAGAACTTCTTCGATATAGGCGGCCAGTCGCTGGCGGCGGTGCGTATCGTCTCCCGCCTGAAGACCCGCCATCCCGAATGGCCTTTGACCATCGCCGACATGTTCAACTACCCGACCATCCGTGATCTCGCGATCGCCATCGAGGGGACGCGCGACGAAGCCGGCGTCGACATGGTCTACCTGCGGCGCGGCGGCGACCGGCCGCTCCTCTATTGCTTCCCCGGCCTGCTGGTCAGCACCCGCGAATATATGCGGCTCGTCGACTACCTCGGCCCGGAACAGCCGGCGACCGGCTTCATTTGCTACTCGCTGACGGAAAGCAAGACGCTCAGCACCCGAGTCGAGGATATCACGGCGCGCTATGCGGAAGCCGTGCGCAAACAGGCCAAGGGGCGCCCATGCGCCTTCCTCGGCTGGTCCTGGGGCGGCCTGCTTGCCTATGAAGCTGCCCGCCAGCTTGGCAACGACATCGACCTTCGCATGATCGGCATGGTGGATGTCTGCGACATGGACGAAGAATTCACCCTCGGCATCATGCCGCGCTTTGCCGACAGCGTCCGGGATCGAACCCATGAACAGGTCCAGCGCTGGCTCGCGACAACGCCGATGCGCGACGACTGGATGAGACTGTTCTCGGCGATGGATGAGGAAGTCTACGAACAGTTCCTCAATCATATCGTCAAGCACAACGTCGTGCTGCCATCGGACGGTCCGGACATCGGCTCCGAGGAGCATACATTCTGGATCCTGATCGATAATGCGATGATTTTCCGAAATTATCAGCTGCGACCGGCGGACTTCCGCATTCACGCCTTTGCCGCCGAGGACTCGCTGACACGATCGCTGAACGTCATCGACTGGCGCCGCTATTCGCCCAACGCCACGGCCTCCGAGATCGTCACCGGCACCAACCATCTGACGATCATCGGCAAGACGCCCTTCCACCAGCGCTTTGCCCGACGGCTCGACCAGGCTTTCGAGACGACATCCCTGTCCCCGCGCAAAGCCAAATAATCTTTCTTTCCGATATCATTCTGGAGCTGCTTCATGACATCTCAAGTGCTCGACCTCGCCGGGGCCGGAATTGGTCCGTTCAACCTCAGCCTTGCCGCGCAGCTGGACTCCATTCCGGCGCTGTCGGTCCGCTTCTTCGAAAAGCGGCCGTCCTTTGCCTGGCATCCAGGCATGATGCTGCCCGGCGCGGAAATGCAAACATCCATCCTCAAGGATCTGGTGACCGCGACCAACCCGACAAGCCCGTGGAGCTTCCTGTCCTACCTGGTGGCGCACAAGCGTTTCTATCAGTTTATCAACGCCGAATATGAGGCCGTTCCGCGCAAGGAATTTGCCGATTATCTCGGATGGGTGGCGCGCGGACTGACATCGCTTCGCTTCGGCACCAGCATGCGTGATGTTCAGATGGCCGACGGCCTGTTTTCGATTGCCACCGACAATGCGCAGATCCATGCCCGCAACCTCTCCGTCGGCGTCGGCAAGATTCCGGCACGGCCGGCATGGGCCGAAAAACTGCCGAAATCGCTCGCCTTCCACAGCAGCGAGGCCGCCCTGCGCCTTGGCGATCTGAAGGCGCCGCGCGTCGCCGTGATTGGCGGCGGGCAGAGCGGGGCGGAGATCGTCGATTCCCTCATGGACATGAAGACGGTCTCCTCGATCCATTGGCTCAGCCGCCGGCCCAATTTCGAGCCGCTCGATGCAACGCCCTTCACCAACGAACTCTTCACGCCCGGTTACATGGAACGCTTCCATGGCTTGCCCGAAGACCTGCGATTGATCCATACGCGACGGCAAGTGCTGGCCAGCGATGGTGTCTCCCCCTCGACATTGAAGAAGCTCTATCGCCGCCTCTATGAAAGGAAGCTCGACGGGCTCGATCACGGAATAGCCCTGCGCCCGTATCGCGACGTCGTCTCAGCCCTAAGCAACGGTCCCGAGATCGAGCTGACCATGCGCAACGGCTTCGACGACAGCATCGAGACGATCGAAGTGGACATGGTCGTGCTTGCCACCGGGTATCGCTTCGTGCTTCCCGATTTCCTCCAGTCTCTCCAGAGCCGCATTGCGGTAAACTCCATCGGCGAGCCTGTTCTCGAAAGCGATTTCTCAGTGGCATGGGACGGTCCGCGCGAAAACCGGATTTTCGTGTTGAATGCCGGGCGCCACAGCCACGGGATCGCCGAACCCCAGCTCAGCCTCGCTGCGTGGCGGAGCGCTGTCATCGCCAACGCGCTGCTCGGCAAGGCGCATTTCGATCTCGACCAGCTCGATCCGATCGTTCAATGGGAATCTCAGGGGCAAGCCTCGCTCCTCTCCGCACATATGGGACAGGCGGCGGAATAGACGCCCTGTAGTGCCTCCGAAAGACATCGCGCGGACCAAGCTCCAAGGCTTCGGTCTGCGCGGTGGACGCTCGATTGCAGATGCCATCGCCAGCGAGCGAAATTCGGCCGGATAAATACAATCAAAAGTAGTTCAACCTTAAGACCCCATGGGTATGTTTCGATCCGTTCCGGGGCCGCCATTTCCTAACAGCAGACCTTCACTCAAGGATTATTATAAGTACGAAAAAGAGCTTTGAACCGATCCGGCACCCTCGAAATGGCATTACATCGACCACCTATGCGTTCGATAAAAATCAATAGAATGAACTGGATAGTACAAAATAAGGCAGGAAGCGCACGCTTTCTCGTTTTTATGTTGACTATTATTATCATGTTTTTTAGGGTGCGCGAAAACAGAGGGGTACATCGAAATGCAACTTTGGATTTCAGAGAGAACCCGACATGGTCGTCAATCCTTCGCAGTCGATATCGAATGAACAGCTCAAAGCAGCACTCCTCGCCTATCCTAAACTACTGGCCAGTGCCCGCCGGATCACCGGATGTATGACGCTTGCCGAAGACGTCGTTCAGGAAGTCCTCCTTCAATTGGTCTCCAAGCCGCTCAAGTCCGACATCGCCGCGCCGGCACCCTATGTGATGCGTATGGTCCGCAATCTCGCCAGGGACCACATGCGCCGGCTGCGCTATGAAAGGGGCCTGTTCGTCGAAGAGCAGGTCGGCGGCAGCACCTCGGCCTATGGTAGCCCAGAAGAACGGCTGCGCGAAACCGAGGCCTACGAGGCTTTCCGATGCACGGTCGAGGCGATGCCCGCCAGAACGCGGAAATTCTATGAGGAACATTATTTTGACGACGTCCCTCAGAACATCATTGCGAAGGAGGCTGGCGTTTCCTGCGCTCTCGTTTGCGGATTGCTCAGAGATGCCCACTCGCGCTGCCTTGCGGCCATATCGCTGAATGCCGATCCGACGACGGAACCCTATGGCAACCATGGGCGCCATCGCTCGCCGAGACCTAGAGAAATGAGGGCCTGACGATGTGTGATGCCGCAATGTCCGGAAACGGCTTCGCCCTCTCAGATGAGTGTGGGCAAATCCAGGATGCGATAGAGATCACCAGCGACAAGGGCAATATCTGCCGCGAGATCATGTCGGAACTGACCGATTGGTTCAGCGAACCTGCCGTCATAGAGGCATGCGCGGAGGCGATCGAGTCGCTGCCGATGTTCGGCTGCGTCGACAAGAACAGGGTCGCCGGCTTTGTCGCGATGCAATCCCATCCGCCCGACGCCATGGAAATACTGGTCATCGCCACAAGGCGCGCCTACCACCGCAGCGGTGTCGGCAAACGGCTGCTTGCGGCCGCGGAGGATTGTGCCCGCACGGCCGGCTGCAAGATCCTGACGGTCAAGACGCTGGCGCCCCGTGGGACGGACGAACCCCAATACGACGCGACACGCGCCTTCTATGACAAAAACGGTTTCATCCGCGCGGAGATTTTTCCGACGCTCTGGGGTGAGGGTCATCCCTGCCTGTTCTTCGTCAAACCGCTCGAGGCCATCAGTTGATCACCGCATCCATCCCATCACCTTCCACGGGAACGACCATGAAAAGCGAAACGGCCGTCGAGGCTTCTGAAGACGGCCCCGCCGTCTTTGCCACGGAGAAACTGCGCTTCGACGTGGACGGCCGAACCATTCTTCATCCGCTCGACCTGAGTTTCAGAGCCGGGGAGATCTCGGGCCTGATCGGCCATAACGGCTCGGGAAAATCCACCCTGATCAAGCTTTTGGCCCGGCAGATCCAGCCGAGCGGCGGCCGGGTGCTCTTCGACGGCGCGCCCGCCGGTTCCTACGACGCACGCGCCTTCGCCCGGGCCGTCGCCTATCTGCCGCAGGACACATCCTCGGCTGCCGGCATGACCGTCAAGGAACTGGTCGCCTCCGGCCGCTATCCCTGGCATGGAGCGCTCGGCCGCTTTACCGACCTCGACCGGGAAAAGGTCGAGACCGCCTTGCGGCTCACCCATGTCGACACATTGGCCGGTCGCATGGTCGATACGCTTTCCGGCGGCGAGCGCCAGCGGGTGTGGATCGCGATGCTCATCGCGCAGGACAGTCGCTGTCTTCTGCTCGACGAGCCGACCTCCGCCCTCGATATCGCGCATCAGATGGAGGTGCTGGGCCTCGTGCACGAGCTGTGCCGCACCAAGAACCTGAGCGCCATTCTCGTCCTCCACGACATTAATATCGCATCTCGTTTCTGCGATCATCTCTATGCCCTGAAGGCGGGACGGCTGATTGCCACCGGCCCGTCCGCAAGCCTGATGAAAGCGGAAACCCTTCATGCCATCTATGGTGCGGACATGGGTGTTACCGCCCATCCCGTGCACGGAACCCCGCTCGCCTATGTCATCTGACGCTCCTCTCGACATCTTCAGGCTGTCGCGCCGCGAAGCATTGATCGCCGCCGCCACGATGCTCGCCGTGCCCCGGATCGGGCGCGCAGCATCGCCAATGTCCGGCCCGATTGTTTCGCTGGATTACGGCCTGGCCTCGACCCTTCTGGCGCTCGGGGTGACGCCGGCTGCCATCGTCTCGCTTGCCGATTGGGACAAATGGGTGGTGGAACCGAAAATGCCATCCAGTGTCGTTGATCTCGGGACCGCCTGGGAAATCAATCTTGAGATCCTGGCGAGCCTCAAGCCGGCCCTGATCCTGACGACCCCTTATCTGGCGGCCCTCAAACCACGCCTTGAGCCGATCGCACCCGTTCTGGAGTTGACGATCTATGCCGAAGGGGGAGAGGCGCTGCCCCGCGCCATCGAGGCCACCAGGGCGCTGGCCACAGCGATCGGACGCGAGCCGCAGGCTGCCGATTTCCTCGCAAGATCGGAGCAATTCTTCGATGATTGCGCCCGGCGGGTCCAACGGATGGCGCCACCGTCGCTGGCGCTGGTCAGTTTCGTCGATCAGCATCATGCCCGCATCTATGGCGGCGCCGGCCTTTACCAGAACGTCATGACCCGGATCGGCCTGAAGAACGCCTGGACAGGCAGCGGCAATTTCTGGGGTTTCGAGACCATCGGTATCGAGCAACTGGCCTCGCTCGATCAGAATTTGCGGCTGATCGTCTTCGAACCGCTCATTCCCCCCAATATCCTGTCTGGCCTCGATGAGAGCCCTTTGTGGACCAGCCTGCCCTTCGTGAAAGCGGGGCGGATCTCGGTTCTCCCCGGCACGCTCATGTTCGGTATGATGCAGGAGGCGGAGCGCTTCGCCGGTATCTTGCTTGACCATCTCGAGAAGGCGGCCTGATGCGTATCCATTCAGACAATAGCCTCGGCGCACCGGTCGTGGCGATCGGACTTCTGCTGCTCGCCTGCCTGCTCGCCTGGCATCAGGTCTCGCCCGATCTTTCGCGGCTGACGGCGCAAGACGTCGGATACGATCCGCGCCGGATGCTGCTGCTTTACTCGACCCTGCCGAGGATCGTCACCGCGCTTATTTCCGGCGCGGCACTGGCGCTGGCGGGAAGCCTGCTGCAGCAGGTGCTGCGCAATCCGCTTGCCTCGCCGACAACGCTTGGCATCTCCGCCGGTGCGAACCTCGCACTCGTCGCCGCCATGCTGGCCTTTCCAGCCCTTGGAGGGTTGAGCCGCGACGCCGTCGCCCTCTTCGGCAGCGCGGCGGCAGCGGCCGTTGTCTTCTTGATCGGCGCGCGGCGCGGCTTCTCGCCCTTCGCACTGGTTCTTGCCGGATTGATCGTCAGTGTGTGGAGCGGCGCGCTTGCCGCCATTCTCGTCCTGATGAACGACCGCTATCTCTCCGGCCTGTTCATCTGGGGCGCGGGATCCCTGGCGCAGCAGAGCTGGACGGTCCCACTATCGCTGCTTCCCAAGATCGCGGTTCTCGCCATCCTCGCCACCCTGATGGCGCGACCACTGTCGCTCATGGAGCTCGGAGACAGCGGCGCCAGCGGGCTCGGGCTCTCGGTCAAGCGAACGCGCATCACCGCCGTCTGCATCGCCATCGCGCTCGCCGCAATCGTGACCAGCGCGGTCGGCGTCATCGGCTTCATCGGTCTCATCGCCCCCGGCATCGCCCGTCTTGCCGGTGCGCGGCAGATGAGGAGCCAGCTTGTCTGGTCGGCGCTGATCGGCGCGGGATTGCTGCTTCTGACCGACGAGGCATTGGCATTCTTGAACACGGATTCCTCGACCTTTCTGCCGACGGGTGCCGTCACCGCGTTTCTCGGCGCGCCGCTGTTGCTGCTGATGCTACCGCGCCTTCGGGTAACGCAACGGGGCGTGCCAGCCTCTCCGGAGGCAAGAGGCCGGTTCGAACACGTCTCGCCCGCCCTCATTGCCGCAGCAGCCGTCCTTCTCCTCATCCTCGTCGCCGGTGCGATCTTCTTCGGACGCACGCCGGACGGAACATGGAACTTTCTTGCCTACCTGAATTGGCCGGATGTCCTGCCCTACCGCCTGCCGCGCGTGATCGCTGCCTTTTCCGCCGGCATGATGCTCGCGGCGGTCGGCTCGATCCTGCAGCGCCTCAGTGGCAATGAAATGGCAAGTCCCGAAG
>DASVPC010000250.1:0-18435 GCA_036383055.1 Rhizobium sp. | reverse complement strand
CCTTCTGAGGAATACCGCAATGACGCAGCCACTCTTGCTCAGGCTTCGAAAGCTCATCGATCCACGCCCCTCAGACAGGGGGCATGGCCCGGCCCGAACGGCCTGTGCTTCCGATGTCATTTTGGTGGCGATGGTCACGCTGTTCCTCGGCCTTGTCGTCTTCGGTTTCTTGCTTGGCTGACCGGGCAATCCCGGTCTGCCGTTTCCCTCTTCACGCTGGAGTCTCTTATGAGCCAGTTAAAATCCGCGAGTATTTTGGATTCTCGCATCCTCGTTCCGGCCGTGGGCGCCGCTTTCCAGAAGCTGAACCCGCGGACGCTTGCCAAGAACCCCGTCATGTTCGTGGTCGCCGTCGTCTCGGCGCTGACCACCGTGCTCTTCCTGCGCGATCTTCTGACCGGCGGCGGCAATCTCGGCTTCTCCCTCCAGATCAATATCTGGCTCTGGTTCACCGTGCTGTTCGCCAATTTCGCCGAAGCCGTCGCCGAAGGCCGCGGCAAGGCGCAGGCCGAATCGCTGCGCAAGTCGCGCACCGAGACCCAGGCCAAGCTTCTCTCCGGCAATAGCCGCACCGACTACAAGATGGTACCCGGCACCAGCCTCAAGGTCGGCGATGTCGTGCTGGTCGAGGCCGGCGACATCATCCCCTCCGACGGCGAAGTCATCGAAGGCGTGGCCTCGGTCAACGAAGCCGCGATCACCGGTGAATCGGCGCCCGTCATTCGCGAGTCCGGTGGCGACCGCTCGGCCGTCACCGGCGGCACGCAGGTGCTCTCCGACGAGATCCGTGTCCGCATCACGGCCGCGGCCGGTTCGACCTTCATCGACCGCATGATCGCGCTCGTCGAAGGTGCTGAACGTCAGAAGACGCCGAACGAAATCGCGCTCAACATCCTGCTTGCCGGCATGACGCTGATCTTCGTGCTCGCCACGGTGACGATCCCGAGCTTTGCGGCCTATGCCGGCGGCTCGATCCCGACCGTCGTTCTCGTCGCCCTGTTCGTAACGCTGATCCCGACCACCATAGGCGCGCTCCTCTCCGCCATCGGCATTGCCGGCATGGACCGCCTGGTCCGCTTCAACGTGCTTGCCATGTCCGGTCGCGCCGTCGAGGCTGCCGGTGACGTCGACACGCTGCTGCTCGACAAGACCGGCACGATCACCCTCGGCAACCGCCAGGCCACCTCCTTCCGCCCGGTCAAGGGCGTAACGGAGCAGGATCTGGCCGATGCGGCACAGCTCGCCTCGCTCGCCGACGAAACGCCCGAGGGACGCTCCATCGTCGTGCTCGCCAAGGAAAAATACGCGATCCGTGGCCGCGACATGACCAGCCTGAAGGCCACTTTCGTGCCCTTTACCGCCCAGACCCGCATGAGTGGCGTCGATGTCGAAGGCTCGTCAATCCGCAAGGGTGCTGTGGACGCGGTGTTGGCTTACGTCAATGGCAGCGCAGCTACTGTCTCCAGCGCTGGCGCAACGGTGATCTCGCGCACCAGCAGCGAGACGATCCGTGAGCTGCAAGCGATTTCGGACGAAATCTCCAAGGCGGGCGGCACGCCGCTCGCGGTTGCTCGCGACGGTCGCCTGCTCGGCGTCATCCAGCTCAAGGACATCGTCAAGGGCGGTATTCGCGAGCGCTTCGCCGAACTTCGCCGCATGGGCATCCGCACGGTGATGATCACCGGCGACAACCCGCTGACGGCCGCAGCCATTGCCGCGGAAGCTGGCGTAGATGACTTCCTCGCCCAGGCAACGCCGGAAATGAAGCTGGCGCTGATGCGCGAGGAGCAAGCCAAGGGCAAGCTCGTCGCCATGTGCGGCGACGGCACCAACGACGCCCCGGCGCTTGCCCAGGCCGATGTCGGCGTCGCTATGAACACCGGCACTGTCGCCGCTCGCGAGGCCGGCAACATGGTAGACCTCGACAGTGACCCGACGAAGCTCATCGAGATCGTCGAGATCGGCAAGCAATTGCTGATGACCCGCGGCGCACTCACCACCTTCTCGATCGCCAACGACATCGCCAAGTACTTCGCCATCATCCCGGCGATGTTCATCGCCTTCTATCCGCAACTGAAGATGCTGAACGTCATGGGGCTGGCAACGCCGCAAAGCGCCATCCTCTCGGCCATCATCTTCAACGCCCTGATCATCATTGCGCTGATCCCGCTGTCGCTGAAGGGCGTTCGCTATCGCCCGATCGGCGCCGGCGCCCTGCTCAGCCGCAATCTCTTGATCTACGGCCTAGGCGGCATCATCGTGCCCTTCATCGGCATCAAGGCCATCGACATGGCGATCACCGCCATCGGTCTGGTCTAAGGAGACTTTCCCATGCTGAAACTAATCAGACCGGCCATCGTCATGATCGTGGTCACCACCGCCGTCACCGGCCTTGCCTATCCGCTCGCCATGACCGGCATCGCCCAGGCGCTCTTCCCTCACCAGGCAAACGGCAGCCTGGTGGAGAAGGACGGCAAGGTGATCGGCTCCAGCCTCATCGGCCAGAACTTCGCCACCGACCGTTATTTCCATGGCCGCCCGTCGGCGACAACCGGGACCGACCCGAACGACGCAACGAAGACAGTTGCCGCACCTTACAACGCGTCCAACTCGATGGGCTCCAATCTCGGCCCAACCAGTTCGAGTCTGATGACCCGTATCAAGGGCGATATCGCGACACTGCAGGCGCAGAACCCGAATGCGCCGGTTCCGATCGATCTCGTCACCACTTCGGGCAGCGGCCTCGATCCGCATATTTCGCCCGAGGACGCCTATTTCCAGATCCCGCGCGTCGCCAAGGCGCGCGGCCTGGATGAAGCCAAGCTCCGCTCAATCGTCGACGCCGCTGTCGAGCCGCGCGAGCTCGGCGTTCTCGGCGAGCCTGTCGTCAACGTCCTGGCATTGAACCAGGCGTTGGATGCTTCTATGACAAAGTAAGGTCAAGGGGTTGAGACGGCTGTCGCCGTCTCAACCCCTTCCCGCCACGAAAGATCGATCAATGCCAGACGACAGCCGCGACACGCTGAACAGGCCTTCGCCCGACGCGCTTCTGGAGAAGGCTCGGCAGGAAACACGCGGCCGCCTGAAGATCTTTCTCGGCGCCGCACCCGGCGTCGGCAAGACCTATGAAATGCTGCTATCCGGCAAGGCCAAGATAGCTGACGGCGTCGATGTCGTCGTCGGCGTGGTCGAGACCCATGGCCGGCGCGAGACGCAGGCCCTGCTTGAAGGCTACGAAATCATTCCCCGCGTCAACGTCGACTACAAGGGCCGCGCGCTCGACGAGATGGATCTCGATGCCATTCTCAAACGCCGGCCCGGCCTTGTGCTTGTCGATGAGCTTGCCCATTCCAACGCTCATGGCAGCCGTCATCCGAAACGTTATCTCGACGTCAAGGAGCTGCTCGATCGCGGCATCGACGTCTATACGACACTGAACATCCAGCATGTCGAAAGCCTGAACGATGTGGTGTCGCAGATCACCCGCGTCCGCGTCCGTGAAACCGTGCCGGATTCGATCATCGACATGGCCGACGATGTCGAGATTATCGACCTGACACCCGACGACCTGATCAAGCGCCTGCATGACGGCAAGGTCTATGTGTCGAGGACAGCCGAACGGGCACTGACCAACTATTTCACCCCCGGCAATCTGACGGCGCTGCGCGAGCTGGCGCTGAGGCGCACGGCGCAGCGGGTCGACGACCAACTCCTGACCCATATGCAGGCACACGCGATCCCCGGCCCTTGGGCGGCGGGCGAACGCGTGCTGGTCTCCATCGACCACCATCCACGCTCCGCTTCGCTGGTGCGCTATGCCGCCCGCATGGCTTCGCGCCTGCGCGCGCCCTGGGCCGCCGTCTATGTCGAGACCAACCGGGCGATCAGTCTGACCGAGGCGCAGCGCGATACCGTCGCCGCAACGCTTAGGCTTGCCGAGCAACTCGGCGGCGAGGCCATCACCATTCCCGGCCGCGAGGTCGCCGAGGAGCTGCTGCGTCACTCCGCCAGCAACAATGTCACCCATATCGTCATCGGGTCGCCGAAGGTCGGCACCTGGCGGGATTGGTCCAGGGCTTCGGTCTCCTACGAACTGATCCGCAAGGCCGGCGACATCAGCGTTCACGTCATTTCCGGCACTGACGCAGAGGCGTCGAGGGCGAGCCATGGCGTCAAGTCAGCACCCGCGCCGACGCCATTCCAGCTTCGCGGCTATATACTGGCGACGCTCTACGTCGCCGTCGCCCTCGGCTTCTGCGTCATTCTCGATCAGGTGCTTGACGTCCGAAACCTGGCGCTGGTCTTCCTGATGGCCGTGCTGGCAACCGCTGTCACCCAAGGCCTGCGGCCAGCGCTTTACTCCTGCCTGCTCGGCGCGCTCGCCTTCAACTTCTTCTTCCTGCCGCCGCGCTACACGCTGACGATCAGCGATCCCGAAAGCGTGCTGGCCTTCTTCTTCTTCCTCGGCGTCGCCATCATCGCCAGCAATCTCACCGCGACCGTGCAGCGGCAGGCGGCATCGGCACGGCAGCGGGCGCGAACGACGGAAGATCTCTATCTTTTCTCGAAGAAGCTGGCGGGAACCGGCACGCTTGATGACGTGCTCTGGGCAACAGCCTTCCAGCTTGCATCGATGCTGAAGGTGCGTGTGGTGCTGCTGCTGCCGGAGGACGGCACGATCGCGGTCAAGGCCGGCTATCCGCCCGATGATACGCTCGACGATGCCGATATCGCCGCCGCACGCTGGGCCTGGGAGCACAATCACGCCGCCGGCCGTGGCGCCGATACGCTGCCGGGCGCCAAGCGTCTCTATGTGCCGCTGCGCACCGGCCGCACCGCCGTCGGCGTCATCGGCCTCGATAGCGACCGACGCGACGGGCCGCTTTTGACGCCGGAGCAGCAGCGGCTTCTCGACGCGCTCGCCGATCAGGCAGCGCTTGCCATCGAGCGTGTGCAGCTCGTCGCCGATGTCGATCGCGCCAAACTGGCTGTCGAGGCCGACCGCCTGCGTTCGGCCCTGCTGACCTCGATCTCGCATGACCTGAAAACACCGCTTGCCGCCATTCTTGGTGCTGCCGGCACCTTGCGCGACTATCTGGAAACCATGTCGCATGAAGACCGCGTCGATCTGCTGTCGACGGTGGTCGATGAATCCGAGCGGCTGAACCGCTTCATCGCCAATCTTCTCGACATGACCAAGATCGAGTCCGGCGCGATGGAGCCGAATTACGCCTTGCACTATGGTGGCGATATCGTCGGCAGCGCGCTCCGGCGCGGCGCCAAGATCCTTGCCCGCCACCGCGTCGAGACACAGATGCCCGCCGATCTGCCGATGGTGAAGGTCGATCCCGTACTCTTCGAGCAGGTGCTGTTCAATCTGCTCGACAATGCCGCCAAATATGCACCCGAAGAGTCCACCATTCGGCTCGAGGCCTGGGCCGATGTCGATAATGTCGTCTTCCGGATCATGGATGAAGGCCCCGGCATTCCGCCCGCCGATCTCGAGCGCGTCTTCGATACCTTCTACCGCGTCCGCAAGGGCGACCAGGTCAGGGCCGGCACGGGCCTTGGCCTTTCCATCTGCCGTGGCTTCATCGAGGCCATGGCAGGTACGATCACGGCCGGCAACCGCACGGACCGCCAGGGCGCGGTCTTCACAATTCGCCTGCCGAAACCAACAGATCTCCCCAAGCTGGATGAATTGAAATGAACACGACCGCCGTCAAGATACTCGTTGTCGATGACGAGCCGCCGATCCGCAAATTGCTGCGCGTCGGCTTGAGCGCCCAGGGCTATCTGGTCAACGAAGCCCCGAATGCAGCAGCGGCAAGGCTGTCGGTCGAGGAAGATCGGCCCGACCTGATCATTCTCGACCTCGGCCTGCCCGACAAGCCAGGTCATGACCTGCTGCAGGAATGGCGCGAGGATGGACTGGAGATACCCGTCGTCATTCTTTCAAGTCGTACCGACGAAGCCGGCATCGTCAAGGCGCTGGAAACCGGCGCCGACGACTATGTCACCAAGCCTTTCGGCGTGAATGAACTTGCCGCACGCATCCGCGTCGCGCTACGCCACCGCCTGCAGCAGCAGGGCGAAAAGGCGATCTTCCAGACCGGAGGCCTGTCGCTTGATCTCGTCAAGCGTATTGTCAAGGTCGACGGCAAGGAGATAAAGCTCTCGCCGAAGGAATACGACATTCTGCGGGTGCTGGCACAGCATGCGGGCAAGGTATTGACGCATCAGTTTCTGTTGAAACAGGTCTGGGGACCGGCGGCGGATGTGCAGTATCTGCGCGTCTATGTCCGTCAGCTCCGGCAGAAAATCGAACAGATTCCGGATCAGCCGCAATACATCACCACCGAGACCGGCGTCGGCTACCGCTTGCGCGAGCCGGAATGACGCCGTGATCCCTTGGCTGCGTGCTAAACAGTGCCTCGTTGCAAAGATCGACGAGGCCAAGTCATGTCCGATTTATCGATGTCCGAGCCCGAGAGTGACCATGGACCTTTCCACCATCATCCTGCCCGAACACGTTTTCGTCGGCCTTTCCGCGCCGACAAAGTGGCGGGCGCTGCAGCTTCTGTCGTCGAAGGCAGCCCGTTGCCTTGATCTCGACGAAGGCGCGGTCCTGCAGGCATTGGAAGGGCGGGAAAACCTGGGAACGACCGGAATTGGTAACGGCATAGCCGTTCCGCATGCGGCGATTGCCGGAATGAACCGGCCACGCGGACTGATGGTTCGTTTCGGCCAGCCCGTCGACTTCCAGGCGATCGACGATGTGCCAACGGATCTCGCCTTCGTCCTGCTCTTTGGCGAAAACGGTCGCAGCGAATATCTGAACGTGCTCGCCGCCATCGCCAGACGGCTTAGAGCCGAAGGTGTGCTGACGGCCATGCGACAGGCAAAAACCGTCGACGAACTCTACTCGGTTTTCATGTCTGACTCGATTTGATAGCTTGCTAGCTGTTGGCCGCAGCCAAAGCGCAGGAATGTGATTTCACATTCCTTGATTATATGGGATTCCGTTCTATGTATGCGCGCTAAGCGGGAACAATCTTCGTTACTTTATACGACCAAGTTGATAGGGTTTAGTAACAACGAAGGAGGTCACCCATGCAGACGATAAAGCTTTCCCGGCTTCTCGCCACCGCAGTTCTCATTGGCAGTTTCTCGCTGGCTGGCGCCGTAGCGCCGACATGGGCCGCGGACAAGACGCTTCTCAATGTTTCCTATGATCCGACGCGCGAACTGTACAAGGACTTCAACGCAGCCTTCGCCGCCAAGTGGAAGAAGGATACGGGTGAAACCATCAATATCAAGGCCTCTCATGGCGGCTCGGGCGCGCAGGCTCGCTCGGTCATCGACGGCCTTGATGCCGATGTCGTAACGCTGGCGCTCGAAGGCGACATCGACGCCATCGCCAAGGCCACGAAAAAGATTCCGACCGACTGGAAGACCAAGTTCCCGAACAGCAGCGTTCCCTATACCTCGACCATCGTCTTCCTGGTGCGCAAGGGCAACCCGAAGGGCATCAAGGACTGGTCTGACCTGGTCAAGGACGGCGTCGAAGTCATCACGCCGAACCCGAAGACCTCCGGCGGTGCCCGCTGGAACATCCTGGCGGCTTGGGCCTGGGCCAAGCAGGCAAATGGCGGCGATGACGCCAAGGCGCAGGACTATGTCGCCCAGCTTCTCAAGCATGTGCCGGTGCTCGATACCGGTGCCCGCGGCGCAACCACAACCTTCGTCCAGCGCGGCCTCGGCGACGTTCTGCTCGCCTGGGAAAACGAAGCCTATCTGTCACTCGAAGAACTCGGCCCCGATAAGTTCGAGATCGTGACGCCCACCGTTTCGATCCGCGCCGATCCGCCGGTCGCCGTCGTCGACGGCAATGTCGACGCCAAGGGCACCCGCAAGGAAGCCGAGGCTTATCTCAACTACCTCTATTCCGACGAGGGCCAGAAGATCGCGGCCAAGCATTACTACCGGCCAATCAAGCCGGAAGCCGCCGATCCCAAGGATATTGCCCGGTTCCCAGCATTGAAGCTTGCAACCATTGACGATTTTGGTGGATGGTCTCAAGCTCAGCCGAAGTTCTTCGCCGATGGCGGCGTCTTCGACCAGATTTACAAGCCGGGACAATAATTCTGAATGCATGCAATAACCCGCAAACGGTGGCGGTTTCGGCAGCCGAGTGTCATTCCGGGATTCGGATTGGCGCTCGGCGTTACCTTGACTTGGCTCATCCTGATCGTTCTCATCCCGCTCTCGGGATTGCTGTGGAAGAGCAGTTCTCTTGGCTGGTCCCAATTCTGGGCCATCGCACTTGATCAGCGCACGCTCAATGCCTTGCGCATGAGCTTTGGCGGCGCCTTCATCGCGGCGATTGTCAATGCCGTCTTCGGGCTGATCATGGCCTGGGTGCTGGTGCGCTACCGTTTCCCCGGCAAGCGCATCATCGACGCCATGGTCGACCTGCCCTTCGCGCTGCCGACCGCCGTTGCCGGTATCGCGCTGACGACGCTTTACGCGCCCAACGGCTGGATCGGGCAGTTTCTGGCGCCGCTCGGCATCAAGATCGCCTTCACGCCCGTCGGCATCGTCATCGCGCTGATCTTCGTCGGTCTGCCCTTCGTGGTGCGGACGGCGCAGCCGGTCATGGAGGAGATCGACCGCGAGGTCGAAGAGGCCGCGGCAACGCTTGGCGCAAGCCGCTTCCAGACGATCACCCGCGTTCTGCTGCCGGGTCTGGCGCCGGCGGCCCTCACCGGCTTTGCCCTCGCTTTTGCACGCGCTGCGGGCGAATATGGCTCGGTGATCTTCATCGCCGGCAACAGACCATACGTCTCGGAAATCGCACCATTGCTCATCGTCATCAAACTCGAGGAATATAATTACGCTGCGGCCACGGCGATCGCGACGATGATGCTGATCATCTCCTTCATTATGCTGCTGATCATCAATCTCATTCAATCCTGGAGCAGAAGGAGATACGGCTATGGCGCATGACGCCCCCTCCTCTGCCGACGCGGTTCACTCGGTCATCACCGAGAGCCGGTTCGCGCGCTGGATTTTCGTTGCCATCACGCTCGCCTTTCTGACGCTGATGGTGATGATGCCGCTCGCCGCCGTCTTCGTCGAAGCCTTTCGCAAAGGGGTCGAACAGTTCTTCAGCTCCCTTGTGGACGAAGAGACTTTCGCAGCCATCCGGCTGTCCTTGATCGTCGCCGGCATCAGCGTGCCGCTCAATCTCGTCTGTGGTGTCGCCGCCGCCTGGGCGATCGCCAAGTTTGAATTCAAGGGCAAGGCGTTCCTGACGACACTGATCGATCTGCCGTTTTCCGTGTCGCCGGTTATCTCGGGCCTGGTTTTCGTGCTGCTGTTCAGCTCGAACAGCACGCTCGGCCCCTGGCTCCAGAGCCATGGCATTCAGATCCTGTTCGCGGTTCCCGGCCTGGTGCTGGCGACGATGTTCGTCACCTTCCCCTTCGTTGCCCGCGAATTGATCCCGCTGATGCAGGAGCAGGGAAATGCGGACGAAGAGGCGGCCCTGTCGCTTGGGGCCAATGGCTGGCAGACCTTCTGGCATGTGACGCTGCCCAACATCAAATGGGGCCTGCTTTACGGTGTATTGCTCTGCAACGCCCGCGCCATGGGCGAGTTTGGCGCCGTGTCGGTCGTTTCCGGCCATATCCGCGGCGAGACCAACACCATGCCGCTGCAGGTCGAAATTCTCTATAACGAATATAATTTCTCGGGGGCCTTCGCGGTTGCTACGCTTCTCGCCTTGCTCGCCCTTGTCACACTTATACTAAAGACGCTGCTGGAATTGCGCTATAGCGATGAGATCGCAGGCAGCCGGCGTCACTGAGGGAATTGTTAATGGAAGTTCGCGTTCAAAACCTACGCAAGGAATTCGGCCGCTTTCCGGCGCTGCATGATGTCTCCCTGGATATCCGCTCCAGTGAATTGATTGCGCTGCTCGGCCCTTCCGGCTCGGGCAAGACGACGCTTTTGCGTCTGATAGCCGGCCTGGAATCGCCCACCGAGGGCCAGATCTTCTTCGGCGAGGAAGATGCGTCGCGGAAGACGGTGCAACAGCGCAATATCGGCTTCGTGTTTCAGCACTATGCGCTGTTTCGCCATATGACGGTGTTGGACAATATCGGTTTCGGCCTGAAGGTCCGTTCGGCATCGCGACGCCCTCCCCGCGCCGAAATCCATCGTCGCGCCGTCGAACTGCTGGAACTGGTGCAGCTCAACGGTCTTGAGAAGCGCTATCCGGCGCAGCTATCCGGCGGCCAGCGGCAGCGCGTGGCGCTGGCCCGTGCCATGGCGGTCGAGCCAAACGTATTGCTTCTCGACGAGCCTTTCGGCGCGCTGGACGCACAGGTGCGCAAGGATCTGCGCAAATGGCTGCGCGAAATCCATGAGCGCACCGGCCACACCACCGTTTTCGTAACTCACGACCAGGAAGAGGCGCTAGAACTGGCCGACCGCGTCGTCGTGCTCAACAAGGGCGCGATCGAGCAGGTGGGCACGCCGGACGAGATCTACGATACGCCGAATTCGCCCTTCGTCTACGGCTTCATCGGCCAGTCCAACCGCGTGAAAGTGCGCGTCACCAATGGCGAGATCTGGTTCGAGGATCGTCCGCTGGGCTTGAGCACGCCGCACGAACCGGATGGCGAGGCCTATATCTATTTCCGCCCGCACGATATCGAGCTTCATGAGGGTGACGGCGGCTGTATTGCCGGCCTGATGACCGCCAGCCGCCGCGTTGCCGGCACCCGCCATATCGAAATGAACATCGGTGCCCAGCACGAGACCATCGAAATCGAGCTGTCGCCGGACAAGGCCGACACGCTCGACCGCAACCGCATCGCCTTCAAGCCGACACGCTGGAAGCTGTTCCGCAACGTTGATTGAGACGCTCTAACGCCTCAATCCTCCGGGTGCCCTGCTGCCGCAAAGCCGCCGCCCTGATAGATGACGGCCGGATCGGTCGGGTCTTCCGGAGCGGAATTTGCCAATATTTGCTCGCGCCAGGCAGCAGCGCTGTCCTGTGGCTTCCAGCCGAGGAACGCGGCGTTACGGTTGTCCCACCATTGCTCGTCATTGTTGGAGGCGCCGTAGACGATCGTGTGCCCGAGGCGGGATGTCTCGAAGGCGCGGCCGCAGAGCGACAGAAAATCACGAACGCTGAACCACGTCGCCAGCATGCGCGAGTTGCGCGGCTCGGGGAAGCACGAGCCGATCCGCACCGACAGTGTCTCCTGCCCGAACTTATCGAAATAGAGGCTCGCCACCGCTTCGCCATAGACTTTCGAGACGCCATAGAGCGAATCCGGGCGCGTCGGCACGGTGCTGTCGATACGCTCGTCGCGGCGGTAATAGCCAATCGCATGGTTGGAGCTGGCAAAGATGATGCGCGGCATGCCGGCATGCCGGGCGGCCTCATAGAGATTGTAAAGCCCGACAATGTTGCCCTGCAGGATGAGGTCGAAGGCCTTTTCGGTGGAGACCCCGCCGAGATGGATAATGCCATCAACGCCCTGAACCAGCGCATCGACGCCGCCACGGTCGGCAAGATCGCAGGCAACAAAGCGCTCGTTCGGGCGCAGATCGTCCACTGCGACAATGTCGGAGAGCACGACGTTTTCGGCAATCTCTGAAAGAAGCGGTCTCAGCGCCTGACCGACACCGCCAGCGGCTCCGGTCATCAACAGGGTCTTCAGCATGGGTTTCCTCCCTCATGGGTCTCGTCGAAGCGGAACCTATAAGATGGGCTTTCGCTCGTCACCAACTATCCGTATCGTCCGCGCTTGAAAATCTGGGGATGCGGGATATACCACCAGACGCTCGAGCAAGACCGACTGAAAGATTGAAGTGGATAGATCTATGGCTCCGCCTTCGGCGTCACCGTCAGCTCGGAACCATAGGCTTCGCGCAATTCGGTCTGTCCCGCCACCCGGTCGGCCGCCTTATGGAGCAAGACCGACGTATAACCTTCCTCCAGGGTCCCTTCGATCAAGGTAACATCGGCATTTCCCGGATTGTCCGAACGCTCGAACCAGTCGACGGAGTGGTGCAGGAAATTCATTTCGAACGCCCTGTTGGTGACGCCATGGCCGACGATGATGACGTTATTCTTGCCATTCTTCGCGTCGTGCATGACGGTCTGAAGGAACAGACGGACGCGCTGCGCCACATCGGCCCTGCTTTCGCCATCCGGCGGCCGCGCGTAGAACTTCCCGCTATTATTGCGCAGTCTCGCCCATTTTTCGAATTCCTCGGGAAACTTCCGTTTCTGTTCGGCATGATCGTAGATTTCGGTGAAGAGGCCGAAATCCTGCTCCCGCAACAGGTAATCCTCGCGAACGTCCTCGATCAATGCGTTCGGCAAGGCTTCGAGCAGGGCATCCTTGCTCTGTCGCGTCCTCAGATAGGGCGAGTACCAGATGCTCTGTTTCCGTAACTCCGTGGCCGGCAATCCCTCCAGATAGGACGCGATCACGCGTCCCGCTTCCAGCGCTTGCCGATAGCCCCACTGCGTCAACGGAACATTGTGATCACCGAATTGCCGATAGGCCTGGTCGCTGATGTTGCCAAGGGATTCGCCGTGTCGAACGAGAAAGATACGCATCAGCAGTCCGCATTGTCGGATGAGGATTCGAGATCATCATGGCTGGGAAGTGCATTGCGTGCAACGTGTTCGCCTGAGTGCGCCCAGCTGATTTCGCGAACCCTCGCGTTTCAGGCCGTGGCAGCGCGCGCCTCTGTTTCCGCCCTCAGCGTCTCAAGGATGACTACGGCCTTGATCGGCAGGTGGTCCGAGGCGACACGCGCCAAGGGTGAATCATGCACCTCGACGGTCGAGATCAGCCCGCTCCGGTTGGCCATGATGCGGTCGAGTGCCAGAAGCGGCAGCGTGGAGGGAAAGCTTGGGACTGCCGGCGGCAGCGGACCGAAGGCAGCCTGGAAAGTGTTGAGCGACGAGCGATCGCCAAGCCGCCATTCGTTGAGATCGCCGAGCAGGATGGTCGGTGTGTCATTATCCCTGCTCATCAGTTCGACGATCAGACGCGCCTGCTGGGCGCGCGAGCGAAGCAGCAGCCCGAGATGGGCGGCGATGATCCGGAGCACCCCGCCGCGGGCGAGCTCGATCTCGGCAAGCAACGCGCCGCGCGGCTCGAGCCCTGGCAGGCTGATCTGGTGTACGTCCCGTACCGTGCCCTGCTTGAACAGCACGACATTGCCGTGCCAACCATGCGCCTTGCTGGCGCCAGCCACCGGCACGGGAGTAAGCCCGGTGTCGCGCTCGAGCCGGCGTAGATCGAGCAGGCCGGTGCGCTCGCCGAAACGGGTGTCCGCCTCCTGCAGGCCGATGACATCGGCATCGATTTCATGAATGACCCGGCTGATCCGCTCCGGATCGAAGCGGCGGTCGGCGCCGACGCATTTGTGGACATTGTAGGAGGCTATCAACGTGCCTTCCGGACGCATCCGGTCGCCAGCCTGCTTTGCCCGTGACGTCTTTCGGTTCTTCAGGGACTCGAAGATGCTTGTTCGGAGATTTTCGGTCTTTTTTCGCATCTGCCCGTTAGCCGTTTCCGTTCTCAAGCCCCCCGAACTGTATCTTCGTGAGTATATGAACCGATTGCCGGGCTTGTCATGTGAAAAGGCTCGTAACCGCAAATACAGCTACGTCATTTTCGTCAGAGATAAGGCGAACCCAGCCAGAGGATTTTCTCGATCAACCGGACGATAAAGGGACGCGCCCGGAGCTTGGCAAGCTCGACCGGCTTTGCCGTTTCAAGGACGGTGGCGATGCGGGCTTCGATCGCGCGGGCAAAGCCGTGGTCGATCACTTCCAGATCGACCTCGAAGTTCAGCCGCAGGGAGCGCGGGTCCAGATTGGAGGAACCGACATAGGCCCAGGTGCCGTCGACCGCCATCAGCTTCGAATGATCGAAGGCGCCTCTAGCGCGCCAGATTCGGCAATAGTCCTTCAGCATCTGGTCGAACTGCGCCGTCATCGCGCGATCGACCAGCACGAGATTATTGGCGGCCGGCACGACGATATCCACCTCGACGCCGCGTCTTGCCGCCGTCACCAGGGCGCTGATCAGCTCGCGGTCCGGCAGGAAATAGGGCGACATGATACGGATGGAGGTGCGGGCGATCGACAGCGCGCCGATGAGCATCTTGTGGTTCGTCTCGAGGCTGCGGTCAGGTCCGGAGACGATGACACGCATGAAGACCGGCGCACCGGGCTCGCTCGCGGGCGTCGCAATCCGCCAATCATCGCCGCTCAGCGCTTCGCCGGTCACAAACCGCCAGTCTTCGGCAGCGGTGTTGAAAAGATCGGCCACGGCCGGGCCGGTGATGCAGAAATGCGTGTCATGGGCATAATGATCAGCGGCAAATTCGCGAGTGAAACCCTGGCGGATGTTCATGCCGCCTGTAAAGGCGATGCGGCCGTCGACGACCAGGATCTTGCGGTGGGTGCGCAGGTTGGCATAGGGCAACCGCAGGCCGATGATGACGTTGCCGTTGAAGACGTAGACCTCAACGCCGCCTTTGCTGAGATAGCCCATGATGCTTGGGACCGAATAGCGGGCGCCGACCGCGTCGATCAGCACGCGCACGCTGACACCGCGCTTGACGGCAGCGATCAACGCATCGGCGATACGCAGGCCGATGGGATCCCGATCGAAAATATAGGTCTCCAGCAGGATGCTGCGCTCGGCGCCGTCGATGGCCGCTTTCATCGCCGCATAGGCGGCATCGCCGCTTTCCAGCATCTCGATGGTGTTACCGGTGCTCATCGGATAGCGCGACACGCGATCGCCGAGCGTCTTCATCGATCCGAATCGTTCGCCGAAGGTTCGGCGCACGATGTCGCCCTGGGCATCGAAACTGGCGAGCTCGCCCGCGGCATCCTTCTGGAAGAGAACGCTGCGCTGCGAGCTCAGCGATGCCCGGCGAATTCGGTTGATGCCGGCAACAGCATAGAGTACCGCCCCAACGATGGGCGACAGGATAATGACGCCGACCCAGCCGATCGCGGCACGAACATCCTCTTTCGTCATCGCCGCATGGATGGCGGCCACCGTCCCCATGGCGATGGACAGGACGGCGAGGAATTGGCCCCAATGGGCGATCAGCAAATCGAACATAAGAGGAGTATAACTTTGCGCACGAAAGCTGCAATCAGCCGTACGCCTCATCCCGGCCGCTCGACCGGCAGCAGTGGGGATGTGGATAGGTTGTGCATTAGATATTTTTAATTGAACGATGATCGCGCTGTCGTCATATTGATGCTTCGGCCGCTTCGCTACCGTCCGTTGTGGGACATCATATTGCTGGTGCGAAGCGCCCGCCGTGGTTCGAGGGTCGAGACGCATGGATTTCTCCATGGCTCATCAGAGCCGACGTCTCGGATGCTCGGGGGAGGCATGCAAGCCCGCGTTTCAAGAACGGGTATTTTTCATCAACCAATGTTCAATGATGCGAACGGAGATCGGCAATGTTGGAATCGCGGGATGAATGGATCGAGAAACGCGCATACGCCATATGGGAAGCCGAAGGTTACCCTTCCGGCCGCGATACGGTTCACTGGGAACAGGCAAGCAACGAACGTATAATCTTCGAGAAAAGCAAGACGAAGAAAGCAAAAACCTCCGTCACGCCCAAAGCAAAACGCCAAGCGGCAATTACCGAGGCGTTGGGTCTGCCCGCCAAGGCCGCCCCGAAACGGGCATCGAAAAAGGCGGCTGAAGCGAAGGTTTGAAGCGGACTTCGCCTTTGATGATCCAGTCCATGCAATGAGCGGCCCGGCATCAATCACCGGGCCGTTTCCGTGATGCTCCCAAACATCGAAATTCGCAGCAATTTCCGCCGATTGCCTGCCAGGCACAAATAGATGTCACACACCGGTGCTATCAGGTGAAGAGGGAGCTTCGCCATGAACGATAGGTGTATGGATTACATGGAACGTCTCTGTTCCGACTGTTGTCGCGACAACTCGCCATGTCATGGCTGCGCCGATGTGATGCCATGACATCGCTCCTCATTCTCGCAACCCTCTACCTCTTTGCGGCGCTTGTGGTGATCTTCATCATCGACCGCTCCGTCGGTATCATGTTTCCAGCATCGGGCAAGGAGAGGCGCGTAGCCAGCCGCCGGCCGCTTCCGGATGTGCCTAAGCAATCACCGGCATCCCGCTAAGATCGGAACTTTTTCCATGGCAAGGGGTTGGCCTCCTCATCCGCAATAGGGCGAAGGACCATGCCAAGAGGAGATAAATCCGCCTATACTGAGAAGAAATGGTCGCAGGTCCAACCCCTTCCGTTACGCCACGCCGATGCTAAGCTTCCATGACGATTGCGTAGAGATAGGCGGGACAAATGACGGGAGGATTTTCGAATGGCCTATGAGCTCTACTACTGGGACGGCATCCAGGGCCGTGGCGAATTCGTGCGCCTGGCGCTTGAGGAGGCCGGAGCCGACTACGTCGATGTCGCCCGTGGCCCGACGAGCGAGGGCCAAGGCATGCGTGCGATGTTTGCAGTGATGGAGAGCAAGTCGGAGGCGCATATTCCGCTCGCTCCGCCCTTTCTGAAGGATGGCGATCTCGTCATTCCGCATGTCGCCAATATCCTGATGTATCTCGGCCCCAAACTCGGCCTCGCGCCGGAGGATCAGGGCGATCGCCATGTGGCCAATGGACTGCAACTGACGATCACCGATCTCGTCGCCGAGGTGCACGACACCCATCATCCGATCGCCACTTCGAAATATTACGAGGAGCAAAAGCAGGAAGCCAAGGCCCGCGCCGCCGAGTTTCTCGACAATCGCATGCCGAAATTCCTCGGCTATTTCGAGCGCGTCCTGGGGCAGAATCCGAAGGGACCGATGCACATATTCGGCAACCGGCTCACCTATGTCGATCTGTCATTGTTCCAGGTGTTCGAAGGGCTGCGCTATGCCTTCCCACGCGCAACGGTGCATCTGAGCGACGAGTATCCGCATCTGGCCGCCTTGCGCGCAACAGTCGCAAAGCGACCGAACGTTGCCCGCTACCTCGCGTCCGAGCGCCGCATTCCCTTCAACGAAGATGATATTTTTCGGCATTATCCCGAGCTAGACAGGAGCATGGCATGAGTGAAGCACGGTTGTTGGCGCTCTTCTTTCCGGCCTGCTGGAGCATATGGGGGTTGATCTGGGCTGCCGCAGCGTTCAGCGTCAAGAAGACGACGCGGAGCGAGGACCCGTTGTCGCGGTTTTCGAACACCGCACCGATCTGGATATGCGCCATTCTGCTACTCGTGCCATCATCCTGGCTCGGCCCTCTATCATTCCGGCTCGTCCCGCAAACTCTAACCTATTACGGTATTGGCGCGGTGCTAATGGTCGTCGGCCTCAGCTTTGCTGTCTGGGCGCGCTATCATCTCGGCCGCAACTGGAGCGGCGTGATCACGGTCAAGGAGGATCACGCGCTGATCCGCACCGGCCCATACGCCATCGTCCGTCATCCCATTTATACCGGCCTATTGCTTGCCATCATCGGCTCGGCGCTGGCCCGTGGCGATGTCGCCGCCCTGCTGGCGATCGCGTTCATGCTCTACGCCGTCCTGCGCCGCGTCGGCATCGAGGAGCGCTGGATGAGCGAGACATTCGGTCAGGCCTATGCGGACTACAAGGCCACGACGCCGGCGCTGGTTCCGTTCGTGTGATGGAGGCTAGGTTTTCAACGAGCTCGCGGCATCGAAGAAATCGGCCCATGGGTCGGCGAAGTGTTCGTCCAGCCTCGAAGCCGCATTCTTGACGGTGAAGAAAGCAGGGCCGATCTTCTCGGTCAGTTCCTCCCAGGCAAGCGGCATCGAAACCGCCGCCCCCGGCCTTGCGCGCGTCGAATAGGGCGCGACGGCGGTGTTGCCGCGGCCGTTGCGCAGATAATCGATGAAGATCCTGCCCGTTCGCTCGGCCTTGGTTGCCTTGGCGATGTAGCGGGATGGGTCGGAGGCTTCCATCGTGTCGGCGATCCATTTGGCGAAGGCTTTCACCTCGGTCCAGCCCGCCTTCGGCGCCAGCGGCGCCACGACATGCAGCCCCTTGCCGCCCGAGGTCTTGACGAAGGCCGCAAGCCCCTCGCCTTCCATGAGCGCCTTGATCTCATGCGCCGCCGATATGACTGCGTCCCATGGCACATCATCGGCCGGATCGAGATCCATGGTCACCATATCGGGCTTTTCCCATCTGGCGGTCGTCGCGCCCCAGGGGTGGATCTCCAGGACGGCCGACTGCACCAGGGCGACGAGCCCGTCGAAATCCCTAATCCGCAGCAGCTTCTCGCCGCTGCGATCCTTGGGGTCGGCGATCTCCTCGATATGTTCGTTCATTCCCTTCCAGGCGTGTTTCTGGAAGAAA
>DASVPC010000249.1:0-12507 GCA_036383055.1 Rhizobium sp. | reverse complement strand
AAGACCTCCTTTCATTCACGTCCGGTATCCGCGCCCACAGACTGAAAAGAGGTGTGGCAGTCTTTACGTTCAATGCATCAGGTGGGCCTTGCCCTTCCCGCGGATCGGATGCGCCCTGAGAACGATCCAAGATTTATAACGGAGCGCGCGGCCTGTCCAGAGCGGTCATGCCGGCTCGTAACGGACATAGGCGAATTCATCGCCATCAGGCGACCAGTTCGGCACATTGATACTTCCCTGCCCGCCGAAGAGCTCGAACAGCGTCACGAGATTGCCGCCATCCATGTCCATCAGCCGCATGCGAACGTTCAAATCGCGCGGATGATCGAAGACATCTGGGTCGTAGGAGATCAACACGACCTTGTCGTTCCTGGGCGACGGATGGGCGAACCAGTTGCCGTAATCGTCGCTTGTCACCTGCTGGAGACCGGTGCCGTCGGGATGGATACGCCAGATCTGCATCAGGCCGGTACGGCTGGAATTGAAATAGATCCACTGCCCATCGGCGGAATAGTCCGGCCCGTCGTTGCGGCCCTCGCCATGCGTCAGCCGCGTTTCCTCGCCGCCATCGACCGAGATCGTATAGATGTCGAAGACGTCGTTGCGGATGCCGCAATAGGAGAAGCGCTTCCCGTCAGGCGACCAGCCATGCCAGTAGGACGGCAGATTGTTCGTCACCTGCCGCGGCGTACCGCCTTCGGCCGGCAGGACGTAGATGCAGGACTTGCCATGCTGGGTCTTGTCGGAAATGGCAATCAACGATCCATCCGGCGAAATGCCGTGATCGTTGTTGCAGAGCGTCGCAAAGCCGGTATCGACCTGAACGGGCTCGGCTTTGCCATCAAGGGCAATCCGGTAGAGCAGTCCGTCGGCGTTCAGCAGCAGATAACGCCCATCCGGCGCGAAATTCGGCGCCTCGATCAACCTGTCTGTCTGGCAGACGATCCGGTTCTCACCGGTACGGATGTTGTAGATCTCGACCGAACTGCGCATTACACCTCCACTCGCCGGATGGCGTTACGATCAGCGATCGCGGAACCGGTTGGTGATCGGATAGCGCCTATCTCGACCGAAATTCTTCGTGGTGATCCTCACGCCCGGCGCCGACTGCCGGCGCTTGTATTCGGCGAGGTAAAGCAGATGTTCAATGCGGTGAACCGTCGCAACATCGTGCCCGCGCGCAACGATCTCCTCGACCGCCATTTCCTTTTCCACCAGGCATTCGAGAATATCATCCAGCGCCGGATAGGGCGGCAGCGAATCCTGATCGGTCTGGTTCGGCCGGAGTTCGGCCGACGGCGCCTTGTCGATGATGTTATGGGGGATCACCTCGCCCGAAGGGCCGAGCGCGCCTGGCGGCACATGCAAGTTGCGCCAGCGCGACAACGCATAGACCTGCATCTTGTAGAGGTCCTTGATCGGGTTGAAGCCGCCGTTCATGTCGCCATAGAGCGTGGCATAGCCAACCGACATTTCCGACTTGTTGCCGGTGGTGACCACCATCGAGCCGAACTTGTTGGAGATCGCCATCAGGATAGTGCCACGAGCACGGCTCTGCAGGTTTTCCTCGGTGATGCCGCTTTCAGTGCCTTCGAACAGATCCGCAAGCGCAGCGTTGAAACCGGTCACCGGCTCCTCGATCGGCACGATATCGTAGCGGCAACCGAGCGCCTGCGCGCAATCGGCCGCGTCTTTCAGCGAATCCTCCGAGGTATAGCGGTAAGGCAGCATCACGGTGCGAACCCGCTCTTCACCGAGCGCATCCACGGCAATCGCTGCACAGATCGCCGAATCGATACCGCCGGACAGGCCGAGCACGACCGATTTGAAGCCATTCTTGTTCACATAATCGCGGAAGCCCAGCAGGCAGGCGCGATAATCGGCCTCCTCGCCTTCCGGGATATGGGCCATGGGACCTTCGCTGCAATGCCAGCCGTCGCCATTCTTCTTCCAGGTCGTCACCGCCAAGGCAGTTTCGAACTGGCTCATCTGAAAGGCCAAAGTTTTGTCGGCGTTGAAAGCAAAGCTCGCGCCGTCAAAAACATACTCGTCCTGACCACCGACCTGAGCTGCAAAGACGAGCGGCAAGCCAGACTCGATCACCTGGCGAAGCACCACCTGATAACGGATGTCGACTTTGCCGCGATAGTAAGGTGAACCGTTTGGAACCAAAAGAATTTCCGCGCCGCTTTCTGCCAGCGTTTCGCAAATACCGAGGTCGTTCCAGATCTCCTCGCAGATCGGGATACCGATCCGCACACCCCGAAAATTGACCGGTCCGGCGATAGTCCCCTCATCAAAGACGCGCTTTTCATCGAACTCGCCATAGTTTGGCAAGTCGACCTTGTCCCTGACGAAGATGACTTTGCCGCCGTCAATCACGGCGACCGAATTGTAACGCCCCGTCTCATCCTGTCGCGGAAAGCCGATGATGACCCCCGGTCCGCCGTCGGCGGTATCGGCGGCAAGACTTTCCACGGCTCTTTGGCAGGCGCGGATGAAGGCCGGCTTCAGCACCAGATCCTCCGGCGGATAACCGGAAATGAACAGCTCCGTAAACAACACGAGCTGCGCACCTTCGCGCGCCGCCTCGGCGCGTGCTTCACGCGCCTTTGCAAGGTTGCCGGAGACATCGCCGACCGTCGGATTGAGTTGCGCGACAGCGATGCGGATGGTCTGGGTGATGGGGCTTTGCTCTGTCATGCCATATATTTAACGACGGCAGCCACGTTCCGCAACAGCCTTCGCCCTCCTGCTCGCGGCAAAATCGCGTCTAACGCGTAAGTGATATTTTTACCCGAAAAAATACTAAGTCCGCCTTGCGGTTCATCCGGTATTCATGACAAAAGCACGACAATTATATGAATATATTATAGCATTCGGAGAGATCATTGGTCGCTTTGGTCATCGGCTCTGCTTTGGCAGGCAGGCTCGCTCTTTTCCAGAAAATCGGCGCAGCGAGACGGCAGTCGGCCATCCTGCGCCAGGTTTTGAGCCTCGCCCTCACCTTCCTGCTCGCGCTATCGACTGTCGTCGCTGTTGAGTGGGTTGCCCGGGGCGAGTTTGCGACCATCCCATCCTACCTGTTTTCACCGAGCCGACCCGGTTTCACGACCATTGGCGTCGTCATGCTACTGATGCTGTTGTTGGACGCGATTTTCGGCCGCGCGCATCAATCGATCCTGATGGTCGCCCCCCTGCTGCTCGTCCCGGCGTTCATCTCCAACCAGAAGCAGAACTTTCTGTCAGATCCGCTTTATCCCTCGGATTTCCTGTTTGCCCGCCAAATCATGGAACTGATGCCGGTCATGGTTCGGGACAAACCCTGGTCCGCCGTGGCGCTCGCCATCGGCATGATAGCGTCCTTGGCCATCCTCGCCATTCTGTGGCGCTACGGCTGGCAACGCGCCGTCATGCTGTCAAAAAAGGCGCGCGTGACCCGGCTCTCCGTCTGCCTGCCGCTTGCGGCCCTCTTCGTCTCGCAGATGGATGCGACGCAATATTCGTTCATCCGCGAGAAATTGCGCATCATCCCCATCGTCTGGGATCAGAAGGAAAATTACAGCTACAACGGCTTCATCATCGCCTTCTCGCTGAACCTGCCAATGGCCGATGTCAAAGTGCCGGCGGGCTACGGACCGGATGCGATGGACGCCATTCCCGCCCGCAATTACGGCTATCTCTCCGGCCCCCGCCGAAAGCCCGATGTCATCATGCTGATGAGCGAATCCTTCTGGGATCCGACCCGGCTTTCCAACCTGACCTTCACGCCAAACCCGATGCCGACGATCCGCGCGGCGCAATCCGGCCATGTCTTCTCGCCG
This sequence comes from Rhizobium sp., assembly GCA_036383055.1. Lineage (GTDB taxonomy): Bacteria > Pseudomonadota > Alphaproteobacteria > Rhizobiales > Rhizobiaceae > Rhizobium. Next base: position 8,683 of record DASVPC010000249.1, on the reverse strand, counting down.
GAATTCGGCGGCATGACAGCCAATGTCGAATTCGAGGCGCTGACCGGCTTTTCCAACGCTTTCCTGCCCTATGGTAGCATCCCCTATCAGCAATATGTCCGCAAACCCATGCCGTCGCTTGCCACCTTCTTCCGCGGTCAAGGCTATGCGGCGCGCGCGCTCCATCCGTTCAGCGGTTGGTTCTGGAACCGCAACGAAGTCTACAGGGCCTTCGGCTTCGAGGAGTTCCACACGGAAGACACCATGCCGCCGATGGAAAAGCGCGGCATTTTCGCCTCCGACGACTCGTTGATGAAGGAGATCATGCACGAGGGCGACGAGATGGATCGGCCGTTCTTCTTCTTCGCCGTCACCCTGCAGGGCCACGGCCCCTATGAACCGAACCGCTACGTCGAAAATACCGTCGACATCAAGGGAGACCTCACGGACGCTGATCGCGATACACTCGCGACCTATGCGCAAGGTGTTCGCGAATCCGATCAAAGCCTGAAGATGCTGATGGACTGGGCCGCCAAGCGTGACCGCGAAACGATCATCGTTCTCTGGGGCGATCATCTACCGCCTCTCGGTTCGGTCTATCCGAATACCGGCTATATGCCCGAACAGGTAGCCTCTAGAAAAGCGCCGCTCGACGTCATGAAACAGGAGCACGAAACGCCGCTGGTCATCTGGTCGAGCACGAAGGGCGTGCGCAAGGACGTCGGCACGATCAGCCCGTCGCAGCTCCCCTATCACATCCTCAAGACCGCCGGCTACGAGCACCCCTTCTACACCGGCTTTCTCGGCCGGGTGCAGAAGAAGTACAACATCGTCGATCGCTATCAGCTCGCGACGCGCGACAACCAGACCTTTCCGGACTGGTCGCGCAACGAGCGGGATCTCGATCCCATGATGCGCGACTACCGCTATTTGCAGCATGACATGATGTTCGGACGAGAATACGGCCTCGACCGCTTCTTCCCGTCGCATGCCTGGCTGGTCAGCCAGGGCAGCTAGGCTGCGACCCTTTTCACGTTGCACTTCCATCGGGCAGTCGAATACTTGGCACTCAAAGGCGATCGAATCCTTGGAGTGTTCCTATGTATAATCTGCCCAATTTCGTTCATCAGCACTTCGACAAGACCGCCGACGAGCTAGGCGAGATCGAAAGGCGTGTGCTGAAAAAAGCACATGAACGCAAGATCGTGTCCACCGACATCAATGCGGCCTTCTCCGCCAACGCCTCTTACGGCGCACGTCTTGCGGACGGCATCGCCCGTGTCGGCGGCTCTTGGTCCTTCATCATCTGCTTCCTGCTGTTCCTGGTCTTCTGGTGCATCGTCAACACCATCGTCCTCCTCACCCGCGCTTTCGACCCCTACCCCTTCATCTTCCTCAATCTCGTCCTCTCCATGATCGCCGCTATCCAGGCGCCGATCATCATGATGTCGCAGAACCGTCAGACCGAGCGCGATCGCTTCGAGGCCGCCAAGGACTACGAGGTCAACCTCAAGGCCGAACTGGAAGTTCTCTCGCTGCACCAGAAGATCGACATGCAAGTGCTGACGGAACTCGTGGCGGTGCGAGAGGAGGTCGCGAAACTGAGCAAGCTCGTAGGGGAGAAGAATGGGAGCTGATCAGTCTGACGGCCCCGCCGTCTGCAGCCCTGGCCGCCCTTGCTTATATCGCGGCAGCCCATCGTCAATCTCGTAGAAATCGCCCTTGTCGGCGCAATAGATATGGTAGCTGAGCTTTAGATCGTTCGGCTGATCGAACAGCCCGGCCATGATCGAGATATTGTCGGAGCTGTCCGCCGACCAGAAAAGTGCCGAACCGCAAGTGCGGCAGAAGCCCCGGCGGGCAAAGGAGCTGGCGCGATACCAGGTGATCGCCTCTTCGCCCTCAATGGTGATGTTATCGCGAGGCACGTCGGTTGCGGCATAGTAGAGCCCGGTCTGCTTGCGGCATTGCGAGCAATGGCAAGCGACAACCTCCCGCAACGCGCCATGTGTCTTGAAGCGTACGGCTCCGCAAAGGCAGGCGCCGGTATGTTCTTCATTCATGCTGATCCCCTTCGTTTCCTCGCAATCTTGACGAGGACGCGAACAGCGTCAAACGCAAAGAAATGAAACAATCTTCAGCCGGATTGATCGCAGATGCACAAAAGCAAACGGGCCGGTTTCTGGACCGGCCCGTTCATAAGGAATGATGTGGTAGTTTTCGATCAGCCGTGTGCGGCCAGACGCTTCTCGTCGCGGCCGCCCTTCATGCGTTCGGCGAGCAGGAAGGCCAGTTCCAGGGCCTGATCGGCATTGAGACGCGGGTCGCAATGCGTGTGATAGCGATCCTGCAGATCCTCGGCGCCGACGGCGCGGGCGCCGCCCGTGCATTCGGTCACGTCCTTGCCGGTCATCTCGATATGGATGCCGCCCGGATGCGTACCTTCGGCACGGTGGATCTGGAAGAAGCTTTCGACTTCCGACAGGATGCGCTCGAACGGCCGGGTCTTGTAGTTGTTGAGCGTGATCGTATTGCCGTGCATCGGATCGCAGGACCAGACGACCTTGCGGCCTTCCTTCTCAACAGCGCGAATGAGACGCGGCAAGTTGTCGGCGACCTTGTCATGGCCGAAACGGCAGATCAGCGTCAGGCGACCTGCCTCGTTCGTCGGATTCAGGATGTCGATCAGATTGAGCAGATCGTCCGCCTGCAGCGACGGACCGCACTTCAGGCCGATCGGGTTCTTGATGCCGCGGAAATACTCGATATGTGCATGGTCGGCCTGGCGCGTACGGTCGCCGATCCAGAGCATATGGCCCGAGGTCGCGTACCAGTCGCCCGAGGTGGAGTCGACGCGCGTAAATGCCTCTTCGTAGCCGAGCAGCAGCGCTTCATGGCTGGTGAAGAAATCGGTCTCGCGCAGGCTCGGATTGTTTTCCGAGGAGATACCGATCGCCTTCATGAAATCCATGGTCTCGCTGATGCGGTCGGCGAGCTTGCGGTAGCGTTCGCCCTGCGGGCTGTCCTTGACGAAGCCGAGCATCCACTGGTGCACGTTTTCGAGATTGGCATAGCCGCCCATCGCAAAGGCGCGCAGCAGATTGAGCGTCGCCGCCGACTGGCGATAAGCCATCATCTGGCGTTCCGGATTGGGGATGCGCGCGTCTTCATTGAATTCGATACCGTTGACGATGTCGCCGCGATAGCTCGGCAGCGATACGCCGCCCTGGGTCTCGATACCTGAGGAACGCGGCTTGGCGAACTGACCAGCAATGCGGCCGACCTTGACCACCGGCAGCTGGGCACCAAACGTCAGCACGACGGCCATCTGCAGGAAAGCGCGGAAGAAGTCGCGGATCGTGTCGGCGCCGTGCTCGGCAAAGCTTTCGGCGCAGTCGCCGCCTTGCAGCAGGAAACCGTTACCTTCGGCAACATTGGCAAGATGCGCTTTCAGACGGCGCGCCTCGCCAGCAAAAACCAGCGGCGGATAGCTAGCAAGCTGCGCTTCCGTTGCTGCCAGTGCCGCCGCGTCCGGATATTCCGGCACCTGCTGGATCGGTTTTTGCCGCCAAGTGCTCGGTGTCCAATTCTGTGCCATCTCACTCACCTGTTTTCGCACCTGATCTCTTCGCCAAGTGCTCGTCGCCGTAAATTGTGCGCGCTTATAAACCTTTGCCGGCCACTTGCAAAGGCGAACCAACTATTCGGCGGGTCTTTTGTGCGCCGGGGAATTACTATCCCTATTGCTTACACGCGCTCGCCGTTGCGGATGCGGTAGCTTGGGGAATACATCGTCACCAATTCTTCGGCAGCCGTCGGATGAACGGCCATGGTGCGATCGAAATCTTCCTTGGTGCAGCCGGCCTTCAGCGGAATGCCCAGCAGTTGCGCCATCTCGCCGGCATCGTGGCCGAGAATATGCGCGCCGATGACCTTGTGGTCGGCAGCATTGACGATCAATTTCATGATCATCTTCTCGGCTCGGCCGGACAGCGTCGCTTTCATCGGCCGGAACTGGGCACGGTAAACCTCGAGGTCCGGATAACGCCTGGCGGCATCCTCCTCGGTCAGGCCGACCGTGCCGATCTCCGGCTGCGAGAAGACTGCCGTCGCAATCAGCTCGTGATCCGGGCGGGTCGGATTGTTCTTGTAGACGGTCTCGATGAAGCACATGGCCTCATGGATCGCCACCGGCGTCAATTGTACCCGATCGGTGACATCTCCAAGCGCATAGATGTTCGGCACCGATGTGCGCGAATATTCGTCGACGACGATGGCGCCGTGTTCGTTGATTGCGACACCGGCCGCCTCAAGCCCGAGACCCTTCGTATTCGGCGTGCGGCCGAGCGCCAGCATCACCGTGTCCACGGTCAATGCCTTGTCGTTCTTCGTCCGGACGCTGAGACCCACTTCGGTCTTCGTCACGCTCTCGATGATGTCGTGGCAGAGGATGCGGATGCCCTTGGCCTCCATGGCCTCATGCAGGCCCTTGCGCAGGTCCTGATCGAAGCGCGACAGAATCTCGGCACCGCGATAGATCAGCGTCGTTTCGACTCCGAGCCCGTGGAAGATATTGGCGAACTCCACGGCGATATAGCCGCCGCCGGCGATCAGGATCGATTTCGGCAGCTCATCCAGATGAAAAGCCTCATTGGAAGAGATGCAGAACTCGTGGCCGGGCAGCGCCGTATGCAGGTTCGGCGTCCCGCCGGTGGCAACGACGATCGTCTCCGCTGTAACGGTCTTGCCGGTCTTCAAGAGACGGATCGTATGGGCATCGACAAGCTCGGCGCGCGTATCGAAGATCTCGGCCTTGGCGCTGTCAAGCCCCTTGCGATAGAGCCCTTCCAGGCGCTCGATTTCCTTATCCTTCGCCTCGATCAGCTTTTTCCAGTCGAAGGTGCTTTCGCCGACTGTCCAGCCGAAGCCGGCAGCGTCCTCGAAATGCTCGCTATATTGCGAGGCATAGACGAAAAGCTTCTTCGGCACGCAGCCGCGGATAACGCAGGTGCCGCCATAACGATATTCCTCGGCGATGCCGACCTTCTTGCCGAGCGAGGCGGCGACGCGCGCACTGCGCACGCCTCCAGAACCGCCACCAATAACGAAAAGATCGAAATCAAAGGAAGACATCGGATACTCCTGCGGAAACAAGGGCGGCGCACGAAGCGCTCTTTAGGGGTCGGCACTGATATAGGATCTCGACCTACAAAAAGAAAAGCCCGGAACGCTATCCGGGCTTTTAAATTCTAAGAGCTTGAATTGCGCGACCCCAAGAATTCGGATGGGATCACGGCAAAAGATCAAGCTTACTTCTTGGTTGCGGGTGCCGGTGCCGGCTGGGCTCCGGTGGCAGAGTCGGTTGGCACTGGAGCGACCGGCGCCTTCACCACCTTCTGCAGGGCGTCGCTGCTCTGGTTGGCGAGATCGCGCGAGATGCCCTGACCCCAGATGTCGGCAGCCTTATAAAGCTCGCGCAAGGCAACCGGATTGTCCTGCAGGAATTTCTTACCCGTCGGCGAGGTGAAGAATGCGGCGATAGAGTTGAGCTCTTCGGTCGTAAATGCCTTCGAGTACGTTACGGCTGCTTCGCGCTCCAGGTCGGCGCGGCGCGGCGCAAGAGCAAGTGCGGTCGCATCGACGGACGAGTTGATGGCATCGCCGAAGTTCGGATTCGCCTGGATCATCGTGCTTTTCAGCTGCTCGGCGAGGTTCGGCAGGATGTTGTCGAACTGGTTCGTGACGCCGAGCGCGTTGATCGCGGCACGAGCGGCCTTGATTTGCTCTTCCGAGACTTCCTGCGCACTGACGGAGCCGAGCGCGATACCAGAAAGAACGATGGTTGCAGCGGCAAAACGGCCAAGACCCGCAATTTTGATCATGAGTTCAGTGCTCCTATGTATTGTTCGCCTGCAACGTGCGTGCGCCGGAGGGACCGGCAATGATCGCAAGTGTCGCCATGTTGATAAAGAGCCCGTGTTCGACAACACCGGGAATCGAATTTAGCGCAATCGACAGCGCCTCTGCATCAGGAATACGGCCAAAAGATGCGTCGATGATGAAATGCCCGCCGTCGGTCATGAAGTTGCCGTCTTCCGATTGGCGCAGGTTGAGCGCGCCGGAAAGACCAAGGCGGGTGGCCGTCTTTTCGATCTGAATCCGCGTGGAAACAAGACCGAACGGATTGACCTCGATCGGCAGCGCAAAGGCGCCAAGCGTCTGGACGACCTTGCTTTCATCGGCGATGACAATCATCCGCTGCGACGAGGCAGCAACGATCTTTTCGCGCAGCAGCGCGCCGCCGCCGCCCTTGATCAGCCGCAGGGCGCCATCCAGTTCGTCGGCGCCATCAATGGTGAGATCGAGTTCGGGAAGTTCATCGAGCGACTTCAGCGGCACGCCGAGCTCGACGCAAAGCCGGGCTGTCCGCTCGGAGGTCGGAACCCCCTCGATCACGAGCCCAGCCGCCACTTTCTCGGCGAGCAAACGCACGAATTCCTCGGCCGTGCTGCCCGTTCCGATCCCGAGCCGCATGCCGCTTTCCACATAAGCCAAAGCCGCTCGTGCAGCCTCGATCTTCATTTGGCGGGCGTCCATGCGCGACCTGCTCCCGATTGTTACGTTGGGTGCTGTTTACACGGCTCTCCGGGCAAACGAAAGCCAAAATAACGGCCTCACATAGAAATCCCGGCCCATATTCCACGCGGCTCGCGGCGCCATTAGTTGCAATTGCCGGCCCGATCTTCTAACTCCGAAAGACCTACTACTTCTTCTGTTCCGAAGGCTGATTCCTCGTGAAATCTCCTCTAGTCGTATTCGATCTCGACGGCACCCTGCTCGACACCCATGCCGATCTCGTCGCCAGTCTCAATCACACGATTGCAGCGCTCCATCTCGCGCCTGTCAGTTATGACGACCTGACGCATCTTGTCGGCAACGGCGCGCAGGTGATGATCGAACGCGCCTGCAAGCTGCGGGATTATACGCTTGCTCCCGAGGAGCTGCCGGCGCTTCTTCAGCGCTTCATCACGCATTACAGCGAGACGATGCCCGGCCTGACCGAACCCTATCCCGGCTTGCTGGCTGCCATGGATGCATTGAAAGGCCAAGGCTACACGCTGGCGGTCTGTACCAACAAGATGGAATCCCTCGCCCGCACGCTGCTCGAGAGGCTCAATCTCACCCATTATTTCGAGGCCATCACCGGAGGAGATACCTTCCCAGTTCGCAAGCCGAATGCCGAACATCTGATCGGTACGGTGGAGCGCGCCGGCGGCGATCTCAGCCGCACCGTCATGATCGGCGACAGCGTCAACGACATCCTCGTCGCCCGCAATGCCGGCGTCCCCTCGATCGCCGTGCCCTTCGGCTATTCCGATGTCAGCGTGGAAAGCCTCGGTCCGAGCCGCATTATCAGCCATTACGACGAACTGACACCGGCACTGGTGCAGGGGCTGCTCGCGGCTTAGGGCAGCGTCCAGCCAAATGCCGGAGAGACTCGCTTTACTTTATGCCCGAAGTTGCAATGGATCTTGCGCCATTCGCGCTCCTGCGCCACAACAGCATTACACAACCTCCACTTAACGGGATGAGGATAAGGCGGGGCAGTAACGTCACCCGCTTACCATCCGCGCTGAAGTGAGGGGGCGAATTGCGGTTTAATGGCGGAGCGCGCGCTTGCTGATAGCAGACCCTGAAGACCGCAACAGCGGAAGACTGCCTCCACGAAAAGGGCGGTTTGCGCCGATAGTCCGTACGCTAGCAATTTGCACCATCCTCTGCTCGGGAATTGCATTCTACATCTACGGCGACCGCATCATTGGCCGTGTCGAGGAAGCGGTCGCGGCAAAGCCGGACCCGGCATTGCTTGCCGTCTACCAAAAATTCGAAATCGACCCACTGCCCAATATTGTCGCCGGCCGCACGCCCATGGCCTCCTATCTGGACATGCTGCGTCGTGAGCCGTGTGACTGGAATGCCCTCTATAGTTTCACGGGAGAACTGCAGGTACGAGGTTATCGCCGCGAAGCGGCAAAGGCTTTAGTCGCATTTTCCAACAAATGCCTACCTTCGAATGTCGCGCTCCAAAACGCGGCAGACATTCTCGGCGGTTTGGGCGATTTCGATGAGGCACTGAAAGTCTCGGATGAGCTTGTGGCGATGTCACCTGGCATACGGGATTTCTATTTTCTGCGCGGACAAATCCGCCAGAGAGCAAAGAAATATCACGATGCCATCGATGACTATTATTCCGTCATCGGCCTCTCAGACAGTCTGGCGACACTCAACAGCCTTGTCTTTCAAGACATTTCCGACAGCTACTCCGCGCTCGGCAATTATTGCGAAGCGATCGCACCGCTACAGACCTGGATATCCATCAATCCGGAGCAGAACGATACAGCGGCCGTGCATGGAATCATCAAAGATTACACCACCAAGGGAAAGTGCACGGCGAACTATGCGACGGGCAGTGACCATTTCCCCACGCAGGGGAAGGATGTGATCATCGCAAAGGTCAACATCAACGGAGCAGATGGAAACTTCGTGGTCGACACCGGCGCCGGCTTCGTATCAGTCAGCAAAGAATTTGCAACACGCGCAAAATTGCTGCTCGACGAGCACAATGCGATTTCCCTGCAGACCGCCAACGGTGTCTCGCAAGGGCTCCGCACGACCGCCTCCATGATCAAGGTCGGACACGTTC
>DASVPC010000248.1:0-10547 GCA_036383055.1 Rhizobium sp. | reverse complement strand
CTGGATTCGTTGGATCTCGACCTTTGCCAGCGCGCTTTTGATGCTCTTCTCGTTGAATTGAAGCTTATGAAGGATAGCGAGGAGGCGGAGCGGGTGGCGGCTATGATCATCGAATTGTACCGCCAAGGAATTCACGACGAGCGCCAGCTTGCCATTCTGGTGGGCGGGACTGATGGAAAATCCTGAGGCCGCGATGTGCGGATCATGGGTGGCCGGCGTCCTTAAACTGTCGGTCGGTCGTTTTGGCGAGCAATTTATTGTGATCGTAACAGCCAGGACGTCGTGGCATTAACAGCATTAAAAGACGACGATCCGAAATTGCCCCAGCGGGCAATTGAGTCTAGTCTAACATTGCAAATCCTATGAAAGGAACGACCAATGAAATGGCATGCTCCGAAATTCGTAGAGGTAAGCTGCGGCATGGAAATCAACCGGTATGCGCCGGCCGATGGTTCCGAGCCGATCCTGTTCTGATCGCTGATCATCTGAAAGCAACAGATTGACTGTTCGATTTCTTGTGCTCGGCGCAGCCGCCGGAGGGGGCTTGCCGCAGTGGAACTGTGGCTGCCCGAACTGTGCCGCGGTGCGGCAGGGCGCCCTCGCTCCGCAGACGCAATCGTCGCTGGCAATCAGTGTCGATGGCCACGATTGGCTGGTCGTCAATGCGTCCCCGGATATCCGCCAGCAATTGCTGGATCGGCCGGCTCTATGGCCCAAGGCATTGCGTGACAGCCCGATTAAGAGTGTCGTGCTGACGAATGGCGATGTCGATCACGTCGCGGGTCTCCTGACGCTGCGGGAAAAACAGCCCTTTCAGCTCTTCGCCACCCAAACCTTGCTGGAAACTTTGGAAGAGAACCCGATTTTCAAGGTACTCGACCCCCTTCATATGAAGCAAAGGCCAATCGCGCTCGAAACGCCGTTCTTTCCGTTGGATGGCCTTGAGACCAGGCTCTTTGCCGTTGCCGGCAAGGTTCCGCTCTATCTTGAGCAGGGCGAGCCGGAGCTCGGGCTCGAAAGCGAGCAGACCGTCGGCATGGAATTTCGCGTCGGCGCCCGGCGTATCTACTATATTCCCGGCTGCGGGGCGGTGAGTGCTGCCCTGGCGGACCGAATTGCCGGAGCGGATCTGCTGCTCTTCGACGGCACGGTCTTCACCGATGACGAGATGATCAGGACGGGCACCGGCCAGAAGACCGGCCGGCGGATGGGGCATATGCCGATCAGCGGCCCCGAGGGTAGTCTCGAGGCATTGTCCCGCCTGTCGATCGGCCGGAGTATCTATATTCATATCAACAATACCAACCCGATCTGGCGAGCCGGACCGGAGCGCGCCGAGCTTGAGCGACACGGCTTCGCGGTCGGTTATGACGGAATGGAGATCACGCTTGCAACAGGCGGCCAATAGAGAAGCGTTTGAAGCGCGTCTGCGCGCGGTCGGTGAGGCGCGCTATCACGACAAGCACCCGTTTCATCAGCAGTTGCATGGGGGTCAGTGCAGTATGCTCCAGGTACAGGCCTGGGTCATCAACCGCTATTACTATCAAAGCCGTATCCCGATGAAGGATGCCGCTTTCCTGTCGCGCTGCGAGGACCCGCAGTTGCGGCGGGCCTGGCGCAATCGCATCGAGGATCATGACGGCGGCGTTGACGATGGCGGCGGGATACGCCGCTGGCTGAAGCTCGCCGAGGCCGTGGGGCTCGATCCGGACTATGTCGCCTCGACACGCGGCGTGCTTGCCGGCACGCGGTTTGCAGTCGACGCCTACGTTCATTTCGTGCGCGAAAAGCCGATGCTGGAAGCTGTTGCCTCTTCGTTGACGGAGATGTTTGCTCCCGCCCTCCACGCCAACCGCATCGCTGGCCTGATCGAGCACTACGCCTTCGCCAATGACAGCGCGCTTGCCTATTTTCGCCAGCGTCTCAACGAAGCGCCGAAAGAGGTTGAGTTTGGTTTGAACTACGTCCTCGATCACGCCGATACGCTGGAAAAGCAGGATGCTTCCATCGCTGCCCTGACCTTCAAGACCGATGTTTTGTGGTCACAGCTCGACGCGCTGTCTCACGCTTATGTCAGTCCGGGACTTATCCCGCCTGGCGGCTGGGGCGGGCGCGAAGGGGTGACGTCATGAGCGAGGATAACGCCCTTAAGATTGACGGCCAGACCATCGCCAAGCTTGCGCGCGGCGTCAGGCTGCGGGAGGATGCAGCTCGCGGGCAGACGATCCTGCTCGCTCCCGAACGGGCGCTTGCATTGGATGAGATCGCGGTGGCGATCGTCCAGGCCCTCGACGGGGTGAGAACGCTGGACGACATCGCCGCCGGATTCGCGCGGCAGTTCGAGGCGCCGAAGGAGGAGATCCTCAACGACGTGATCGCCTTCATCCGCGATTTCGCAAGCCGACGAATGCTGGAGCTGAGCCGGTGAGTGAGCATCTTGAAACCAGCAATGGCAGGGAGCGTAGCATCGCCGCACCGCCGCCGATCGCCATGCTGGCGGAATTGACGCATCGCTGCCCGCTTGCTTGTCCCTATTGCTCCAATCCGCTGCAGCTCACGCAAAGCAGCGAGGAGTTGACGACCGAGGAATGGCTTTCCGCTTTCCGGCAGGCAGCGGAGCTCGGGGTTCTGCATCTGCATCTGTCCGGCGGAGAGCCGGTTGCGCGCCGTGATCTTGCGGCGCTGACCAAGGGTGCCGCTTCCTGTGGCCTCTATACCAACCTCATCACCTCCGGCATCGGGCTGACGCAGCCCCGCCTCACGGAGCTGGCCGATGCAGGGTTGGATCACATCCAGCTTTCGATCCAGGGTGCGACGCCCGAAATGGCGGATCATGTCGGCAATTACAAAGGCGGCTATGCCCGCAAACTGGCGGTTGCCGGCTGGATCCGCGAGACCGGCATTCCGCTGACCGTCAATGCCGTCTGTCATAAGCAGAACATGGATCAGGTCAGCGACATGATCGCGACCGCGGTCGAGCTCGGTGCGCGCCGGATCGAGATCGCAACCGTGCAGTTTCATGGTTGGGCAGAGAGGAACCGTGCCGCGCTGATGCCAACAAGGGCGCAGGTCGAACGGACGACGACGCTGGTCGAAGAGGCGCGCAGGACGTTGGACGGCATTCTTGTCATCGACTACGTGCCCGCCGATCACCATTCCCGCTATCCGAAAGCCTGCATGGAAGGCTGGGGTCGAACCGGGCTCAATATCACCCCATCGGGGTATGTGTTGCCCTGCCATGCCGCCGAAACCATTCCATCGCTCAGCTTCGACAATGTACGTGACAGGCCGCTCTCGGACATCTGGTATCATGGCAGCGCCTTCAACACCTATCGTGGTGATGACTGGATGCAGGAACCCTGCCGCAGCTGCGCGCGAAAACATATCGACCATGGTGGCTGTCGTTGCCAGGCCATGGCCCTTGCGGGCCGCGCGGATGCGACCGATCCCGTCTGCATCCATTCGCCGTTTCATCAGGATACCGCGACCCGCGCCGAACAAGACGGCCTCAGCGAACCGCCGGCTTTTGTCTATCGGGGCCGTGCCTGATGGGTTTGACGGTCATTTAGCGAGTGCGGCAAATGTGCACCGCAGCAAAAAACTTGAAGCCGAAGGGTTTACAAGCCGTCCCCCGGATGGGATCGTTTTGAAGAGAATTGCCTGATGCGCGTGGAATCTCATCCTCGCGTGGCGCGGTGCAGGTGCCTGATAGCACTGGAATGCATCGCTGGATCAGCGCTTAACAACCAAATCAAGCTGAGGCCGAATGCGGTTTTTCGCATTGCTTTCGGCTGTCGGTGCAGCACTTCGGCGCGCCGGCGTTGATACAAACGCTAATTGGGCTTTTGTGATGAGACTAATTTTAACGCGCGTTTTTCTCGGCGCGCTTGTCAGCGCGGCGTCGATGTCGCAGGCGGCTTACGCCAGCGACCTGTTGATCTGGACGCCGGTCAAGGTCGCCCCTCGGACCTACCAGACAACGATCGGTTTTCGGTTGCCCATGGCATGGGAAATGAGCGCGGGCGCCGATATCGGCCTTGGAAGCGCGCCCGGCGGAAAAATCCTGAGCGGCTCCGAACTTGCCACGTTCTGGGGAAGGGCGGTGGACGATAGCCGCAATTTTGCCAGCAAATCGCGTCGTGAAGTGGCGATCCGGCTGGACACGCTACGAGGTAGCGGAATGCTCTATCTCGGCCGTTCGCGAAACTGGATCGTTTCGAAAGATCTCGATATGCAGACGACGCGCGTGTTGAATGTGAACTATGTGGCCGCGCAGAGCCAGCCGACATCCGTCATGGCCTCGCAGGCGGTAACGATGATCTTTCCCTGGACCGGTACGTCGATTTCCGCGAGCGGTGTTGTCACGGATATCAAAGGTGCCGTTTCGAGCACGCTGGCGTTCAATCAGCCGATCGTGCCTAATCTTAATTTTACGGCTTCTGTCGTCGATCCGCTGGCTTTGACGCCAGCGGGCAACGTGAATGTGAATTATCATATCAAATGGTAGGATTTTGTCAGCGCGCCGGCGGTGCCTTCCGCTTGGGGCCGGGGATTAGCCCTTCGCGCTGCATTTGCTTGCGCATCGCTTTGCGATGCCGGCTGATAGCCTGCGCCTTTTCCCGGACGCGGCGTTCGGACGGCTTCTCATAAGACTGCCGTGCCTTCATTTCCCGGAACAAACCCTCGCGCTGCATTTTCTTTTTCAGAACCCGCAACGCCTGCTCGATATTGTTGTCTCTGACCAGAATGTGCATTTGTTCTCCTTGTTGTTGATGTTGATAAAAATCGTTGCCCCCGTCAGCCGAGTTGTTCGGCGACCAGCTTCTCAAGCTCTTTGCGCGTGAGAAGGCAGGGGTAGGGCTTCCAGTTCTTGTCGGGCCGGTTGACGGCCTCATTGCGTTCATGCTGCTTCACCACCGCAGGTGCGGCAGCGTTATTCGTGTTGTTCAAAAAAATCCTGTTCTGGTCATTCGACCAGCGTCAATGACGATTGATAGTGGGAGTGCCGTCACGCGAGAGTGCGGAGGTCACGGGAGCTACGGTTCAAAAAATGCAGCGGCTAGTTTCAAGCTACGGCTTCGAGGCGCTACGGATAGTAACGCGGGATCGCAGTCCTCGTTGCGCTATATAAGGATCGCGCGACGGTGTTGCAAGCTAGAACATCAAAGCGTGGCTACGAATGTACAAGTCATGGGCCTCCGGGGACCTATCTCCCTAGCGATCTTCGCGCGTATGCCAAAGTCTCAACACATAGAGGGTCGACTGCTGGATTTCGTAGCGCAACTCGTACGGACCAATCAGGATCCGACGAACTTCCCGGGGGCTGAATTCATCAAGTCGTTCGCCAAGACGCGGCTGCTCGAGCAGGCGTATTGGTACGGTTGTCAGCATCTGCACGGTTCGAGCCGCCGCCTGCCGATTGACTGGAGCGAGAAACTCGTAGAGGCGGCCGAGGTCAGAAACTGCCTTGCTGGTCCATTTCAGTTCCATCACCTGGGTAACGACAATGGCTTTTCGCTGTCGAGACTATCGGCCCAGGCCTCGACCGATTGATGATCGATGACGTCGCCGCTGTCCACGTTGGCCAAAGCCTCGAGCGTCAGGCGGCGGCGCTCCTCCTCCTGGTCGACCCAGGCGGTCAGCGCTTGCTTGACGATCCAGCCGCGAGAGCGTTCAAGCCGCGTCGCTAGCTGCTCGACCTTCTCCGCGAGCGGAAGCGGCACATGGGCGGTCAACACCTTGGTTTTTTCCATCGTGTCCCCTTTTCTAATCGATGCTAATCATAGTGATTCATTTTGATTAGGTCGAATGAATTGTATCAGGAAAATCGCGGGTCGCTGACCCGCGGGCTTCGCTTCGGCGTTCCAGACCCGCGTGATGTCTTATGCGGGCTCAAACCCGTTCTGCTCCAAGATCCGCTGTCCATCACTGGACAACAAAAAGTCCCGGAGTTGCCCAATTTCAGCGCGGGCGCCCTTGCGAACCGTCACGCCATACTCGATGACCGGCGAGAGTTCCTCCGGAAGTGCGACGACGCTGAGCGCCGGATCACTCTTCAAAAGGCGGGCATTCGAATAATAGCTCAGGAAGAGATCGACTTTGCCATCGGCAATCGGCCAGCCAGCGCTCTTGTCGGGTGGCGTCGGCGGCGAGTTGCGTCCGCCGACCAGTTGCCGGGCTCGGGACCTGAGCGACTTGCCAAGGCTCGGACGTTTGGCTTCGATCAGGTCAAAGACCTCGAAGGCATAATCGCCGGAGGGATCGTCCCCTGGCGTCGACGTGCCGATCTTGATCCGCGGATCGGTGATGATGTCGAGAAAGTTTGCGGTCGTCAGGCCAAGGTCGCTGCGTGCGAGCACGCAAAGCCTGTTGCGGGCGAAACAGACCGCATGGTCACAGATCCCCTGTGCCGCCAGATGGCGGGGATGCGCCATGTTGGCCGAGGCGAAGAGATCGAAATGCTCGCCGGCCTCGATGCGCTCCCGCAGCAGACCGGCGGGGCCGAGGGTCAGGGAGACGGGAGTATCGTTCAGCGCGGCGAATGCCGCGATGATCGCCGGGAAAGCATGCCGCATGCTGCCAGCCGACAGGACGCTTAATGGCTGAGCAGGCTTGGTCATGGATGTCTTCCCTTCCGATCTCTTTGCCGGAATAGCGGCACGAAAGAGGCGACTTCCTGGCTCTCGCCCAGGCGTGCGGAGCGCACCGGAATGCCGTAGAGTTCCTCGAGATTGGCCTCATCGACGACCTCATCCGTTGCGCCGAGGATGATGCGCGCCCGATCGAGCATTAGCAGTGAGCGGTCGGCGACCGCCAGCGCGTGATTCGGCTGATGCGTGGTGAAGGCGATGGCGAGATTGTCGCGATCCACCAGTTCGCCGAGCAGCGAAAGCACGACATCCTGATTCCTGAGATCGAGCGCCGAGGCCGGTTCGTCGAGAAGCAAGACGACGTTCTCGCCGGCGAGCGCGCGGGCGATCAGGACGAGCTGCCGTTCGCCGCCGGAAAGCGTGTTGATGTTGCGGGACGCGTAGTCCGCCATTCCGGTTGTGCGCAGTGCCTCCATCGCCTTTTCGATATCGATCTTGCGCGGCGTCTGGAACAGCGCGATGTGCCGGGCACGGCCCATCAGCACCACGTCCAGCACCGAATAGGCAAAGGAGCCGGAGAACTCCTGCGGCACGAAACCGGTGTATGCGTTCAACCCCAGCTTACCGGAGGTCGGCTTCATAAGGCCGGCAAGGACTCGCAGCAGCGTCGACTTGCCCCGGCCGTTGGGACCGAGAATGGCAACAATCTCGCCAGCCTTCAGATCAAGGTCGAGGTCGCGGAACTGCCAGCGCTTGCCGTCATAGGATTGGCTTGCGGCTTCGATCCACAGCATTGCCCGATCAGATGCCATGGATGCCTCTTTGTGTTTGCCACAGAACAAGCACGAAGATCGGCGTGCCGATCAGCGCGGTGAGAATCCCAAGCGGGATTTCCGTTCCGGTCGCCGTGCGCGCGATATCATCGATGACAAGCAGGTATAGCGCGCCGACGATCAGCGAGGTGGGCATCATTACCCGATGGTCGGAACCGACCAGCATCCGTGCCATATGTGGCACGATGAGGCCGACCCAGCCGATGATGCCGCTGACAGCCACCTGCGCTGCAACGATTGCGGAGACGAGGATGAGGATCAGCCAGCGAAGCGGCTCGACGCGAACGCCGAGGGCACGAGCCTCCTCGTCCCCGATCGACAGAAGGTTGATGCGCCAGCGCAAGCCCAAAAGCAGGATGCTGCCGACGAGGACCGGGCCGGTGATGAGGCTGAGCTTTTCCCAGTTGGCCGTTGCGAAACTGCCGAGCAGCCAGAAGACCATGGCCGGCAGCTTGTCTTCGGTGTCGGCCACATATTGGACGAGGCTGACGAGCGCGCCGAAGAAGCCGCTGATCACCACGCCGGCTAAGACCAGCGCCAGAATGTTGCGCCGCGCCACAATGCCGTTCAGTGCGTAGACGAGGATAAGCGCCGAAAGCCCGAAGGTGAAGGATGTAGCGAGCAGGCCCGCTCGCGAAAAACTCAGGAGAATGGCGAGCGTGCCGCCAAAGGCTGCGCCGGAGGAGACACCCATGACCTGCGGGCCGACGAGCGGATTACGGAAGACGCCTTGCAGCGTGGCGCCGGAGAGCGCCAGACCCGCGCCGGACAGCAATGCCAGCAGGATGCGCGGCAGGCGCACGGTGAAGACGACATTCGCCTCCGTCGGCGTTACGGGCGTCTCCAGCGGAAAGATCGGCGCCAGCAGAATTTGCACCACCCGGGCGAAAGGGATGTCATAGCGGCCGACGCCGAGGGAGCCGATCGCCACGACGACGAGCATGGCGGTCAGGCTAGCGATGACCACCCGAGGCGAGCGGGGCGAAAACACGTCCCGGCTCATTGGTCCGGGCGATAGTCTGTGCGGTAGAATTCCTTGTAGTAGGCGTCCGCTTGCGCCTGCATGTCGATATCCGCGAAGCGGTCGGGATAGAGCGTCTTCGCCATCCAGAGTTCGCCGAGTGCCATGGCTTCCGGCATCGGATATCCCCAGGCCTTGGCGTATTCCGGCATCAGATAGATCCTGCCGTTCTTGATGGCATCGATCGTCTGCCAAGATGCAGATTTCCTGATCTCGTCAACCACGGCCGGATAGCGCTCCTGCACGAAGATCGCG
Source organism: Rhizobium sp. (assembly GCA_036383055.1). Taxonomy (GTDB): domain Bacteria; phylum Pseudomonadota; class Alphaproteobacteria; order Rhizobiales; family Rhizobiaceae; genus Rhizobium. The sequence goes on along the minus strand of DASVPC010000248.1, from coordinate 1,848 downwards.
GCGGGGTTCCAGGTGAGCACATCCTCAATCGACACCTGCTTGAAGCCGGCGATCCCGTTGGCGACGTTCCTGGCGCCGGCGCGCTCCATCATCAGGCCGGTATATTTGCCGCGGCCGTAGGTGGTGAGATCAGGATTGGCCATATAGACCGGCACGCGCTTGTCATCGGGGAGATTGGTGAGGCGGTCGGCGATCAGCTTGCGGGTCTTCTTGGTGGCCGCGATCATCTCCTCTCCCTTGTCCTTGCGGTCGAGAATGTCGGCGATGAGGCGCACGCCGGTCGCAAACCCGGCGTCGATGGCTGCGGGTTCGTCCTTGACGCTGGGATTGAGCTTCACCGCTTCCTGTGGCGGCACGTCGAGAAGCGAAATGGCGACGACGGGCAGGCCGGCATCCTCGATCTGCTTCACCATGTCGGTCGGCGCGTAATTGGTGACGAAGACCACGTCGGGCTTGAGCTTCAGTAGCTCCTCGATGTTCACCTTGGTGAGGCCGCCCGGCATGGCAAGCTTCGGTAGTTGCGGTGCGAGCCGCACATAATTGGCGCCGAGCTGTTTTTTCCATTCGTCGAGCACGCCGACGACCTTGTCCATCGCATCGAGCTGGACGGCGATATTGAGCGTCTGGTGCTGCAGGATGACGACCCGGCTGACGGTATCCGGTACATGCACCTGGCGCCCGATCTGGTCGGTTACGACACGATCCGCAAGGGCCGGGGTCGCAAGCAATAAGCTGCTGATCACAAAGGCGATTTTGGTGATGAAGGCGATACGGCTGCGGCTCAAGACGAGGTCCTCCTGGAAGAGGTCGACCGCTAGCATGATATCCAGACGGATACAACGACGTTATATCCAGATGAATATCTCGCTGGTCGTAAAGATGTAGATGGGCAGATGATGTATTCCATCATTTATGAGATATAGATTTGATGTCTTTTGATAGATTTCATCATGTTTGCATTGAGGCTGATGCAAACCCGGCCTATCCTTCGAGCCAAGAGGTAGGGCACGCATTTTTGCGCATCGCGGGAGGCTGGAATGATCGAGATGAGGAAGGGCGGCCGCCGCCTGTTTACGGCCACCGTGTCGCTACCCTTTTGCATAGATCGCGGAACGCGCAATCGCCGCTTGCCGTGTGAATGATTCCATCTCTTTCCGAGGAAAATTCCATGAAAAAACATAGTCGCGCGACCGTCGCCGATCTCCTGGCGATGAAAGGCAGCAGACAGCTCACCATGCTGCGCGTCACGTCGCTGGAGGAGGCTGAAGCGGCCGAGACGGCGGGGATCGATCTCGTCTCCGTGCCACCGGCGCTGCTCGGCCCGGCTTTCCGCGAGGTTGCCCCCACGCCCTTTGCCATTCCTGGTCTTGAATATGGCGACCACGTCTCGGCGGAAGAGTATATGCGCGAGGCTTTCAAGGCGCTGAAGGCCGGCGGGGATGCAGTCTATTGTGCCGCCGGGTTGTCGACGATCCGGCGGATGCGCGAGGAAGGCATTCCGGTCTGCGGCCATGTTGGCCTCATCCCGTCCAAGGCGACCTGGACGGGCGGTTTCCGCGCCGTCGGCAAGACGGTGACAAGCGCGCTTGAGATTTGGCGGCAGACCAAGGCGCTGGAGGAGGCCGGCGCTTTCGCCGTCGAGATCGAGGTGGTGCCGGCTGGTGTCGCCGAAGCCATCAGTCGGAATACATCGATGCTGATGATCTCGATGGGGGCGGGAAGCGGCTGCGATGCCCAGTATCTTTTTGCGGACGACGTGCTCGGCAGCCATGATGGCCACTATCCGCGCCACGCGAAAAAATATCGCAACTTTGCTGTCGAGTATGAGCGGTTGCAGCGCGAGCGCAT
>DASVPC010000247.1:0-8333 GCA_036383055.1 Rhizobium sp. | reverse complement strand
TGACGGGGCCGAAACGCGGCCCGGCAGAAAGCCCGCCGGAACGGGGGCAAACAGGTGTTAAATGACGACAATCGTGACTATTCGCAAGAACGGCAAGGTCGTGATGGCTGGTGATGGCCAGGTGAGCCTTGGCCAGACCGTCATGAAGGGCAATGCGCGCAAGGTTCGCCGCATCGGCAAGGGCGATGTCATCGCCGGTTTCGCCGGCGCGACCGCCGATGCCTTCACGCTGCTTGAGCGGCTCGAAAAGAAGCTCGAACAATATCCCGGCCAGTTGATGCGCGCAGCCGTCGAGCTCGCCAAGGACTGGCGGACAGACAAATATCTCCGCAATCTCGAAGCCATGATGCTGGTGGCCGACAAGAGCGTCACGCTCGCCATCACCGGCAACGGCGATGTGCTCGAGCCGGAACATGGTGCGCTTGCCATCGGCTCCGGCGGCAATTTTGCGCTCGCCGCTGCTTTAGCGCTGATGGATAGCGACAAATCCGCCGAGGATGTCGCCCGCCGCGCCCTCGATATCGCTACCGACATCTGCGTCTACACCAATCACAATGTGATCGTGGAAACGCTCGACGCCGAAGCTTAAGTTCCTCTCTTGATAGTTTCTAGCCCTGATAGGGAACATGCGAAATGACCACTTTTTCCCCCCGCGAGATCGTTTCCGAACTCGACCGCTACATTGTCGGCCAGCATGAGGCCAAGCGCGCTGTCGCAATCGCCCTGCGCAACCGCTGGCGCCGCCAGCAGCTTGAGCCCGATCTGCGCGACGAAGTCATGCCCAAGAACATTCTGATGATCGGCCCGACCGGCGTCGGCAAGACGGAAATCTCCCGTCGTCTTGCCAAGCTTGCCGGCGCGCCCTTCATCAAGGTCGAAGCCACCAAATTCACCGAAGTCGGTTATGTCGGCCGTGACGTCGAGCAGATCATCCGCGATCTCGTCGAAGTCGGCATCGGCCTGGTGCGTGAAAAGAAGCGCGCCGAGGTGCAGGCCAAGGCGCATATGAGCGCTGAAGAACGTGTGCTCGATGCGCTGGTCGGCGCAACCGCCTCGCCGGCGACGCGCGACAGCTTCCGCAAGAAGCTGCGTGATGGTCAGCTGGATGACAAGGAAATCGACATCGAAGTTGCCGATGCCGGCTCCGGCATGCCCGGAGGCTTCGAGATCCCCGGCATGCCCGGTGCCAATATCGGCGTGCTCAACCTGTCGGAAATGTTCGGCAAGGCCATGGGCGGCCGCACCAAGAAGGTGCGCACCACCGTCAAGGATTCCTACAAGGAGCTGGTGCGCGACGAATCCGACAAGCTGATCGATAATGAGGCGATCCAGCGCGAAGCCGTGCGCTCCGCCGAGGATGACGGCATCGTCTTCCTCGACGAAATCGACAAGATCGCGGCTCGCGACGGCGGCATGGGCGCCGGCGTCTCCCGCGAAGGCGTGCAGCGCGACCTGTTGCCGCTGGTCGAAGGCACGACGGTCTCGACGAAGTATGGCCCGGTGAAGACCGACCACATCCTCTTCATCGCGTCGGGTGCGTTCCACGTCTCGAAGCCGTCGGATCTCCTGCCGGAACTGCAGGGCCGCCTGCCAATCCGCGTTGAGCTCAAGCCGCTGACCAAGGAAGACTTCCGCCGCATCCTGACCGAGCCGGAAGCCAGCCTCATCCGCCAGTATAAGGCGCTGATGGAAACGGAAGATCTGAAGCTCGATTTCACCGACGACGCCATCGACGCGCTTGCTGATGTCGCCGTGCACCTGAACTCCACCGTCGAGAATATCGGCGCACGCCGCCTGCAGACGGTCATGGAGCGGGTGTTGGATGAAATCTCCTACAACGCTTCGGACCGCGCCGGCGTCTCGGTGACCATCGATGCCGCCTATGTCCGCGAGCATGTCGGCGATCTTGCCAACAACACCGATCTGTCCCGCTTCATTCTGTAGCAGGCGCTCCAAGGCGATTTAGAACAGTAAGTACTCGACAGCGGGCCGTTAACTTTTTAGTTAAGGGCCCGCTTCTTTGTGCAGGATGGCTTTATTCGGCCAAGTTTATCCGTCAGGCAGCGGCACGGAAACATCGGTTGAAACTTCGACAGGACAGCCATCTTGCGACGTATACTGATCACACTTCTTCTGGCGGTCGTCAGCCTCTCCTGGATCCCCGCCTATGCGGAGGCCGCGACGGCGGTGCCGCCTGGCAACCGCAATGCCGAGCAGCCGCCGGTTCCCGGCGCCTCCGTGCGTCGCACCCGTGGCACGAATTCCACCTTCGACCGCAAGTACCAGAAGGTGCGCGAGCTCTTGGCGACCGACACCAAGCTGATGTCGAAGATCAAGTCGACGGCGCGGGCCTATGGCATCGAACCGATCCATATCATCGGCGCGCTTGTCGGCGAGCATACCTACAATGTCGATGCCTATGACGGCCTGCAATCCTATTACGTCAAGGCTGCCTCCTATGCCGGCCAGAGCTTCCGTTTTGCGTATGACGGCGAAAATGTTGATGATTTCATCGCCCGGCCGCAATTCGACGTCTGCAAGAGCAAGCGGGATTCCTACAGCCTCTGGACCTGCCGCGAAGATGTCTGGGACAGTGCTTTCCGGGGCAAGAAGGTCGACGGCAAATCCTTCCCCGACAATCGTTTCAGCGCCGTGTTCTTCCAGCCCTTCTATGCCGGCCAGACCTTCGGCCTCGGCCAGATCAATCCGCTGACCGCTCTGGAGCTTTCCGATCTCGTCAGCTCCACCTCGGGCATTCCGAAGCTGGATGAGAAGGATGCGAGCGGCGTTTACAAGGCGATCATGGATCCGGATCTGTCGCTCGCCTTCGTCGCCGGCTCGATCCGCAAGTCGATTGACGACTACCGCTCGATTGCCGGCATGGATATTTCCGGCAATCCGGGCCTGACGGCAACGCTCTACAATGTCGGCAATTCCCGCCAGCGTGCCGCCGCTCTCGCCGCCCGGAACCGAGGCGCGAGCCAGCCGGTCTGGCCGGAGGAAAATTACTATGGCTGGCTTGTCAACGATAAGCTGAGCGACCTGAAGTCGCTGCTATAGACTTCGCGGGCGGCGCTCACCATATCGGATACCTAGCGCCACCAAGGGTGCAGTGGGCCAAGCAGTCCGGTTTTCGAGGAGAATTGATCTCATGGATATGATCCCGGAAGCCTTTTCTCCGCCGGCCCCGATCCCGCGCACCACGCCGCCGTCGCGGCTGACGATCATCCGCACCATCCTGCGCAATCCGCTCGAACTCTGGGGCGAGCCCTCCTATACGCTGCCCTGGATCATGACGCGCTTCATTCGCGAGCGTACGCTGATCGTCAACGATCCCGGCCTGATCAAGCATGTGCTGGTCGACAATGCCGCCAACTACCGCATGTCCGATATCCGCCAGCTCATACTTCGGCCGATCCTGCGCGACGGCCTGTTGACGGCGGAAGGTCCTGTGTGGAAGCGTTCGCGCAAGGCCGTCGCCCCGGTCTTCACGCCGCGCCATGCCCAGGGCTTTGCCGGCCAGATGCTGAGCCAGAGCGAGGATTACGTCCGCAAATACGAGGATATCGGCAGCGAGGGTGAGGTCTTCGATATCGCCGTCGACATGACCGAGCTCACCTTTGCCATTCTCGCCGAGACGCTGTTCTCCGGTGAGATCGTCACGGAAGGCGCCAGTTTCGCCGATGACGTCAACCAGCTGCTGCATCGCATGGGCCGCGTCGATCCGATGGACCTCCTGCGCGCGCCATCCTGGGTGCCGCGCGTCACCCGCATCGGCGGCCAGAAGGTGCTCGACAAGTTTCGCGGCATCGTCCGCGACACCATGAACCTTCGCCTCGACAAGATGCGCCGGGATCGCGCTTCCGCACCCGATGATTTCCTGACTCTGCTTCTGGAAAAGACCGGCCCCGACGGACTGACCATGGAGGAGATCGAGGACAATATCCTCACCTTCATCGGCGCTGGTCACGAAACGACAGCGCGTGCCCTCGCCTGGACGCTCTATTGTGTCGCCAATAGCCCGCATATCCGCGAGGCCATGGAGACAGAAATCGATAGAGTGCTCGCCACCGGCGCCGAACCCGTCGCCTGGCTCGACCTGATGCCGAATGTCCGCGCCGCCTTCGAGGAGGCGATGCGCCTCTATCCGCCGGCCCCCTCCATCAACCGCGCCGCCATCGCCGACGATGAATGGACGAGCCCGAGCGGCGAACGTGTCGAGATCCCGGCCGGGGTCACCGTGCTGATCATGCCCTGGACGCTGCATCGCCACGCGCTTTACTGGGACAAGCCGCGCGCCTTCATGCCCGAGCGCTTCCTTCCGGAGAACCGCGGCAAGATCAACCGCTTCCAGTACCTGCCCTTTGGCGCCGGCCCGCGCGTCTGCATCGGCGCCACCTTCGCCCTGCAGGAGGCTGTCATCGCCCTTGCCGTGATGATGCACCGCTTCCGCTTCGATCCGACCGACGAGACCAATCCTTGGCCGGTGCAGAAGCTGACGACACAGCCGCAAGGCGGCCTGCCGATGCGGGTGTCGAGGCGGTAGGATTGTTTTTGCCGCTTCGCAGCTAGCGGGTCAGGCGGGAAGGGTGCAATAACAGGTCACCTTCCGTTCAAAAGGTTAGATATCAGCGTGACATCTCATTTCCTGCTCGGCATCGACACGGGTGGAACCTATACCGATGCCGTTCTCTTTCATGAAACCGATGGCATCGTCGCCAAGGCGAAGTCGCTGACCACACGGCATGATCTGGCCGTCGGCATCGCCGGCGCCGTCGATACGGTGATCGCCAAGGCCGGTGTTCCGGTTTCCGCCATTGGCTTGGTTTCGCTGTCGACGACGCTTGCCACCAATGCACTGGTCGAAGGGCAGGGCGGTCGTGCCGGGCTGGTGATGATCGGCTTCGGTCCTGATGATCTGAAGCGGGATGGTTTGGCCGAAGCGCTGGGGTCCGATCCCGTGCTGTTCCTGCCCGGCGGCCACAATGTCCACGGCAATGAGAGCCCGCTCGACCTGGCGGCCTTGGAAGAGGCGCTGCCGGAGCTTTCGAAGAGCGTGTCGTCCTTCGCCATCGCCGGCTATTTCGCCGTGCGGAATCCGGCGCATGAAATCCGCGTGCGCGACGCCATTCGCGAGCTGTCGCATCTGCCGGTCACCTGCAGCCACGAGCTCTCCTCCAAGCTCGGCGGCCCGCGCCGGGCGCTGACGACGCTGCTGAATGCGCGCCTCGTCTCGATGATCGACCGGCTGGTCGGCGCCTGCGAAGGATTTCTGGTGGCGCGCGGCATCGCCGCGCCGATGATGGTGGTGCGCGGCGACGGTGCGCTGATCTCGGCCGCCGAGGCCAAGCTCCGCCCGATCGAGACCATCCTCTCAGGCCCGGCGGCAAGTCTTGTCGGTGCGCGCTACCTCACCGGCCTCGACAATGCTGTGGTGTCCGACATCGGCGGCACCACGACCGATGTCGCCGTCATGGATGCCGGCCGGCCACGGCTCGATGCGGATGGCGCCGTCGTCGGCGGCTACCGCACCATGGTCGAGGCGGTCGCGATGCGGACCTATGGGCTCGGCGGCGATTCCGAGGTGAAGATCAACGATCGCGGCCTTGTCGCCGGTTTCGAGCTTGGACCGCGCCGCCTGTTGCCGCTCAGCCTCGTCGCCCATACGCATGGTGAGACCATTATCGCCGTGCTGGAACAGCAGCTGCGCGCGCCGCATCTTGGCCGCAATGCCGGCCGCTTTGCCCTGCGCACCGGCGTGCCGGATCATCTGGCAAGCGGACTCACGCCGCTGGAGCAGGCGCTGTTCGACAGGATCGGTGCCGTGCCCCTGGCCCTCGACCAGCTTTTGACCTCGACTTCGCAGAAGGCGACGCTGGATCGGCTGGTGGCGCGGGGTCTCGTGCACCTTTGTGGTCTGACGCCATCCGATGCCATGCATGTGCTCGGCCGGCAGAGCCAGTGGAACGGGGAAGCCGCATGGTTCGGTCTGGCATTGGCCATGCGGATGAAGGATGGTTCCGGCCGCCCGATCGCGACCTCCGTCGAGGAACTGGCGCAAAAGATCGTCGATCGCCTGACCCGGCAGTCCGCCGATGTCATTCTCGCCGCCTGCCTTGCCGAGGATGGCGTTGCCGATCTCGATCCGGCCAAGTCGATCTCGATCGACCGCGCGCTTCGTCGTGCCCCGGGCATCGCTCGTTTCGCCATCTCGCTCGATCGTCCCCTGGTCGGGCTCGGTGCCTCCGCTCCGGTCTATTACCCCGCCATCGCCGCGATGCTGGCGAGCGATAGCGCCATTCCCGCCGATTCGGACGTGGCGAATGCCGTCGGCGCCGTCGTCGGCCAGGTCCGCACCAGCGCTACCGTCTTCGTCACCATGCCCGAGGACGGCATCTATGTGCTGAACGGAGCGGGGGAGACCTTGCGATTTACCGACGAGGAGAAGAGTTTCTCCCGGGCGCGAGAGCGGGCGATCGAGGTAGCGATGGCGCAGGCGCGGCTGAATGGTGCCGTCGATCCGGTCATTGCCATGGATGAGCAGGTCGATGCGCCGGAGGTCGAGGGTAATCGCAAGCTGGTCGAGGCCCGCTTTATTGCGACGGCCAGCGGCCGCCCGCGAATCGCTGCGGATTGATTGTTTCCAAAACTGCATAAATCTTTCGAACTATTGCCAAATTGACGGAAGGCGAAACCGTCAGCAAAGTGGCACCATGTCAGAATTGAGCCGTTGAACGGCCTTAAGGAGTTGAGTGTATGAGCCGCATCGATAAAAACGGGCTTCAGATCGAACCGGTCCTGTATGATTTCCTCGTCAAGGAGGCCCTGCCGGGCTCCGGCGTCGACACGGATGCCTTCTTCGCCGGCTTCTCGGCGATCGTCCACGATCTCGCTCCGAAGAACCGCGAACTGCTCGCCAAGCGCGACCGGATGCAGGCGGCCATAGACGATTGGTATCGCAAGAACGGCGCGCCGGTGGATCTCGCCGCCTACGAAGCCTTCCTGCGCGAAATCGGCTACATCATCCCCGAAGGCCCGGCCTTCACGGTCTCGACTGCCAATGTCGATCCCGAGATCGCCTCCATTGCCGGCCCGCAGTTGGTTGTCCCCGTGATGAATGCCCGATACGCGCTAAATGCCGCCAATGCGCGCTGGGGTTCGCTTTATGACGCGCTCTACGGCACCGATGCCATCCCCGAGACCGATGGCGCCGAGAAGGGCAAAGGCTACAATCCGAAGCGCGGCGAAAAGGTCATTGCCTGGGTGCGCGATTTCCTTGACGCAGCCGCACCGCTTGCCAACGCCGGCTGGAAGGACGTCACAGGTTTCGCCGTCAAGGGCGGCGCTCTGGCGATTGCGACGAAGAGCGGCACTGTTACTCTTGCCGACGGCAAGCATTTCGCTGGCTATCTCGGCGATGCCGCTGCGCCCTCGCATATCCTCCTGAAGAACAACGGCATTCATATCGAGATCGTCATCGATGCCGGCACCGATATCGGCAAAGCCGATCCGGCTGATATTTCCGATGTCCGCCTGGAATCGGCGATCACCACGATCATGGACTGCGAAGATTCCATCGCTGCCGTCGACGCCGAGGACAAGGCGGAAGTCTATCGCAACTGGCTCGGCCTGATGAAGGGCGACCTGACGGAAGAGGTCGCCAAGGGCGGCAAGACCTTCACGCGCCGCCTCAATCCGGATGTGACCTACACCGCGCCTGATGGCTCGAAGCTCGAGCTGCATTGCCGCTCGCTGATGCTGGTGCGCAATGTCGGCCACCTGATGACCAATCCGGCGATCCTCGACCGAGACGGCAATGAAGTGCCGGAAGGCATCATGGATGCCATGGTCACCGGCCTGATCGCGCTCTACGACGTCGGCCCGAACGGCCGCCGCAAGAATTCCCGCGCCGGTTCGATGTATGTCGTCAAGCCGAAGATGCACGGGCCGGAAGAGGTCGCCTTCGCCGTCGAGATCTTCTCGCGGGTCGAGGACGTGCTCGGCATGCCGCGTAACACCATCAAGATGGGCATCATGGATGAGGAGCGCCGCACCACGGTCAACCTCAAGGAAGCCATCCGCGCCGCCAGCGAGCGCGTCGTCTTCATCAATACCGGCTTCCTCGACCGCACCGGCGACGAGATCCATACCTCGATGGAAGCCGGCCCGATGATCCGCAAGGGTGACATGAAGCAGGCGGCGTGGATTGCCGCTTACGAAAACTGGAACGTCGATATTGGCCTCGAATGCGGCCTTTCCGGCCATGCGCAGATCGGCAAGGGCATGTGGGCCATGCCCGACCTGATGGCGGCGATGCTGGAGCAGAAGATCGC
>DASVPC010000246.1:0-21408 GCA_036383055.1 Rhizobium sp. | reverse complement strand
GCATGATCTATATGGGCTTCACCGCGCCTTACGCAGCCGAAGTCGAGTATGGCCGCGATGGCGAGGCAGGCCACGGCATGGTGCGCCGCGCCGCGCAAAACTGGCGCGATATCGTCGAGCAGGCCGTCCGCGAGACGGACTGACCGCTCGAGACCTTCAACATCACAGATATGGGTGACGCATGGCGACGGCAACGGACGCAATCATTCTGGCCGCGCTGCTGGACCATTTGGCGGCGCTGACCTTTACGCCGCCGCTGCCGGTGGCGCAGCCCGGCATTGCCTTTCCGCCCGCGGGGGAAAGTAAGCCGGATAATTATCTGGCTGTCGGCTTCCTGCCTGCCCAGCCGCGACAGGTCACGTTGGGAGACGATCCGCAGCAGAAGCGCGGGCTTTTGCAGGTTTCTGTCTATTGGAAGGCCGGCGGCGGGCTCATCAAGCCACTCGATGCCGCCGGCCTGGTGATCGACCATTTCAACAACAAGACGCTGTTCGCCTCTGGCGTAAAGATCACGATCAGCGGCGAGCCGTGGGCCGCAGGCCCGATCCAAGAGGATGACCGCGTGCAGATACCGGTCACCGTTCCCTACACCGCCTTTGAACCGGAGAGATGATCCATGGCGAATAAAAGCACGAAGAAGGGCTCCAAGGTCTACGTTTGCGAGACCGCCCAGAATGCCGACCTGACGGCCAGCGCCTATGCCGCGCTGACCTGGGTGCAGGTCGGCAAGGTCGGCAATATCGGCGATTTCGGTTCCGACTCCACCATCAACAACTACAATACGCTCGACGAGCCGGTACAGCAGAAGCAGAAGGGTGTCTCCAATGCGGGCGACCCGGAGCTGGAGGTCGCCTCCATCGCCGACGATGCCGGCCAGATCATCCTGCGCACCTTCGGCGATCCGCCGAACATCAATAATATCGCGATCAAGGTCGAGCGCAACGATGCGCCGCAGGGCAAGACCAACACGGTCTTCTATTCGCGCGGCGTCGTTTCCGGCCCGCTCTATCCCGGCGGCGGTTCTGATGATTTCGATCTGGAAAAGTTCAAGATCGGCCTCAATCAGCTGCCGATCCGCGTCGATCCCGTCACTACGCCGTAAGCGCGATCTCGCGGAACTTCACGCGCGCTCAGCCGGGCGCGCGGCCACTCCCATAGCCAACCGATAAGGTGTTTCCTTGGATATCTCCAATCTCGTCAATTCCGAAGATCTCTTCGAGCTGCAGCTCCTGCACCCGGCCAGCGAAGAGCCGCTCGGCATCTCCTTCATGATCCGCTCGGCCGAGAGCAACGAGGTAAAGAAGATTGTGCGCCAGCACAGCGACCGCTTTCTCGCCAGCCGCAAGAAGAAGCTGACCACCAGCAAGGTCGAGGCCGAATATCTCGACAAGGCCGCCGCCTCCATCGCGTCGTGGAATTGGGGCGAGCAGCAGTGGAAGGGCGAGCAACCCGCGCTTTCCTTCGATAAGGCCCGCGAAGTCGTCGAGGAAGCCGGCTGGATCTACGACCAGGTGGCCGGCGCCTCGGAGGACCGCGCAAATTTTATGAGGAGCTTGCCGAAGGCCTCGCCGCAGCCATAGGCATCGTGGCGCGCTACGATTGCGTGCGCGACAAGAACGGCGAGACCCGGCGCGAGCGCAACGAGGCTTTCGAGCTGGTGAGCCCGGAAGCCGAGGTGCCCGAGGCCGGATATGCGCTCTGGGACTGGTTCTGGGACCTGCGCATGTCGCAGGCTCCCGGCTTTTCTGGCCCGGCGCCGCTCTCCCACCAGGAAATGCTGGCCTGGCTGCACCTGACCGGCAACCTCCTGCGCCGCGAGGACATCGCCGTGCTGAAGGCGATGGACGGGCGCTATTGCCAGGCGGTGGAGGAGGAGACGGAGGCGATCAGGGCGCGGGAGGTGGGGTAAACAGCAAGCCCTAGCAACAAAAACGGGAAAAACAAATTATCATCATTTGAAAAGAGTATCCATAGCCACATACAGCTGGTGAGTTCGCGCCCTTAGCAAGGTATTGCATTCCTCAACGGAAATGTTCTGGTTTTGATACTTTAAGTTAATTTGGATTTCATCCTCCCATTTTTTAAGGATTGTTTCAGAGGCGTCTTGCTTATTTGTAAATGCCAGCATCGTAGCTTCTACGACACTCCGTGTCTTCAAGTATTTATCAGCGTCAACAATGTCGCGACATAGATAGGCAGCGCTCAAATTGTCATAGAGTGCTTTGACGATCGCATCTGCAGGAGTAGTACTATCTTGGACACTGTTGGCAACCGCATTACCACACAGCAGGAACAGGCATATCGCTGCTATAAATGCGCGCATTTTCTTTTACCGCCTTAGTTACTATCAATCGATTGGTTGGAATTTCGCTATTGAAAGTTTGTCTAGGAAGGACGCTTTTACCTCGTCCTCGCTGCCTTAGTTTGTGACATATTCGCATTTTGTCGTTGCAGCAGCTACCCCGTTTCCGTCTGGAACCGCATAGTTGAGAAATACAATATAGCGTTGCGGACTTATTTTTCCGGTGTCGAAAGCTTCCATCATTGTGGCATTGTACTTGTCTGAAAGTGACGCATTCGAAAATGACGTAGCCTCGTCAACATATTTCTTAAATTCTGGTCGTCCAAGTTGTTGGGTTAACTGACTAAAACCGATCCGGACATAACCCGAATTTGCGCCCAGCCGCTATTCGAAGGTGGTTTCACATACAGCAACTGGTGTTGGTTCCGCGAATGCGAAGCTCGCAATCATCAACGGTGGTAACGCCGAACTTCCGAAGCTAAGAATCTTTCCCATTTTTGTGCACCAACTTCTTTGTTGAGAGCATTCTTCTACACCTATTCATGAGGTATGTCAGTGGTTGAAATTGCAACTCTTGATATTTCTGTCGATAGTTCAAGTGTTCGGGATGCGACAGCGAGCTTCGGCAAACTCACGCTCGCATCAAGGCAATCAGAGGTTGCTGTTGGTGCTTCATTAAGAGCATTGAAGACGATGAACGGTGTTGCGCGTGAGGTGGGTGGAGTGATCCACAAAGCAGCCACCGAAGTTATGAAACTCGGCAACAGCTATGTTTCGAGTTTAATCGCCGCACACTCGCTGAATGGAAAAATGAAACAATTGGACAATCATGCTTTGCCCAAGCAATCCCGTATAGCTCCAGCTATCGTAGATAGAAAGGCGGAACAATCTGCGAATAAACTCACGACGACAGGAAGTCCTGCGTATGACGATGTGCTTCGCGCGGTCAAGGAATACGGACAGCCACGTGAACCTGCAAAACTTGACAGATTTCTTGGTGATTTCACCAAGTTTGTGCGTTACCTCACAGGTTCCGGCGTCGATGGTAAGGCGGTACCGCTAGCAAATGTTACCGCTGACGGTATCGATCTTCTTCGCCCTTCCCAACAATTCGAGCGTTCAAAATCTGAGGTGCGCAATGATCACACGCGGATTAGCACCTTAAATGATTATTTGGGGAAAAATATGCCCGAGCTTCGACGCGATTTCGACGAAGTGAGCGAGCAGAAAAAAATGGTCGATTTTGCTGACGGAATACCAGAGCATATTGGCTGGAAGTACAAGCGAGCTGAAAATTTTATGCTATCTTTTTATCGCGGTCTCAACGACGGTATGGAGAGCTTGCTTCAGAGCGCGTCTGTGGATCCAGAAATGGAGCTTCATGCCTTAGGCGTTGCGAAGGAAAGCCTCGATAAAAAAATTAGGGGGCAAACTGCTTCACGTTCCGATGTTGAGAATGTCCAGAGAGCTGCTGTTGAGGCGATCGATCGAACAGGGCGACAAGATGTCCGTGACTTTCTAGCCTCGTTCAATGAAACAAGCGGCCCAATCATAGATGTTCTCGATTCAATTGGGCGATTTAAAGAAGAGTCGATCAAAGTTCGTGACAAATTGCTTGCTACGCCTGATAGCGCGGCACAACAAAAGAGTGCCACAACGGCGCGAAATTCTGTTGCACAAGCATCTTCGTCCACAGCGGCTCCTAGTGTGATTCCCGCGCCTCAGCCGGGAATTCAAGACACACTAAGCGCCCAATTTTTAATCTCCAATGCCTCCAGATTATTTGAAGGAGCGGTTGCCGCTGGAGCCGCTTTTACCGGGAAGGCGGCTGGTACTCTTGTGGATGCTGCCGATTTATTTGCAAAAACCGGAATCAAGTTGGAAGAAACTCAGCAAGCGACAGAGGCCCTTACTAAGTCGAATCAAATTAACACCGAACAGACCAAACTCGGAACACAGGCTTCCGCTCAATCTGCCGCTGCAACAGAAAATGTGAAGGCGAAGGTCGTCACGCTGAAGCAAAGTCAGGACGGTCTCCAGAAAAGTGGCGCAGCGCAGCTAGCGCAAATGCCGCAATTGACCAAGGCGGCCAACGACCAGGCGGCCGCCTATCGGCGTCTTGCGGAGGCGCAAGCGCTGGGGAAGCTCTCGGGCGATATCCAGTTCCAGCGAGAGCAGATGGGTCGCTCGACCGTCGACCAGACGGTCGCTTCGACGCAGAAGCAATATGGTCTGCCGGTCGATATGAATTCGGCGTCGGCGGGTATCATTCGCTACAATGAGCAGCTCAAATATGCTCGTGAGCTTGCCGGCGATTTCGCATCGACGCTCGTCAGCGGCTTGCGCAATGGCGAGGGTCTTTGGAAATCCCTGGGGAAAGCGGCGATTTCCGTGCTCACCAAGATTTCCGACAGGTTGCTGAACGATGTGCTCAACAGCGTGTTCAAGGTCAACAGTGCGGCTGCCGGCGGCGGATTGTTCGGTGGCGGCGGGATCTTTGGCGGAGGTGGCGGACTGGATCTTGGCATCCTTGCGCGGTCGCCGCAGGCGGCGAGCGCTATAGCGAGCGGCTCGGCCGGGTTGTTTGCGGATGGCGGCTACACTGGCCCAGGCGGCGTCCATGATCCCGCCGGTGTCGTGCATGCCGGCGAGGTCGTCTGGAGCCAGAAGGATATTGCCCGGGCCGGCGGCGTCGGCGTGGTCGAGGCGATGCGGCTTGGCCGGCGCGGCTATGCCGATGGCGGTGCGGTCGGCGAGGGCGGGTCGCAGTTTGCCAGGGTTCAGCCGGATGCCTCGGTTCCCACCCATCGCCTCAAGGCCGGCAATCAGAACGAAGGCTCCGGTTCCGGGGTGCATGTCACGGTCGGCGTTTCCGTCGATGAGGACGGCAATCTGAAGGCCTATGTGAAAAACGTTGCCCAGAGCGAGGCGCAGACTTCGACGCGGCAGGGGCTGAATGACTATAATCAGCAGCTTCCCGACCGCGTCGCGCAGATCAACCGCAATCCCCGGAGGCGCTGATGGCCGTTTCCTATCCCTACAGCCTTCCGGCCTTTGCCGATCTCCTGAAGATCTCGAGCGTCGTCTGGGACATCCAGCGCAATGACGAGCTTTCCGGCTCCGGGGAT
This sequence comes from Rhizobium sp., assembly GCA_036383055.1. Classification (GTDB taxonomy): domain Bacteria; phylum Pseudomonadota; class Alphaproteobacteria; order Rhizobiales; family Rhizobiaceae; genus Rhizobium. The sequence continues at coordinate 15,978 of DASVPC010000246.1, read as the reverse complement.
GGCCGGGTCTGGCAGGCGGAGCTGGCGCCGCCGCTCTGGACCGGCACGGTGACGCTGGCCGACATGTACAATGCGGAGGCGAAACAGGTCGCCGCCCGCATCCGCAAACTTCACGGCGCCCAGGAGGCGCTGTTTCTTTATGATCCGCTGTCGAAATATCCGCAGGCCGATCCCGACGGAACGCGGCTTGGGGCGGCGAGCGTCAGCATCGCGGCACTCGGCGCCGACAATGCCTCGCTCAGCCTCAGGGGCCTGCCGGCGGGCTATCGGCTGACCGTCGGCGACAAGATGCAGATCGGCTATGGCGGCCGCTATGCCTTTCTCGAAGTGTCGGAAACGGTGGCGGCAAATGGCGCGGGCACGACCCCGGTCTTCGGCGTCTTTCCGCATCTGCCGGCCGGCTTTTCCGCCGGTTTGAGCGTGGTACTGCTGCTCCCGGCCTGCAAATGCATCATCATGCCGGGCAGTCACAACCCCGGCACGGCAAGCGGCATGATCACCACGGAAGCCACCTTCAAGATCGTTCAGAAGAAATAGCCAATGAAAAACATCACCTCCGCTTTCTTCGCGGCGCTGACCGGCGCGCGCGACCGGGGGCTCGTGCCCCGTCGTTTCGTCTGGATCAAGGGAAAGAGCTTCGATACCGGCGTCATCAACCCGATCGGCCTTTGGACCGGAGACGACGATATCAACATCACCGTCGTCTCCGGCATCACTGGATTGCCGGAGGCGCGGACCTATTATGGCGGCCTCAATCTGCAGGTCAGCCCGATCGCGCGCACCGCCGATCTGACGATCCAGACGGTGGCGATCACCATCGGCCAGATCGCGCCGGTGGCGCAGCAGCTCGTGCGGGGTTACGATCTGCGCCTGGCGCCGGTGGAAATCCACGACATGGCTTTCGATACCATCACCCGCCGGCCGAGTGCCGCCCCGGAAATCGCCTTTCTCGGCATTACCGACGGCGCGCCGATCAAGACGCCGGCGGTTGGGCAGGACGGCAATGTCGAGATATCGGCGATCTCCGCCGCCATCGCCATGCTGGAGCGCACCAATCCGGCCAAATCCTCCTATGAAGGCCAGAAGCGCCGCAGCGGCGACGAGTTCGGCCTCTATTCCAGCACCGTTGCCAATTGGCAGATCCCATGGGGGCAGAAGTGATGAGCGAGCTTGTGAGGGTCAAGAACTGGCGCGCCTGTTTCGTCGCCGAGATCGACCGGCTGAAACGCACGCCCTTTGCCTGGGGCAGCCATGATTGCGGGCCGGGGCTGGCGGGCAATCTGGTGATGGCGATCACCGGCGTCGATTGTGCCGCGCAGTTTCGCGGCGAATATTCGACCGCCGCCGGCGCGCTGAAGACCATGAAGGTGGCGGGCTTCGATAATCTCGCCGATCTCGTTGCCGCCATGCTGCCGGAGATCCATCCGAGCGAGGCCTATATCGGCGATATAGCCGCGATCCCTCACGAAGGCCCCTTCGGCTATGCGCTGGGCGTCGTCAATGGCGAGCGTGTCTTCGTGCTGCGCGAAACCGGCCTCGGCACCGTCGAGCTGCTCGACGCCACCAGGGCCTTCAAGGTCGGCTGAGCCGGCGTAGGCGCCGCAATCTTCTCATCACCCATTGGTGACATGTCGCTGTCGGCGTCCCGGCGGCACACCTTTTTCCATGCGCCATTCGAGGTCGCCCGGTCCATGAAAATTCTCATCCTGATTCTGAACGTTCTCGGCTTCTGGCTGATTGCGGACGTCGCCCATGCCGACCCAATCAGCTTGGCGGTTAGTGCAATTTCGGGATTCTTCGGTTCGATCAGTCTCGGCAAGCTGATACTGACGGTTGCCCTGAATGTCGGCCTGTCGTTGATCGAAAAGGCATTGACGAAGAAAGACCAGCAGCAGCCGGTCGGCGCCAAGCTCGAGATCAGCATGGGCGACGATCACCCCATGTCCTTCGTCATGGGCAGCTATGCCACCGCCGGCCGGCGCAAATATGCCGGCTCGTGGGGCGATGACGGCAAGACGCCGAACGCCTATTTCACCGATGTCATCGAGATCGGCAGCCTGCCCAACTATGCCGGCGAGCGCGGCCTTACTAGCGTCTGGATCGACGACCAGGAGGTCGGCGTTCTCTGGGAGGAGCCGCATCCCGACGGGCGCGGCTATCCGGTGCTGCAATACCGTGTGGGCAGGAAGGACTATCTCTGGATCAGGTTCCTCGATGGCACGCAATCTGGCCCCGATGCCTTCCTGACGGCAAAATTCGGCGCCGAACCGGACCGTCCTTGGAAGTCGACCATGATCGGCCTCGGCTGCCAGGTCGTCATCCTCACTGCCCGCTACAACACCGATCTCTTCTCCGGTATTCCCGCTGGTCTCTATCAACCGCATCCCGTGCCGCTCTACGATATCCGCAAGGACTCGTCTGCCGGCGGCAATGGCGCACATCGCTGGGACAACCGTGCCACCTGGGAGCCCAGCAGCAATCCGGCAACGATGATCTACAATCTGGCGCGCGGCGTCTATCATGGCTCCGAATGGGTCTATGGCGGCCAGAACATCGCCGCCTTCTCCCTGCCGGCCGCAAACTGGATGGCGGCGGCAAATGCCTGCGATGCAGCGGTAACGCTCGACGGCGGCAGCAAAGAACCGGCCTTCCGCGCCGGCTATGAAGTCCAGTGCGACCAACAGCCACTCGACGTCATTTCTGAGCTCCTGAAGGGCTGCAACGGCCGTATGGCCGAAGTTGGCGGCATCTTCAAGATGCTGATCAGCACACCCGGCGGCGCTGTCTACTCCTTCTCGGACGGCGACATTGTCGTGACCGAGGAGCAGGATTTCCAGCCTTTTCCGTCGCTCTCGGATACCTACAACGCCATCGAGGCGACCTATCCGGAACCCGGCGAAAAATGGGCGACCAAGGATGTGCCGGGGCGCTACAATGCCGATCTGGAGGCTCTGGATGGCGACCGCCGCTTACCGGCGCAAATCCAGTTCCCGGCCGTGCCCTTTGCCAATCAGGTGCAGCGTGTCGGACTGGCGATGATCCAGGACTACCGGCGCTTCCGCGTGCACCAGATATCACTGCCGCCGGATGCCTATCCGCTGGAACCGAACGACGTCGTCTCCTGGACCTCGGAGCGCAATGGCTATGCGGAAAAGAAATTCCTGGTCGTCAAGGTCGAGCCGCAGCCGAACTTCCTGACGGTCGTCACGCTGAAGGAAGTGGACCCCGCCGATTACGATTGGCACAGCGGCCTGCAATTGCCCACCGCCATCGGCTGGATCGGCCCGATTACGCCGCCGTCGCAGCCGATGGTTGGCTGGACCGTTGAACCGGGAACCGTGAAGGATGCCGGTGGTATCGACCGCCGTCCGGCAATCAGGATCAGTTGCGCCACGGATATGGACGATGTCGAGCGGGTGTGGGTACAAGTCCGGCTGAGGGAGACTGGCGCCGTCGTTTTTGACAGCGATAGCACCCGCTATGAGCCACCATTCTCCTGGCTGATCTCCGGCCAGTGGACCTTGCCGAACACGGACTATGAAGCTCGGGGGCGCTATCTCCCGAAATCGAACCGTCCTACGGAGTGGTCCGCTTGGCTCACGGTCAAGACACCCAATGTCCTGATCGCCAGCGGCGACGTATTCGACAATGCAATCATTGCTTCCAAGATCGCCGATGCGGCTGTGACGGCCGAAAAAATCATGGATGAGGCGGTTACGAATCTGAAGCTTGCGGATGCCGCCGTATCTACTGCGAAGTTACAGGTTGAGGCTGTGACCACGGAGGTTCTTGCCAGCAGCGCAGTTATTTCCACCAAACTCGCCGATGCTGCAGTGACCGCCGCCAAGCTCGCTAACGGGGCTATCGAAGCGACAAAGCTCGCTTCGAGTATTAGGGCGGTTGAGATCGTCTCCGTCCTGCCGACGGCGGGCAACGAAGAAGGCCGCCAAGTTTATCTGACTACGGATGGCAAGCTCTATCGTTATCATGGAAGCGTATGGACCGCGGCGGTTGCTTCGACAGATATCAGCGGTACCCTTGCCGATGCACAGATCCAGAGCGTTGCAGCCGGCAAGGTTACCGGTCAGATGACCGATACGCAGATTGCCTCTGTTGCCGCCGCAAAGGTCGCTGGCACACTGGTTTCATCGCAGATCGCGGATAGTGCGATCACCAATTCAAAGCTTGCTGCGCTGGCGGTTGATGCCTCTAAGCTTGCAGATGGTTCGGTGAGCGCATCCAAGCTCGCGGCCGCCGCTGTGGACGCAACTAAGTTTGCCTCCGGCCTCCGGCCGGTCGAAATCGTCTCGGTACTGCCGACCACCGGAGACATCGAGGGGCGGACGGTCTACTTGACCACGGATGACAAGCTCTATCGCTATACCGGTAGCATCTGGACGTCGGCGACGGCGGCTGCCGACATCGCTGGGCAGATCGTCGGCACGCAGATTTCCGACGGGGTGATTTCGACGCCCAAGCTCGCGGCGGGTTCCGTCACGGCAAACACGCTTGCGGCCGGAGCTGTCTCCGCCGACAAGATTGCCGCGAACACGATCACGGCCGGCCAACTCGCGGCCGGCGCGATCGGCGCGGCCCAGATCGCCGCCAACGCCATCACAGCAGACAAAATGGTGCTCGGTGACTTCACCAATCGTGTCGAGAACCCGAACTTCGGCGAAGGTGATGTGAGCTGGGTGAAGACGGCTGCGGGCGTTGCAATCGTCAACGACCCGGCAAACGCCTATACCGGCAACTATTATATGAGCATCGGCGTCGGGTCAGGTAACTTCACCCGGAATAACAGTATGTTTCCGGTCGTGCCGGGCGAGCAGTATTTCTTGCAAGTGTTCGCCAAGGCTGTCGGGGCGCCGAACGTCAATCTGACACCACGCATCCGCTTTATGCAGGGCGACAAAACCACCTCCGTCAATCAAGGGCTCGCACCCGCATTCACGTCGGCTGATGCCGCCTATGTCGAACGTTCGGCGGCTATCACAGTGCCAGCCGAGGCTGCTTATGCCTGGGTCGATCTGCTTCCCGGTGGCTCCATTACTGCCGGCTCCTATGCCGTCGGCTTTGTTTCTTGCCAGCGCCGCAATACCGGAAACCTGCTTGTCGACGGCGTGATCACGACGTCAAAGCTTGCCGCCAATGCGGTCGTCACCGGCAATCTAGCCGCCAATGCTGTCACGGCAAAGAGTCTTGTATTGCAGGATTGGGAAAATCTCATTCCCGACAATCAGATGCAAACTTCGGTGGCGTGGCCGACTTTAGCAAGTTGTGCCATCACGCCCGCGACTACGCAGGCCTTCACCAGCAAAGGGTCGATTGACTACACCTATGCGGCGGGTTCCAGTTACTTGACGGTTGTTGTGGGTTCTCCGTTCGCTGTAGTCTCCGGTCAGCAATATTTTGCCTCCGTGCAAGTCGCGCGAACCTCTGGCACCAAAATGGGATTCTGGGTTCGTGTTCATTGGCTTAACGCGAATGGCGTACTCCTTAGCCCTGATACCTACGTTACTATCGGCGCAGCAACCTCGGCCGCGAACACAGTCGATGGCGTTCTGACCTTCGCGGCGAACATCACACCGCCTGCCACTGCTTTTGGCGCTCGCATTCAGATTTATGTCCAGCGTGATCTTACGGATGGCAATATCTCCTTCGGCGGCTTAAGTTGGCTTCGAAAGGCTTCGGCCAACCTTCTGGTCGATGGCTCGGTCATTGCTGGCAAGATTGCCGCCGATGCGGTAACCGCCACCGCTATTGCCACCGGTGCGGTCATGGCCAACGCGATTGCGGCGAATGCAGTGACTGCCGTTGCCATCAATGCGGGATCGATCACGACGGCCAAGATCGCAGCGGGTGCGATTACCACAGGCACGCTCGCGGCTGGTGCTGTAACCGTGAGCGAGCTTGCAGCCAATGCCGTGACCGCCGGCAAGATCGCCGCGAACGCGGTGACGGCAGGTACAATTGCGGCTGGCGCTGTCTCAGCCTGGCAGATCGCCGCCAGTGCGATCACTTCCGACAAGCTTGCATCGAACTCCGTCACCACAGACGCCCTCGCGGTCGGTTCTGGCAAGAACCTCCTGCAGAATGCAAGCTTCTCTGCAGGCATGGACTGCTGGACCTATGGATTAAACGGAACCGTCCCCGGTCTCTCCGTTAGAATTCGAGCCACCTCTGAGACCTATGCGGGGAATAACAACCCGACTTTAATGGTGTTTCAGAATAGCGGTCCGACAACCAGTGGCTATGTCACCGACGTGCGCTGGCTTCGGCCGGATGCCGACATGCTCACTGTTGATGCCCTAAAATATGGCGTTTCCTGCACGGCGGGTGAATGGCTGGAGGCGACTGCCTATATCTCGGCGCATCGCTGTACGACGGAACTCAGAATCGAATGGCGAGCTGCCGATGGCTCTATCCTCGGCTATACCGCTGTAGCGAGCAATGCAGCAAATTCGTCAGATGCGGCCAATCCGGACAATTGGCCTCGCCTTCGTACGGCGGGCGCTGCTCCGGCGGGTGCAGTTTGTGCCGCCATTCTGCTCCGCAAGCGTGACACCAATGTCGACCAGACGAACAGCTACATGTTTATCAACAAGCCGATGCTTTGCCGCATCCCGGCCGGAGCGACGGGACCGACGCCCTGGAGCAATGGCGATGTCGTCCTGATCACCAACGGCGGTATTGTCGCGAACGCGGTGACAGCCGACAAGATCGCCGCCAATGCCGTGACTGCTGGCAAGATCGCGACTAATGCGGTGACGGCTGGCACCATTGTCGCAGGAGCGGTCACCGCCGCCACGATCTCGTCCGGCACGATCACCGGCGACAAGCTGGCGGCAAATACTATCGGTGCCGACCAGATCGCTGCCAATGCGATCACGGCCAAGAGCCTTATCCTTACCGACTTCAGCAATATCGCGGATAACGGATGGTCTCAGGGCAATCTTGACGGGTGGGCTATTCAAAACCTTCAGGCGTTCTATCTTGATAGCGACGCGGGCGATGCGTCCGGCTATGTCTTGCAGTCTCTCGGTCGCGATTGTGCGCGATCTAATACTATCGTCGTCACCCCCGGCGAAACCTATGCTTTTGATGTATGGGTCTACAACACTGATTCGAATACAGCCAGTATATTGGCCATGGCAACGACGCCGTCTGGTTCTAACACCTTCCCCGCTGTCACCAACACCACGACAAAGAATGGATGGGTGCGGCTAAAAGGCAGATATACGGTCCCCAGCGGCTATACAAAACTTGCTATGTTGTTACAGGTCAGTAAGGCAGCAGGCGCCGGTAGCTCCTGCTATTGGTCAAAGCCTGTCATGCGCCGCGCCGTCAGTGCGGAGCTTATCGTCGATGGTGCGATAACGGCCAACAAGATTTCCGTCAACAGCCTTGATGCGATCACCGCTAATCTCGGTGCGGTCAACATTAGTAACGCCAATATCGGGACGTTGCAGGTTGGTCGAAGCAACATCGTGTCGGGTGCGATCTCGCAGGTTGATTTTGACGCTTTCCCCGAAGGATCGGTAGGCACGTCTGATACTACAATTACCGCTCTGGTGAGCAATCACGGCCTCAATACGAGAGCGGTCCTTGTCCATTCATCCTTTAGTTTATCAGGCGTCGCCGCGTCCGGGCAGACCGCCTGCCGAGTGATTATCTCGATCTGGGACAGCGCTAACAATGCTTACACCGCTTTGCTCCCGTTTGCCTTCGTGGGCTACGGCCACTTCGCGCACGAGTATAATTTCACACCACCTGCCAATACCACATCGACCACGTTCCGTTTTAACGTTCGGGTCGATTCAGGTACGGGCGTCAAAGCCAATAACCGCACCATTCGAGTGCTCACCCTCTACGGTAAATAAGGAGATCGCATGTACCGCATAGACAGCATGTATGAACCGATGGTCGAGGCGCTGCTTGCCGCCCGATCGGAGAACAAGGTCGATCGCTGGATGGCTTGCGCCGCCTTCTGGCTCGGTCGACAGCAGATTTATAATACGCCCGACTATTGGCTTGCGCTTGCCGCCAAAATCACGTCGGGCCTGCCGGTTGCCGACAAGGAGGCTATTGTTGATCAGCTTAGTAACAAGGAAGCCGCCCTGGTCAGCACGGCGGGCGATTGGCCGGAGATGCCGTCGAGCCTCTCCGCCGTCGTCGCCGGTTGGTTGCCGGAGCCGGTCGCCGTCGATCTTTATGCCTATGCGGCTGCGAAGCGCTATGTCGTTGAAACGGGCGGTATCGTCTTCAACGGCATGTCCATCATGACCGATCGACAGAGCCAATCGCTCATCACCGGTGCTTACAATTATGTCGACGCCAATCCTGATGTCATGGTGCAGTTCAAAACTGCGAGCGGTTTTGTCGAGCTAACCGCCGCCCAAGTCAGAGATGTCGCCAATGCGGTTGCAACGCATGTTCAGGCGAGCTTTGCCGCTGAAGGCGCGGTCGATCAGCAAATCATCGCCGGCGCGTTTAACACGACAGCGGAAATCGACGTCTTCGCGTGGCCCTCGAATCCGCAAGGAGGGCTTTGATGTCCACACTTGCGGAATCCCTCAAGAAGCAGAATGAGTTTTTGCAAGACGAAATCGAGCGCTTCGCTAACGCCGTCGATTCTCTCGCGTCTCAGTTCGTCGATGCTCAAAATCAGCTCAAGGCGCTTCAAGTTGTTCAGCCCGAAATAATGCCTGTCGATACTGGTGTTGCGATGGAGAGCGAAGCGGTTGATGCCCAGAAAAGTGGTGCGCAGAATGATACCATGACCACAGAAAGTGTTCTCGCGCCAAGTGCTAAGTAGCCCCTGTAAGCGGCAGGCGTACGACGGCATTGTTCTCCACAAGGATCAAAATTCATGGACCACGCGAAGTTCTTCGCGGCGGTGCGCCCGTCGTTGTTCGGCGGGCGGCTGTCGCAGAATCATGTCAATGGCATGGGGGCCATTCTAGCCACATGGGAGGCCAAGCCCTTCGATGCTCGTTGTCTGGCCTACATGCTGGCGACGGCCTATCATGAGACAGACAATGCTATGTGCGCCATCTCGGAGAATCTGAACTATTCGGCGACCGGCTTGCTGGCGACCTTCCCGAAATACTTCACGACTGCCCAAGCCGCAGCCTATGCCCGACAACCGGAGCGCATCGCCAATCGGGCCTATGCGAGGCGCATGGGCAACGGCAACGAAGCTAGCGGCGACGGCTGGCGCTATCATGGGCGTGGCCTGGTACAGATAACAGGTCGCGATAACTACACGAAATATGGCATCGCCGATGATCCGGAGAAAGCGCGTGATCCGGTAAAGGCTGTCGAAATTCTATTCGATGGAATGATCAATGGCCGCTTCACCGGCAAGAAGCTTGCTGATTATTTCAGCGCGACCGTGACCGACTGGGTCGGTGCGCGCAAGATTATCAATGGCACTGATCGGGCGGCGGATATCGTTGGCTATGCCAAGAAATTCGCAGCGGCGCTCGAAGCTGCACGTTCGTGAGCCGTGGAGAATTCCAGCAGCACAAGCTATTTTTGCCTATCCAAGGCGCCTCCTATTTTTCCTTTCCTCCCTGCGAGGGGCGAGTCCATCTTTCCTCATTATCAGACTGAATCACTTGGCATTTCGCTCTAGTTAGTCTTTGGAAAGTCGGTGAGACGTTGAACGCGACGTGCTGATTGCGTGTGTCATGGCACTGAAGGCGCAGGTTTAGGCGACAACCTAGCCGTATCCGAGTCGCACTCGATAATCTCAATCCATTTCATAGCTCCGAAGGAAGCCTCATGTTCAATACCAATGCTCTGCACAATGTTTTGAATATCCTGATCACTCTGTCGGCGCTGTTCGTTGCCATTCTGCTGGCGACCGGCTGCACGCAACTTGCCGATGGTACCCTGGAGTGCTCGCAATCTTCTATCGGTCCGGGCTTCACGGCCCTTGCTGTTGCCGGTCTTGGTACCCTCAAGATCGTGGTCAATATCATCCGCGATGGGCTTTCCGGTTTGGTGAGGCCACAACCGCCAGTCACTAAATGAGGCCGTGCTTCTCAGCCATCATTTAGCTGGACAAGCGCATTTCTGATTTCAATAAGCATCTTAGAGGCGGGTTATGGCGATGAACGAATTTCTCGATGCATTAGGCATCAAGGTCGGGGTCGTCATCGCGGGCCTTTCCGGCGGCATTTTACGTGGTCTGTCGCGGCGTCGATATACGGCCCGCGAAATCATTGCGTCCCCCATTTGTGGGGCGCTCGCAGCAGCTTATCTGACGGAGCCGGCACTTTACTATCTGCGAGCCATCAATTGGCCTTTGCCGCAAAAGGATGTCGCAGCCATGAATGCCACGGCTTTCGTGGTTGGTGTCTGTGCCATGTGGATCGCCGACCTGATCTTCGATAGCATCTCGCGCTGGATCAGGGGTGGGAAAGCGGTACCCTGATCCAGGGCTGCTAGACAGTCGCCTGCAAGTTCTCTGTTCGCCCTCTCCTTAAAGGGAGAGGGCGTTTTTTGCGTTTGTGGCTTTTGTAATCGCTCCGTTCCATGTTTTCGGAATGCACCAGTCGACCTGTGGGGTGTATTCCCGCGCGTGATGTCTTTCATTTGAACTAATCATTGTCGCTGTTGCGGCTGGGCTGATAAAGCTGGCTGGCAGAGATTGTCGATGAAAGGCGCGCGCGATGAGCCAATGGCCCGACACCCGGATCCTTGATCTATTTGGCATTGCCCTTCCCATTATCCAGGCGCCCATGGCGGGAGCGACCTCACCGGAGATGGTGATCGCGGTCAGCGAGGCTGGCGGGCTTGGCTCTCTGCCGAGCGCGCAATACAATGTTGAACAGCTACGCCTGGCTCTCGAAACGATACGGGCGGCGACGAAAAAGCCGATCAATGTCAATTTCTTCGCTCATACCATGCCTGAGATTGATCCTGAGCGACAAGCGGCGTGGCGAAAACGGCTTGCGCCCTACTACATCGAGGCTGGCCTTGATCCGGCCATGCTTGTTCCCGCCGGCGGCCGGGCGCCATTCGACAGCTTTTTCTGCGAGGTCGTCGAGGCCTATCGGCCTGAGGTCGTCAGCTTTCATTTCGGGTTGCCGGACAGAGGGCTGGTTGAGAGGGTAAGGGCCACGGGAGCGAAGATCATCTCTTCGGCAACCACAGTGGCAGAGGCGCGATGGCTTGCCGATCGTGGGGTCGATGCGGTGATTGCCATGGGTTTCGAGGCGGGCGGCCATCGCGGCAATTTCCTGACCGAGGACATGGCGACGCAAGTGGGCACGATGGCGCTGGTGCCTCAGATCGTCGATGCTGTCAAAATTCCTGTTATCGCTGCTGGCGGTATCGCGGACGGACGTGGGATTGCGGCGGCTTTTGCGCTGGGTGCGTCTGCGGCGCAGATCGGTACGAGCTATCTGTTCACGCCTGAGGCGAAGATTCCTGCGGTTCATCGGGCGGCCTTGGAGCATGCTGGTGACGACAGTACGGCTTTGACCAATGTTTTCACCGGACGGCCGGCGAGGGGTGTCATGAACCGCATCGTGCGTGAGATTGGGCCGCTCACGGAGCTTGCGCCGGCATTCCCGACAGCTGGTGGTGCCCTGGCGCCGCTGCGCGCCAGGGCTGAGGCGATGGGCTCCGGCGATTTTACCAATCTCTGGTCCGGCCAGGCCGCGAGGTTGGCGCAGCCACTTTCGTCGTCCGAACTCACCATCGGCTTGGCGAACGAGGCGATTGCCCTCATGAAACGATTGGCGGGACATTGATGTGTCGGCTGGCTACCCGATATCGCGGGACAGAAAGAGGAGGAGAGGCATATGACCTTTACGAGAGATTTGACGGATCGTTTCGCCGTTTCCACATGGTCGCTACACCGTGCCCTTGGTGGCACTTATCCCTACAAGCCAGGTGGAAACAAAACTACTGCGCGCCAGCCAACCTATGGTGAAGGCTTGGTGGAGCTGATCGATCTCCCGGCACAATTTGCGGAATATGGCATTTTGCGCATGGAAATATGCTCGTTTCATCTGCCGAGCCGCTCGGCCGCTTATATCACTGACCTGCGCAAAGCCTTTGAGATAGCAGGCGTGAAGATTCAAACGCTGTTGGTCGAAGACGGGGATCTCAGCAATCCTGAGACGGCGGAACGCGATGCTGACTGGATGGCGGGCTGGATCGAGATTGCCGTTGCCCTCGGAGCTGAGAATATGCGCGTGATCGCCGGCAAGGAGCCGCCGACTGATGAGGCATTGAGCCGCGCGGAGACGCATCTGCGTTGGCTGGCAGAACAACTGGAAGGTACCAGCGTCCGCCTCGTCATTGAAAACTGGTTTTCGCTTTTGCCGGGGCCTGTCGAAGTCAATCGGGTACTCGATGCTCTCGACGGCAAACTCGGTCTCAATGGCGATTTCGGCAATTGGCGCGGCCCGGGGAAATATGCCGATCTGGCGAAGATCATGGGGCGTGCCGAACTCTGCCATGCCAAGGCGCATTATTCGCAAACTGGTCTCGATACCGAGGATTATATTCGTTGCGTCGAGCTCTCCGTTGCGGCCGGCTATAAAGGCCCGTTCACGTTGATCTACGATTCCTCATTCCACGAGAATGAATGGTCCGGCATTCTGGAAGAGCGGGATTGCATCGCCAGCGTGTTGAGGAAGGCTGCCGCCGCAGCGTGATGGCTCTGAATAGTGGTGCCGCTGGCAGCTTGGATTTGCTGTCGTGACATTAATATTCGGCTGGGTCGGCGCCGTGAACGTCAATGGAACTCGTATTCATGCAGAGCGCCGAGCAACTGGTCTTGCGTTTGATAGCCGGCCTCATACAGGCTGATCGCTACATTGGCGGCCGATAGGCCTTCCTGGCTTTGCAGTTTGATGCTGCGTTCCGCGCACCATGCGTAAAGTGCGCTGGCGAGGATGTCGACATCGTCGGGATAAAGGGGCGAGTTGACCATCATAGACATTCGCTACACCGTGGTTGGAAGCTCAGACTTGAGCGGGGACGGGGCAGAGACTGCTTTGATTTCGGAAGTTTGCAATCAACTTCGTGTGCGGGCGTTAACGTCAGCCTGATATGATACAGGTTGAGTTTCGTATTGGTACAGGTGCTTGCGAAAAGGGTTATTGTGGTTTCCGGTCTGGCGCGTGCGGTGCCGGATTTTCAAATCCATCCTTGCCATTATGGGGTTCAACAAACAGCAGAACACCCAGCGCTATGGCCAGCGCCATCATGATCAAAAGTATAAATCGCGGCCGCGAAGGCATCATTGATGGACCGGATGCGATGCCTCCACTGCTGCCTCGATCAATTCCTCTGCATAGGAGAGGGCGGAGGCAGTGTCTTCGCCATCGAGTTTCAATTCCCTACATTTACGATGCATGGCCCTGCGAATTTCCACCAACAATGCGGCATCGAGATCGACTTGGCCGTCGTCAAAAACATGCGTCAGGGCGGACTGTGCGACGACCTCAAGGACTGCGACACGCCCTTCGATTTCGCCAAGGGAGGGAATAGCATTTTTCTTAACGTGATGTTTGCAGTCGCGATGAGTGGTGAGCATCTCGTTGGTCTCCTCTGAATTAGGCATAACCCGCGAGAGGCAAAAAAGTTCAGCCGAATTCAAGGAAAATCTGAATTAAGCCGACAATGTTTTCCAGCGCCGCCGCAGCAGCAATATATGCGGAAATCCTCACTTCATCGGGCAGAGACTCGGATCCGACAACACGTCGGCGCAGCGAGGCGAGCGGCGGAAATCGTCGTAATAGAGCGTCCATTCTGTCGTGTCGGCTGCACGATAGGGGCCGAACTTGAAATATTGGTTCTTGCCCAGTCCCTTGTCGGCATGGCCTACATGTCCCTTGACGGTGACAATCCATTTATTGTTGGCGAATATCTCGATATGGCCGGTGCCGTCTGGACCTGGCTTGGTATAGATGGCGAAGTCGATCCAGCCGGAATCTGGCGTCGGTAATTTGTTGCCACGGTCGGTCACGGTGATGGCGCTCGTGCAGCCGGTAAATTCCTGGCCGTCGCCCTTGCCCCAATTGCTGTCGGTTGCGACCAGCGCACGCATCTGGTTGGTATCCGAGCGGAACCAGACGGGCGTCTGGTTACCGTCACAGGCCTTTGTCCCATCGTGGGAATAGGTCTTTGGCGGGGCGACATAGTTGGTTTCGACCGTTGCAAAGAGCTTGCCGTTGTTCAGTCGCAGAGCCAGGAAGGGACTGAAATCACCCTTCGCCGTCGGTCCGATCTCCCGCTTCCATTGCGCAATCAGATAGCGATGATCGCCTGAAGGAATGGGATCGGCGAATTTGACGGCAAAGCCGTACCAAACTCCTTGATCATAGGGGACACGATATTTGGTGCGTTCCCAGATTTCCGCTCTCTCGCTGCAATTCGCCTTGCCTGGCGCGCAGAGTGGCTTGACGCTGAGTTTCAGCGCGCCGGTGCCGCCGCGCTTGACCTCCGATTGGAATTCGACCGTGCCGGCCTTCTGTTCGGAATTATCGCGATAGTAGAGATGGCCTGCCGGATCGAAATCGGTGCCGTCGAAACCGTCGCGAAGAACCAATTGAGCGGGATCCTTGGCCAAGGCCGGGGTCATGGCGCTGGTGCAAGTGCAGGCCAAAAGGGCGGGCAGCGCATATTTTGCGTTCATGACAGGGACTCCTTCAGCGGGCGATCTTCGAGTGCTATCAATGGCCTGTTCGTCTCCCGTGGGCAAGAGGAGGGTGTTTCGCGATGTTGTGAGCGAGTACAGCCGGACCGATATCGTGCGGCTCCAGCGGAGCTTCACATGTCGATTATCTGATTTAACAATTCCGTTTTAACCGCCTGTTAGACGCTTTTTGGTTCATATCGATGCATATTGGGCTTTGCCTGCGGATATCAGCGCCCCGGACATGAAGGTTCGTCGCCGCAGCTTGAATCAACGATTTGAATGTCGGGCATGAGAGAAGCCGACCGAGAATCGCAGCTGGGGTTGTCCGTGACAGAGCTGGGAAAAGGAGCGGCGACCGAAGACGGCATCGGGCCGCGACGAAAGATCGTCATTCTGACATCGCATGTCTTTCTGCGCGGCTACCGCAAGGCATCGGTCCATTTCGTGGCGTCCCGCTGGGCGGAGCAGGGGCATGACGTCCATTTCCTGACGATTGGCCACAGTTGGCTGACCCTGCTGAAGGATCGCCCGCGCTTTCGGGCGCTATCGGAGCGTCAGGCAAACCAGTTCGAGACGGTCGCCCCGAATCTTCGGGCGGGTGCCTACCTGCCGCCATTGCATGCCTTCAGTTCCGGCAATCGTGTTCTGAACGCGGCAAACGGAATGCTTTTCCGGCTTTACGGCAATTACCTGCCGCCCTTTGCCCGAAGTGCTCTTGCTGCGGCCGATCTGGTGGTAATCGAAAGCGGTTCTGCGCTTGCCTTTTTCGATTATGCGAAGAGACTAAATCCCAAGGCGCGGATCCTCTATTTTTGCCGCGACCTGCTCCGGAGCGTTGGCGCCGCACCCGTATTGCAGGATATTCAGGCGGCCGCGATCGGACGTTTCGATACGGTCTGCGTGCCTTCGGAACGGCTCGGCGCGCTGCTGCCATCCGGTGGGCGCGTCAGGGTTATTCCGCAGGGCGTCGATGCGGCTCTGTTCGATCGCAAACAACCTTCCCCCTATGCTCCCGGCAGCCGCAATGCCGTCTCCATCGGCAATATGCTGTTCGACGAGATCACGGTTGCCGCGATGGCAGCTGCTGCCCCTGACATAAATTTCCACGTCTTCGGTGCGAACTGGCACGGTTCTGTGCCGCTAAATGTCGCTGTCCATGGTGAGCGCGATTTCGAAAGCATCGTACCGTTTTTGCAGCACGCGGATTTTGGCATTGCGCCTTACCGCTTGACGAAGGACGAGATCTATCTGGCGGAGTCGAGCCTGAAACTTGCGCAATACAGCTATTGCGGATTGCCCATCCTCTTACC
>DASVPC010000245.1:0-5203 GCA_036383055.1 Rhizobium sp. | reverse complement strand
CGCCGACCAGCGGCCGATACCGCTCGTGGCGCCCATCTCACTGGCGAACTGGGCCGGCGGGCAACCGATCTATGCAAGCCACATCGTCGCCGCCAGAAATACAGCTTTCGAAAGTACCGACCTTGCAAAGGCGCGGTGGGGCTGGACAGTGCGGGATTCGCAGTCCGGTTATAATGCGCCGAGAGAATTCCTCGCCACACAACCCTATGCAAAGGAAGTGCGCAACACGGTCGGTCCGCTTCTCAATCCGCGTGGCGTCGTGGAGGCGATCCGCAGCGGCACGATCGATGTCGGGGCAATCGATGCCTATGCCTATCAACTGCTGGACATGCATGAACCGGATATGATCGCGCCGCTTCGCATCGTCGCGACGACCGAACCCGCGCCCTTCCCGCTGCTCGTAGCCTCCCGGCAATTGCCATCGGACGCGGTTCTGACACTCAAGCATGCACTTCTTCACGCGCATCGGAGCGACGAGGGGCGAGCCATCCTCGCCTCGTTGGGTCTCGCCGCTTTCGCGGAGCCGGATATGGCGGCGTACGATCGGATGCCCACGAGAGCGCGAGATGCGGACGAAGCCCTGGGAGCGTCATGGTGAACCCGCGACAGCCCCGCCACCGCTCCAGCAAAGGGGTCCGCCGATGAAGTGGGTTCCGAAGAACATCGATCGGCTGGCCGAAGCCCTGCTGGAACATCTCTACCTCGTCTTCTCATCCGTCGGGATCGCGATGGTCATCTCGCTGATCGTCGGCATATGGGCGGCGCGCAAGCCTCGCACCTTCAGCGCCATCGTCATCGTGGCGGGCGTCCTCTTCGCCGTGCCGAGTCTTGCGCTTTTCGCCCTGCTCATTCCGACCCTCGGCATCGGCGCGGCACCCGCCATCACCGGCCTTGCCGCCTATTCGCTGATGATCCTCATCCGCAATATCGGGCTTGGCTTCCAATCCATCCCCCGCGACGTCTTGGATGCCGCACACGGCATGGGATATGGGACCATCAGGCGCATCTGGGAAATCGAGCTGCCGCTCGCCATGCCGTTCATCGTCGGCGGCATCCGCATTGCCATGGTTACGGTGATCGGCATTGCCACCGTTGCCGCCTACATCAATGCCGGCGGTCTCGGCGTGATCATCTTCGAGGGCATCGACCAGCGTTTCCCGGAAAAGATTCTCGCCGGTGGCCTGCTCACCTCGGCGCTGGCGCTTTTCACCGACTATCTCTTCGCGGCGATCGAAAAGATGCTCCGCCGGCGCAGCGGGAGGTAGAAGGATGATCCTGATCGACGCCTTCCACTGGATCGCCAGCAATCCCGGCACCTTCTTCAGCGCCTTCAACCGTCACATGCTGATGTGTGCGATCTCGCTCGGCATCGCGCTGGTCATCGCGATCCCGCTTGGCTTTCTCGTCGCCAGAATGCCGCGCGCCGCCTTTGTCGCCGTCAACATAGCCGGTTCGCTGCGCTCTATTCCAAGCCTGGCAATCCTGTCCGCGGCCATGCCTTTCCTCGGCATCGGGCTTCTGCCCTCGGTCATCGCGCTGATCGTGCTGGCGGTGCCGCCGCTCCTGCTCAACACCATCGTCGGCATCCGCGAAATCGATCCCGCCCTTCTCGACGCCGCCAGCGGCATGGGCATGGGACGCCGCGATATCCTCTGGCAGATCGAAGCCCCGCTTTCCGTACCCTCGATCCTCGCCGGCGTTCGCACCAGCGCCATCCAGGTGATTGGCGGCGCGGCCCTTGCCTCCTTCATCGGCGGCGGCGGGCTCGGCGACTTCATCAATGCCGGCATCGCCATCATGAACATGCCGCGCCTGCTGGTCGGCGCACTTCCCATCGCCCTTCTGGCCATTCTCGCCGAATTGACCTTCGGCTGGCTGGAGCGATTTTTCACTCAAAGACGATGACCGCGGAAGGCCATTGCCATGATACGACTCGACCATGTCACCAAGAACTACGAGGGAAGCGAGCGCCACGCCGTCGACACCCTCGAGCTTGAGATCGAAACGGGCACGACCGTCGCGCTGATCGGCCCTTCCGGCTGCGGCAAGACGACGACCATGCGGATGATCAACCGGCTGGAAACGCCGACGCGCGGCCGCGTGCTGGTCAATGGACGGGATGTGGCGGAGACCGATCAGAAGCAGCTTCGTCGCAGCATTGGCTATGTCATTCAGCAGGTCGGGCTTTTCCCGCATATGACAATCGAGCGCAATGTCGCGACGGTGCCGCGCCTGCTCGGCTGGGATAAGGCAAGGACGGATCGTCGGATCGACGAGCTTCTCGACCTGGTCGGCCTCGATCCCGCTATCATGCGCCGCCGCCTGCCGCACCAGCTTTCCGGAGGACAGCGGCAGCGCGTCGGCTTTGCCCGGGCGCTCGCCGCCGATCCCGCGATCATGCTGATGGACGAACCCTTCGGTGCGATCGACCCCATTACCCGCGTGCGGCTGCAGGACGAATTCCGGCAGATCCTGAAGAAAGTCAGCAAAACAGTGGTCATCGTCACCCACGACATCGACGAGGCGATCAAGATGGGCGACCGCATCGCCATCATGCGCGACGGGCGCCTGCTGCAATATGATACGCCGGAAGCAATCCTCGCCCGTCCCGTCAACGACTTCGTCGAAAGCTTCCTCGGACCGGACCGGGCAATCAAGCGCCTGAGCCTGATCGAAGTCGCAAGCATCATGGCGCCGCCTGCGACTGAGGTTTCAGCTATCTCCATCAGCCCCAGCGCCAGTCTCCATGATGCTTTGGCTCTGATCCTTGCCGATGATTTGCAGGGTCTAGATGTCAGGGTAGAGGGTGGCGATAGGGTCGGGTATCTTTCGCGCGAGGCGGTGCTTTCTGCACATCGGTGAGATGAAGTTTTCCGGGCTGCGCGAACTTGCTCTTAGTCAGGACAATCACGCCTCGAGCCCGTCTCAGCTCAACCAGTTCTCAACATCACGCGGCCCATAGACGACCGCAACGATAAAGATGCCGTAAGGCATCGGCTCGTAGATAGCGACATAACGACCCTCAATGAGAATCCGCGCAGTGGGCTCAATTCCGGCCGAGGAGACCCCATGAGAGGTTGTCCTGCCGCAAGCTCGGCCTTGTCCAAAATCCGAGTGAGAAGGGCATCCGCTGCCCGTTCATTGTCCGGAGCGATTGTGCGCCATATTTGGCGCAGATCTTCCTCTGCCTTGGGGCTTAGAATGTACTTAGCCACCGCGACGGATTTCCGCCTTCAACTCCGCCAGAAGCGTTTTGGCATCGACCTCACGGCCTTCGCCGCTTGCCATGCCTTCGTCATATGCTCTCTTGAGACGGTTGATTTCCAAGAGACGAATTTCTTCACGCTGCTCCCATAAACGCAGGGCGTCCCGAACCACCTCGCTATTGGAGGCATAGGCTCCGGATTCAACAGCGCCGTGCAGCCGCGCCACCTGCTGAGGCGAGAGGGATATGGTGAGGGTTCTCATGGGCTCGGTTTTCATCAGCTATTTATAGCAGTCCTAACAAGAATTAACAATATTGCATAATAGGTCCGCGCGCTCCCCGCCAACAAAATAAATCCCTACCGCGTCAGCCGCGGCAGGGAAAAGGTCGGTACCGCTTGGTTCGGGCTACGCCGGCAGCTGGAAGAACCAGTTGGCGAACAGCACGATGGCAAGGCCGCCGGCGATCGCGAGATAGGGCAGGATGCCTGCCTTCTTGACGCCGAGATCCTGGCCGACCAGGCCGAGGTCGTCCATGGCGCCAGCCGGGAACTTACCGCCGTCGCGGACATAATGGCGATAGGCAAAGACCGGCAGGATCAGGGCGGCAAAGGCAAAGCCCACCCAGAGCGCGTTGGCGTAACCCCAGACCTTGGCGCCGGCGCCGAGGAAGAGGGCGTTGACGAAGGCGAGAACGGTATTGAGGCCGATCAGCCAGGTCGGTGCCTTCCACGGACGCTCGATGTGGCCGGAGTCCATACGGTGGATCCAGCCGGAGTTGAGGTTCAGGAAGTTGAAGATGATGTAGCCGACGTTGGAGACGGCGAGCACGAAGAAGTAGCCGCTTGCATCCGAGGCGATCGCCAGAAGGCAGAGGTTGAAGGCGAAGTCCGTCCACATTGCCCTAGTTGGAGCGCCGTTCTCGTTTACATGGTCGAGATATTTCGGCAGCCAGCCGTCCTTCGAGCCCTGGTAGAGCGTGCGCGAGGAGCCCGCCATCGCCGTCATGATGGCGAGGAAGAGCGCCAGGATCATCAGGATGACGAGAAGCTGGGTGACGATGCGTCCCGCGCCAATCAGGCCGCCGAGCGCTTCCGCCACACCGGTGCCGTCAACGATGCCGGGCGCCAGCATGCCGGCATGGCCGAGCACGCCCTGGAAGGCGAAGGGCACGAGGAAGAAGAACAGGCAGCAGACGAGGCCGGAATAGAAGATTGCCTTGAATGTGTCGGTCTTCGGATTCTTGAGCTCGCGCGTGTAGCAGACGGCGGTCTCAAAACCGTAAGTCGACCAGGCCGCGATATAGAGGCCGCCGAGGAACAGCGTCCAGCCGCCATTGCTCCAGGTGCCGTCGGTACCGGCATAGGCGGCAGTCGGCGGAATGAGACCAGTGACGTTGGAGGCGACGATCTGACCGCTGACGATCGGATAGAGGCCGATGATCAACAGCGGCACGAGAACGATGATCGCCAGCCATTTCTGGACGCTCGCCGTTTCCGAGATACCGCGATGCTGGATTGCGAAGATGATCAACATCAGGATGCCGCCGATGAAGAAGGTGGCATTGACGTTGGCGGTCGCAAGGAAGGGAATGTTGAAGCTGACAAGCGACCAGCTACGGATCGCCGGCGTCAGCGCAGCGACGCCGTCGGCGCTCAGCAGCGCGGTAACGGCATCCGCCGGCGCCGTGCCGGCATGTGCGGCAATATATTCGGCAACGCGGGGACTATCGGCCGCGATGGACGTGGCGTGCGCGCTGATCCAGGCGACGACAGCCTGCGAATCCGCCGCCGGGATCGGGTAAAAGGCGTTGAGAATATAGCCGGCCGCGATGGCGCAGCCAAGCGAGAGCACCGGCGACCAGGCAAACCAGTTGCACCAGACGGAGAGCGGCGCGATGAACTTCGAATAACGCAGCCATGCGGTCGCGCCGTAGACCGAGGCGCCGCCGGACTTGTTGCCGAACATGCCGGCAATTTCCGCGTAGGTGAAGGATTGC
>DASVPC010000244.1:0-21340 GCA_036383055.1 Rhizobium sp. | reverse complement strand
GCCGCAGCCGGTCCGCTTCAGTGGCATTGCCTCGGGTGGAGACTATGTGGCGCCGGTTCTAGGGCAGCATACGGACGCGGTGTTGCGCGATGAGCTGGGGCTGGATGGCCCCGACATCGAAAGCCTCCGGTTGCGGGGAGTCATCTGACCATGGCGCAGGATATCAATGACAAGACCCGCATCCGGCCGAAGGTCGCCGTCCTTGGCGCGGGCACGATGGGCGCCGGCATCGCCGGCGTGTTTGCAGCACAGGGTTATCCCGTCGCCGTCTATTCCCGCAGCGCGGAGACGCTCGACAAGGCGAAGAGCCGTATCGCCGCCATCGCCAGCGAAGCGACTGTCGAGTACACGACCTCGATCGAGGGCTGTGTTGCCGGGGCCGGCATCGTCAGCGAAAATCTGGCGGAAGACGTCACGCTGAAGCAGCGCATCTTCGGCGAGATCGAGGTCGCGGCGCCGGACGACTGCCTTTTGACGACGAATACCTCCAGCGTTCCGATCACCCTGATCGCGGCGGCGCTCGCCCGGCCGGAGCGGGTCGTCGGCATTCACTGGTTCAATCCGCCGGCCGTCATGCCGCTTGTCGAGATCGTGCGCGGCGAGAAAACCTCGGATGAGGTCGTCCAACGCGCCCGCGCGCTCTGCGCCGATATCGACAAGGAAGTGATCGAGGTGAAGACCGACATAGCGGGCTTCGTCGTCAACCGGCTGCAATATGCGATCCTGCGCGAAGCCCTTCACCTTGTTGAAGTCGGCGCCGCCTCTATCGAGGATGTCGACCGGGCGGTCGAAACGACGCTGGCGCCGCGCTGGTCGGCGGCGGGGCCGCTACGGCTGATGGATCTGGCCGGTCTCGACACGGTCGAGAAAGTGTCGCGCATTCTGATGCCGGCGCTCGACCGCAGCGAAGGCATACCTCCTCTGGTTCGCCGGCTGTGTGAGGAGGGCGCTTTCGGAACGAAGAGCGGTCGCGGCTTTTACGACTGGACGGCGGAAGAGATTGCCGCCGCGATCGCCCGCCGCGACGATACCGTTCGCCTGCTGACGGAAAGGCGCAAGCCATGACATCCTCCCTCGTCAAAACCGAGAAGCATGATGGCTTCGCTTGCGTCATCCTCGACCGGCCGGCCAAGCGGAACGCGCTCAACATCGAGATGTTGACCGGGCTTGTCGACGCGTTGCGCGACTGCCAGGCGGATCCAACCGTGCGTGCGATCGTCATCAGCGGCAGCGAGCGCGGCTTTGCTGCCGGCGCCGATATCGGATCGCTCGCCGCCGCCAGTCCCATTCAGCTTTATACCAGCGGCTTCAGCGAGAAATGGGACGAGGTGGCGGCCATCACCAAGCCGCTCATCGCCGCGATCTCGAGCTACGCCCTTGGCGGTGGCCTTGAGCTGGCGCTGATCTGCGACATCGTCGTCGCTGATCGCACAGCATTGTTCGGTCTGCCGGAAACCGCGATCGGCACCATACCCGGCGCCGGCGGAACCCAGCGCCTGGTGCGCGCCGTCGGCAAATCGATGGCGATGGAGATGGTTCTGGCTGGGCGAAAGCTCGATGCGGAAGAGGCAAGGGCCTGCGGCCTGATCAGCAGCATCGCCGGCGACGGCGATACGGTGGAAGCGCATGCCTGCACGATTGCCGAACGCATCGCCAAGGCGGCACCGCTTGCCGTGGCGATGGCCAAGGCTGCGGTGCTCGAAAGCTTCGAAACGCCGCTCTCCGCCGGCATCCGTTACGAACGCTCGCTCTCGGCCCTGATCGCGGCAAGCGATGACAGGGCGGAAGGAATGCGTGCCTTCGCTGCGAAGGAACCGCCGCAGTTCAAGGGGCGATAGTCGGGCGTAGGAAGTAGCCTATGGCGAAACTCGCATCGACTACATCGTCGCGCCGAGCTGCCAGGGCACGAACTCGTTGCGGCCATAGCCGAGCAGTTCGGATTTTGAGCGTTTGCCGGATGCGGTTTCCAGGATGGACTGGAAGATCTCGCGGCCTTTCTCCTCGATGGAGACGCCGTCGATGATATCGCCGCAATTGATATCCATGTCCTCTTCCATCCGTGTGAACAGATCGGAATTGGTAGCAAGCTTGAGGGACGGCGTCGGTTTGCAGCCATAGGCCGATCCCCGGCCGGTGGTGAAGCAAAGCACGTTGGCGCCGCCCGCAACCTGGCCGGTGGCGGCGACGGGATCGTAGCCCGGCGTGTCCATGTAGACGAAGCCCTTGCGGTCTATGCGTTCGGCATAGCGATAGACGCCGCGCAAAGTGGAGCTGCCGCCCTTGGCGACGGCGCCGAGGGATTTCTCCAGGATGGTGGTGAGGCCCCCGGCCTTGTTGCCGGGCGAAGGATTGTTGTTCAGCTCGCCGCCCGTTTTCGCGGCGTAGTCCCGCCACCAGTCGATCAGGTCGACGATCTTCTGTCCGACTTCCGGGCTTTCCGCTCGCCGAGTCAGGAGGTGTTCCGCGCCATAGATCTCCGGTGTTTCCGACAGGATCGCGGTGCCGCCATGGCGTACGAGAATATCGACGGCGGCCCCCAGCGCCGGATTGGCGGTCAGGCCGGAATAGCCGTCCGATCCGCCGCATTGCAGCGCCAGCATCAGCTCCGAGGCCGGAACCGTCTCGCGCACCGATCTATTGGCAAGCGGCAGCATCTCACGGATTTTCTCGACGCCCATCATCACCGATTTGCGGGTGCCGCCGACCTCCTGGATCGTCAGGCTCTGGAAATGCTCGCCCTCGGCAATCCCGTAGGTCTTCTTCAGGCGTGGGATCTGAAACACCTCGCAGCCAAGTCCGATCAGCAGAATGGCGGAGAAGTTCGGATGGCTCGCATAACCCCATTGGGTCCTTGCCAGCAGATCGTATTCCTCGCCCTTGCTGCCCATGCCGCATCCGGTTCCATGGGTGAAGGGAACGACGCCGTCGACATTGGGATAATCGGCAAGGATACCGGAGCGCATGATCTCGTCGGCGATGAAGTCGACGACGGTGGCGGAACAGTTCACGGAGCTGAGGATGCCGATATAATTGCGCGTGCCGACGCGGCCGTCCGCGCGCCGGAAGCCCTCGAATGTCGCGGGGCTTTCGCCGGGCAGAAGCCCGCTGTCGGGCTTCGCCTCCGAGGCAAAGGCATAATCGCGCTCGAAATCATGGATCGCGACATTGTGCTCATGTACCCAGTCGCCTGGCTGGATATCGCTGCTCGCAAAACCGATGATCTGCCCAAATTTGCGGATCGGCTCCCCGGTCCGGATCGGCTGAACGGCGACCTTGTGGCCGCGCGGAACGGCTGCCGCGACCGTGACGCCGCCGTCGATCACCTTGCCTCGCGACAGGCTTTCGATGGTGATAATGACATTATCGGCGTCATGGAGACGAAGCGTGCGCGGCGCGGCCATTCAATCACACCTCCAGAATGGCTTTGATGACGCCGGCTTCGGGGCGCAGCCACTCGGTGAAGAGCCCCGGAGCGTCGGACAGCGCGCCGCGATGGGTGTTGAGGGCAGCCGTCGGTACGCGGCCTGCCTCCATCTGCTTCACCACTTCGGCAAAGTCGTCCGGTTGGGCGTTGCGGCTGGCAAACAGCGTGGTCTCGCGCTTGTGGAACTCGGGATCGGAGAAGGTGATGTCCTGGCGCACGACGCTGACGAGGACGTAGCGTCCACCATGGGCGACGAAGCCGAAACCGCGTTGCATTGCGCCGGCATTGCCGGTGGCGTCGATGACGACATCGAAGAAATCGCCGTCCGTCAGGCGTTTGGCTTCCGCCTCCGCCTCGTCGTTGGCGAGGAGAGTCCTGTCGGCGCCGAGCGCGCTGGTGGTAAAGGCGAGGCGATCCTCGCGCATGTCCATGACGGTCACATCAGCACCGCGCGCCTTGGCGAAGATGATCGCCGACATGCCGATCGGTCCCGAGCCGACGACGAGAACGTGGTCGCTGGCCTGGATGTTGCCACGCTTGACGCCGTGGGCGCCGATCGCCAGGAACTCGATCATCGCGGCTTCGTCGAGCGAGGCTTTGCCGGCCGAGATGACGTTCTGTTCGGGAACGCATAGATATTCGGACATGCCGCCGTCCTTGTGCACGCCGAGCACGGCGATGTTCTGGCAGGCATTGGTCACGCCGCGACGGCAGGCAACGCATTTTCCACAAGAGAGATAAGGGACGATGTAGACGTTATCGCCCTTCTTCAGCCGTGCCGATCCCTGTGCGTCTTCAACGGTGCCCGAGAGCTCATGGCCCATGACGCGTGGATATTCGAGGAAGGGGTGCTTGCCCTGGAAGATATGGAAATCGGTGCCGCATATGCCGACGCGCTTGATGCGGACCAGCACCTCGCCATCCGCGGGAACGGGAATATCCCGCTCGATCAGAGACAGCCGGCCCGGCTCGTTGCAGATCAATGCTTTCATCGTTCACTCCTTGTCCGCAGGGGCCAGCCCGCTCGAACCGCTTCTTGGGATTGCAGGGAGCGCCGACAATGCGGCGCTCCGGTTTTCGTTTTACGTCTTCGGCATCTCGGCCGGAAGCGCCACGCCATTATACTTCTGATAGATCTCGTTGAGCTTGCCGTTGGCAAGGTTCTTGGCGATCCATTCGTTCAGCGTCGCCTTCAGTGCGTCGTCGCCCTTGCGCAAGCCGATGGCGTAAGGATTGGTCTTGAGCACCAGCTTGACCTCGAGTGGGTCGTTCGCGCGGCGCTGGTTGACGGCCGCCATGATCTGCGGAGAAGACGCCATGATGTTGACCTGGCCGGAAACCAGGGCTGTGATCAGCGTCGCGTCATCGTCGTAACGCACCATTTCGGCGCCTTGCGCCTCCGTCGTCGCGACCTTGTCGTTGGTCGAGCCGCGGGTCGTGCCAAGGCGCTGGCCGACGACGTCCTGCAGGGTCTTGATGTCAACGCTCTTCGGCGCTGCGACAACGATCTGGATGACGCCATAGGCATCGGTGAAATCGATGACCTTCTTGCGCTCCTCGTTGACGCTGAAGGACGCCATGACGATGTCGGCCTTGCTGGTCAGCAGGAAAGGCACGCGATTCGGGCTGGTGACCGGCACGATTTCCAGCGGAAAACCGAGATCGGCGGCCAGCAGCTTGGCGGTCTCGACGTCGGAGCCGGTCGGCTGCATCGTCGCATCGCTCATGCCGAAGGGCGGTGAGCCGAGATCGACGGCGATCAGCAGCTTCTTCCGCGTCTTGATGGTCTCCAGCGTATCGGCCAGAGCCTGGCGCGCGTTCACGCCCAGAAGTGTTGCGCCGGCCAATGCGCCGGTTATGCCTGCCAGAAAATGTCTACGTTTCATGTTCTCCATCCCTTTGTCCTTCCAACAAAATCTCTTCCTGTTGCGGCCTTAGAGACCGCTACCCACGAATTCGCGCAATTCCGTCGTCTGCGGATTGTCCAGCATCGCGCCCGGCCCGGTTTCCCAGACCTGGCCCTGATGCATGTAGACGACCTTCGACGCTACCTTGCGGGCAAACGCCATCTCATGCGTGACGAGGATCATCGTCATCCCACCGCGGGCAAGATCCTCCATGACCTTCAGCACTTCGCCGGTAAGCTGCGGGTCGAGCGCCGATGTCACCTCGTCGAAAAGCATCAGCTTCGGCTTCATCGCCAGCGAGCGGGCAATCGCCACGCGCTGTTGCTGGCCGCCGGAAAGCTGTTCCGGAAAATGTTCTGCCTTGGCTTCGAGGCCGACGCGGCTCAGCACCTCGCGCGCCAGATCGCGGGCGGCGGCCTTGCCGAGCTTCTTCACGCAGGTCGGAGCGAGCATGATATTCTGCTCGGCCGTCAGGTGCGGAAAGAGGTTGTAGCTCTGGAAGACGATGCCGACGTCGCGGCGCAGCGCGCTCTTGTCGAGCTTGGGATCATGGACCGCGTGATCGCAGACCTCGATCGTCCCGCTCTCGATGGTCTCGAGCGCGTTGATGCAGCGCAGCGCCGTCGACTTGCCCGAACCGGACTGGCCGATCACGGCGGCAACCTCGCCGCGTCCGACCTCGAACGATACGCCGTTGAGAACCTTGACGGCGCCGAAGGCCTTGTGGACGTTCGTGACTTTAACGATGGATGACATTGAGCTTCCTCTCGAGGTTGCGGCTCCACAGAGAGAGCGGAAAGCACATGGCGAAGTAAAATACTGCCACCACGATGAAGACGGTGAAGGGTTCGAAGATCGAATTGTTGATGAGCTTGCCGGCCTGCGACAGTTCGACGAAGCCGACGACCGAGGCGAGCGAGGTGTTCTTGACGATCTGCACCAGGAAACCGACGGTCGGCGGCGTGGCGATGCGCAGCGCCTGCGGCAGGATGACCTTGATCATGCGCTGCCAGCGCGACAGGGCCAGACACTCCGCCGCTTCCCATTGGGTCTTCGGCACGGATTCGATGCATCCGCGCCAGATCTCGCCGAGGAAGCCGGAGGAATAGATGATGAGACCGGCGGCCGCGGCGATGATAGCCGGAACCTGGTCGAAGCCGAGAATGGCGATGCCGAAATAGATCAGGAACAGCAGCACCAGCAGCGGCGTGCCCTGAACGATCTGAATGTAGGCTGCCGCCACCGTTCGCAGCGCGCCCGAACTGCTGACGCGCGCCAGCGCCACCAGAAAGCCGAGAAGGCCGCCGCCGAGGAAGGCGATCGCTGAAAGGCCCGCCGTCCACATGGCGGCCCAGGCCAGAAACTCCAGATGAACGAAGCTAAAACTTGGCATTGCCGGGTCCTTTAAAGTGCCGTGCCGAGCTTGCGCCGGCGAACAAAGAGACCGAGGCCCAGCAGCCAGAGGGCGATGCGGACGACGAAGGACAGGAGGAGATAGAGGACGCCGACGACGATGTAGGTCTCGAAGCTGCGGAACGTATCCGACTGGATGCGGTTGGCGACAGCGGTCAGCTCCTCGGCCGAGATCTGCGAGGTGATCGAGGAGGCCAGCATCAATAGCACATATTGGCTGGTCAGCGCCGGATAGACGCGCTCGATGGCGGGGCGGATGATCACATGCCAGTAGGTCTGCTTGCGGGACAGCCCAAGACATTCCGCCGCTTCGAGCTGTGCCTTGTGGATGGATTGCAGGCCGGCACGGACGATCTCGCATGTGTAGGCGCCGACATTGACGACCAGCGCCACGACGGCAGCCATATTCGCCGAGACGTGGACGCCGAGGGTAGCGATACCGAAATAGACGAGGAACACTTGCACCAGCAGCGGCGTGTTGCGGATGACTTCGACATAGGTAGCAATGATACCGCGAAGCCAGGGGCCGCCGTCGGCCCGGCCGATGGCACAGAGTGTGCCGAGGACGAAACCGATCACGGTCGAAATGACGGAGAGCTGAAGCGTCAGCCATACGCCGAGCGCGAACTCCTTCCAGTAGGGAAGGAGAGAGGCAAAATCGAACTGGTAGTTCATTCTATGCCTCCGGATGCCGGATAGCGCGAGGCTATCGCTCGCAGGATCGGAGCCTCGTGCTGCTCTCCGACCCAGCCGAGAAAGGCGGCGATGCGGCGCTCGACCTTCTGGGCATGATGTTGCGCGATATCGGCGATGCGATGATTGAGGAACGGATTGAGGAAACGATCGAGCGTGGTCGAGACATAGGACTGGGCCTCGTCTCCCATGCCTTTCAAGGCGAAGCCAGGGACGACCTCGTTCTCATAGAGGGCTTCCAGCCGCGTCCTTATGCCCGGATCGGCGAGGATTCCGCCGACAGTCTGATCACTCGCATGGCCTTCGGTCTGCCAAATCTCGGCGAGATAGGTGTGCCCGAGGTTGAGGATGTGCAGCTTTAGGCGCTCATAGGGTTCGAGATCGTCAGTCAGCACGATCTGCTCGTGCGTGCAGGGCAGACGGACGCCTGGCGCCCGTTTGATCGCCCAGAGGGCATAGGGTTCCGCAACGGCGCCAATCGGCTCGATGGGTTCAGACACGATCCTGTCGACCAGCGTATCTGCAAAGGCGACCTCACGGTCGAGCCATTCGAAGAAGTCTGCCGGTAGACTGTTTCGCTGAGCGCTTTCGACGACGACCTGTTTCAGGGCTTGACCGTTGCTCGTCACCAGCTCACATGGCAGCACCACCAGAGGACGCCCTGAAGCCTGCCAGCGACGACAGAGAAGCTCTGCCAGTTTTGCTGGGAATGAGTGTGGAGGGTGGTCGCCGGACGAGAAATTGTCTCCATCCGGATCGGTCCGATAGCCAGTATCGCCGGTGTTGGAGACGACAAAATCCGCCTCCTCGACAAAGAGCCTGGTGACCTCGGTCCAGTCGTTTGCTACCGACAGGCCACGGTCAACACTCTTCACCCGCACCGTGCGATCGATCACCTTGCCGTCCGACATGCCACGAATGACAACGGGATAGCCTTCCGGCCGGCCGAATGCCGCGACGCGGCCGCTTCGACTGCCTGATCCGGAGACTTGAACGACGGAGATCGGGCCGACCTTCTGGCCGGCTTCCGCTGCTTCGTGGAGGAAGAACGCCACATGTGCCTGCAGGAAGCGGCTTGTTCCGAATTGGATGATGCGGCCGCTCACGCGTCTACCATCCCGAAGAAAGCGCGATCCAGAGATGTGTTTGCAAGATAAATCCCAGACAAGCTTCGATCCTCCCTTCGACTGTCTTTTGCATATATAAAACAGCCTGGAATTTTCGAGTCAACTGTTTTTTATATAAATAATCCGACCTATATGGTACGGAGTGGTCGTAGCAGGGGATGGTTCGGAATGAAGGGGAATGCAGTCTACAAGGGCGCGTACAACCGCTGCCTGTCCTACCTCGGCGATGTCGAGGTCGATCGGAAGCTGCCGTCGAATTCGGAACTGGCCTCGAAACTGGCGGTCAGCCGCACGACGGTGCGCTCGGTGCTGTCATCCCTGACGGATGCCGGAATTCTTCGCCTCGACGATGCCATCCATTCTTTGCAGCGACGGCCGGAGCCTGGCGATTATTTCCCCGAAACGCAAACCATGTCCGCTGCCGCTGCTGTCGAGCGGCGTTTCATGGAGTGGATATTGCAGGGGGATTTTCGCGCCGGACAGCTGCTCAACAGCGCCGAACTTGCGCGGCAGTTCGGCACCTCGACCACCACCATCCGCGAATATCTTACGCATTTTCAGCACTTTGGGCTGATCGAGCGGCGCCCCAACAGTGCCTGGATGTTTTTGGGCGTCACCCCGAATTTCGCCGAGGAGATCTATGAAGTCCGCGAGATGTTCGAGCTGCGCTCGGCCAGGCATCTGCTCAAATTGCCGGATAACGACCCTTGCTGGAGAGAGCTGCAGACGATAGAGGCGGAGCATCATGAGCTGCTGGCGGATATCGACCGGCGCTATCGCGAATTCCCGGCGCTGGACGAACGACTGCATCGTTGCGTGCACGATGCCTCGAAAAACAGGTACATCATCGAGTTCTACAACGTCGTTTCAGCCTTCTTCCACTACACCTACC
This sequence comes from Rhizobium sp., assembly GCA_036383055.1. Taxonomy (GTDB): domain Bacteria; phylum Pseudomonadota; class Alphaproteobacteria; order Rhizobiales; family Rhizobiaceae; genus Rhizobium. The sequence goes on along the minus strand of DASVPC010000244.1, from coordinate 11,884 downwards.
AGTGGAATATCGATGACGAGAAACAGCGCAACATCAGGGCGCTCACGCAGCATCTCGACTACATCGCAGCCCTTCGCAGCCGGGATCCGACGGCGGTGGAAGCAAACTTGCTGGCCCATCTGGGCAGTGCCCGCGCAACGCTGCTACGCTCCATCCAGATGGGACCGTTCAAGGTTCAGTCCTAGAGCGATTCAGCGCTTCACGGAAGCGCTGAATCCTATTGTTTTGGCGCAATTCCAGGAAAACCGCTGCGCACTTTTCCTGGAATTGCTTCAAGGTGTCTGCACGCCGGTCGCGGCGGTATGGACGCAATAGAGCGACTTCGTGGCGGTGATGAACAGCTGGTTGCGGCGCGGCCCGCCGAAGGTGAGGTTGGAGACCGTCTGCGGCACCTTGATCTTGCCAAGCAATGTTCCGTCGGGCGCGAAGCAATGCACGCCGTCGCCGGCGCTCGTCCAGACATTGCCGGCGACATCGACGCGGAAACCGTCGGGTAGACCGGTGTCGATGTCGCAGAATACCCGGCTGTTGGCGAGCGTCCGGCCGTCGATCACGTCGAAGACGCGGATGTGCCGCGGCGCGTTGATGTCATGGCTGGACGCTGAATCCGCGACATAGAGCTTGGTTTCGTCCGGTGAAAAAGCCAGGCCATTGGGCTGGCCGAAATCGTCGACCACGATCTCCATGTCGCCGGTTTCGGGATCGAGCCGGTAGACGTTGCGCGTCGCCTGCTCGGGCTCGGCTTTGTAGCCTTCGTAGTCGGAGAGGATGCCGTAGGTCGGATCCGTGAACCAGACTGACCCGTCGGAGCGGACGATGACGTCGTTGGGCGAATTCAGACGTTTGCCCTGAAAGCTGTCGGCGAGAACGGTGATCGATCCGTCGATCTCAGTCCGGGTGACGCGTCGCGCGCCATGCTCGCAGGAAACAAGCCGTCCCTGGCGGTCGCGCGTATTGCCGTTGGTGAAGTTCGAGGGCGTGCGAAAGGTTGAGACGCCGCCATCTGGCACCCAGCGCAGCATGCGCTGGTTTGGGATGTCGCTCCAGATCAGGCAGCCGGAATCGGCGAACCACACCGGGCCTTCCGCCCAACGGCAGCCGGAACAGAGTTCGTCCAGAGCGGCGCTCCCGACGACGAGATAGCGAAACCGGGGATCGTGTATTTCGTAGAGGGGGGGCTCGTTCTTGGCCATTACGATGTTTCCTGTGATGCCTGCATGGATGTCGAAAAGCGTATCAGCGGCCGCCAAGCGGTCGACCGCCCGCCACGAGGATGACGGCGATGATGATGAAGCCGGTGAGGATGAGCCGCGAGCCCGCACCGAAACCGTAGGTGTTCAGCATCGACACGACAAGGAACATGAAGAGCGATGCCCCCCAGATACCCGGCACATTCGAATCCCCACCTGCGACCGCCGTCCCGCCGATGATGACAACGGCAATCGACATTAGCAGATATTCCGAGCCCATGTTGAGGGCGGCGCCACCGGAGAAGCTGGCGAGGAGATAGCCGCAGATCGAAGCGAGGATGGCGCAGAGGATATAGGTCGCGAGCCGTGTGCCGTCGACGGGGATGCCGGCCATGCGGGCCGCGAACATGCTCTGGCCGATGGCCGAGATCCAGCGGCCATAGATGGTCTTTTCCAGCAGCACCCAGGCAAGAACGGAGAACAGAAAAGCGACGATGGCGATGTTCGGGATGCCGACGAGGCTCGACATGGTGAAGTCCGCCAGCTGCTCCGGCGGCTTGATGCGCAGTCCGCGATTGCTCCAGATCGCGGTGGATTGCACGATGAAGCTCATCGATAGCGTCGCGATGATCGGCGGGATGCGCAGGAGCTTGATTAGAGCATAGTTGCCGATGCCGATACCGATGCCGATCAGGATGGAGATCAGAAGGCCGGGCACGATCATGCCGTCCTCGACATTCATCAGCTTCAGCGCTACGGTTCCGGCCAGCGTCATCGTTGCGGGAACGGAGAGGTCGATATTGCCGGGCCCAAGCGTGATGACGAACATCTGGCCGATGCCGACGATGACGGAAAAGGCCGCGAAGGTGAGGGCTGCCTGCGACAGGCCGAGAGAGCTGGCGCCGCCCGTGAACAGGACAGTCAAGACCCACACGACGAACGTTGCGGCAAAGGACCAGATCCAGGGTTTGCGATGGAGTGCGCGAAGAGCGTTCATGCGCGGTTCCCCCGCTTTTCAAGACGGTTGAGCAAGAGGCGCAGGGCAAGAACGACGATGAGGATCGCACCCTGCGCGCCGATCTGCCAGTCCGGCGAAATCCGGAGGAAAGAGAGGAACGATCCGGCCAGCGTCAGCGTCAGCGCGCCGATGACGGCGCCGATCGGCGAGATGCGGCCGCCGGTAAATTCGCCGCCGCCGAGGATGACGCCGGCAATCGACAGAAGCGTGTAACGCAGCGCGATGTTCGCATCCGCCGAGGTGGTGAGGCCGACCAGCGCGATACCCGACAGCACGGCAAACAGACCCGCCAGCCCATAAGCGGCCGCACGAAGGACGAGGATCGACCATCCGGCGCGCTGTACCGAGCGCTGGTTGCCGCCGACGCCGCGGATCAGGACACCGAAGGCGGAGCGCATGACGACGAAATGAGCGACAAGGGCGATGACGACGCTGGCGACGATCGCCATCGGAACCAGCGGCGGCTTCGAGGTCATCAGCCAGCGTGCCCAGGCGGGCGCTTCGCCGCCAGGCGCCGGCAGCAGCAGGACGGCGAGACCACCCCAGACGAAGCTCATGCCGAGCGTCACCACGATCGACGGCAGATCCCTGACATAGATGACGACGCCGATGACGGCATAGGCGGCGATGGCTGCCGCGAGGATCAGAATGCCGAGCAAGGGAGAGGATTGCAGATAGGTCGCCGCCACGCAGGCGGCGAAACTGACGAAGGTCCCCATAGACAGATCGAGGTCGTTGACGGACATGATCATCATCTGGGCTATGGTCGCGAGCGCAATCGGCACGGCGAGATTGAACAGGAGATTGAGCCCGATATAGCTCATGGCACGCGGCTGAAGGTAGAAGACCGCGACCAGCAGGACGACGAGTGAGAGCGCCGGGACGAGCAGCCGCACCATGCTGGGCGAAATGCGGATCATGCGTCTTCTCCAGAGAATGAGGCTGCGAGCACATTTTCCTCCGTAATGGCATCGCCGACCAGTTCCGAAACGATGGCGCCGCTGCGAAACACATAGACGCGGTCGCAAAGCCGGATTTCATCCATTTCGGTCGAATACCAGATGAATGTCCGGCCGCCGGCCGCTTCGTGATCCAGGATGCTATAGACCTCCTGCTTGGTACCGATATCGACGCCGCGCATCGGATCGTCCATCAGCACCAAGGACGATGTCGTCGCCAGCGCGCGGGCAAAAAGGACCTTCTGCTGATTGCCGCCCGAGAGCGACAGGATGCCGTTCGCCATGTCAGGCGTGCGGATTTCGATCCGGCTCTTCCAGTCGCCGCCGAGCTCGTCTTCGCGGCGTCTATTGACCAGGAATTTCTCCGACAGGTCGGAAAGGGAAGCGATACTGAGGTTCTTCAGGATGCTCCAGAGCGGAAAGGTCCCGTTCAGGCTGCGGTCGCCGGCGACGAAGGCGATGCGCCCCTGCCGTCCCGGCAGCCAGTCGCTGCTGAGCGCGCGGTAGAGCTCGAGCAGCATGTCCGTCTGGCCATGTCCGCCGAGACCGGCAAGGCCAATCACTTCGCCTTTGTAGGCCGTGAAGGGAAGGCCCTTGCCGCCTCTGGCAGGCAGGGACAGGATGGGCGATGTATCGGCGGCTCTATTCTTGTTGCGGTCGAAATCCCGGTCCTTGACCACGCTGCCCATCGCCTGGACGAGGCTATGGGTCGAAAATTCCTTCGCCGGGCGATCGGCAACGACCTTTCCGTCCTTCATGACGACGATGCGGTCGGAAGTTGTCAGGATCTCGCCGAGAATATGCGAGATCAGTAGCACGGAGCCGCCCGTATCGACATATTTGCGCACATAGGCCATGAGCTGTGCCGCGAGCCCCGCATCGAGCGACGATGTCGGCTCGTCGAGGATGACCAGCCTGGGCTTGTGTCCGACCGCGCAGAAGACGATGGCGATTTCGACCATCTGCCGTTCGGCAATCGAGAGTTCGCCGACGGTGTGCATCACATCGATGCCGTGGCCGGCGAAAATCTCGTCAAGCTTGGCGCTGACGATGCCGGCCGCTTGGCTGCGCCAGTTCCATCCGCTGAGGTCGCGATGTACGACCCGCATGTTTTCGACAACGGTCAGGTTCGGCGAAAGGGACAGTTCCTGAAACACGCAGCGGATGCCGTGGCCGCGCGCCGCATTGATGCCGCGTGCGGTCTCGTCGCCATTGTAAGCAATGGTGCCCTCGTGAGGGCTGAGGCTTCCGTTGAGGACGTTGACGATCGTCGATTTCCCCGCGCCGTTATGGCCGACCAGCCCGATGCATTCGCTGGCATCGATGACCAGATCGGCGCCATCCAGCGCCTTGACGGCGCCGAATTGCACCTTGACCCCGCATGCAGAGACGACCGGCTTTGTCTGTGCGTCCTCGTTCATGGATCTGCTATCTTTGGCTGCATTCATGGATCGATCCGGCAAGAATTCCTCATCGACCGGCGCCATCAAAGAATGGCACCGGTCTTGAATGGCGGCACGCCTCGGCTCACTTGGCCGTGGCGATGACCTTCTGGGCGTCTTCCAGCGAATATTCGACGTTGGCGACGCCGCCCTGCTGGGTATTGGCGAGGTTGGTTTCGAGATTGTCCTGATCGATGCGCAGGAACGGGACGACCAGATCCTTCTTCACCTGCTTGCCGTCGAGGATCTGCTGTGCGACCCAGAAGGCGAGCGTCGAGACGCCGGGGGCGATGGAAACCGACATGGTCTCATAGCCGCTTGCATCCTTTTCCTTCTTCCACCAGGCCAGTTCGTCCTGACGATTGCCCATGACGATCGTCGGCGTCGGGCGCTTTGCGGCGGCAAACGCCTGTGCCGCGCCATAGCCGTCGCCACCCTGTGTCGCGACTGCCGCGATCTCGGGCAGGCTGGGCAGAACGCCCGCAACGGCACGCTGGGCGACGTCCTGCGCCCAGTCGCCATGCACGGAGCCGACGATCTTGAACTGCGGGTACTTCGCAACGGCATCGTGAATGCCGGCCGAAATCTCGTCATCGACGGAGACGCCGGCAAGGCCGCGGATTTCCAGGATATTGCCGCCCTTCGGAAGCTTCTTGGCCAGATACTCGATCTCGCTTGCGCCCATGCCCTTGAAGTCGACGGCGATGCGCCAGGCGCAGGGCTCGGTGACGATGCCGTCGAAGGACACGACGGTGATGCCGGCATCGCAGGCTTCCTTGACGGCGCCGTTGAGAGCGGTCGGAGACGCGGCATCGATGACGATGGCGTCATAGCCCTGCAGGATCATGTTCTGGATTTGCGCCGCCTGCTCGGTCGCCTGGTTTTCCGCCGTCGTGAATGGATCGGCTGCGGCAACCACGCCAGCTTTCACGGCTTCGCCCGTCACCTTCTGCCAGCTTGTCAGCATGGCCTGACGCCATGAATTGCCGGCATAATTGTTGGACAGGGCAATTTTCTTGGATGATGTGTCTGCAAGTGCGGCAAACGGCGTCGCAACGGTTGCGATCACGACGGATGCCAGAAGTGTCTTGGCGATATTCATGTTTTTCCTCCCAAAAAGACCTAAATCTCACTCCCAGGCCATGATTTTCGAACGCGCTCCTCAACGATGCTCGAAAATAGTATTTGCGCTGAAGGTTCCCCTGTCAGTAAAGATAGGATGTCCGAGATTCTTTCGGTTGTACAGGCGCTTAACGGGACGGATGTTGCGGGATTCCGCATAAAAATTGCGCCTTTCCGCAAGACGAACGATCCTGATCAGCGCTTAATGACGTTCGGATCTCGCGTTCCGTAACTGGCCTGGGGAGAGGTCGGCGCGTTGCCTGGGAGGGCCGCCTTGCACACGTTAGAGCCTCGGTCGGTGTTCGACCATTATCTCAGCATTTCCAGGCTTTTGGCCGGGCAGCTCGATTTTCATTCGGTCATCCGATCCGTCGCTGCCGAGATCAGCCATGTCATCCCTTACGACCATTTCGATGTCTGCATCATCATGGTGGATGAGAAATATCACATCGCCTATGAGAGCGGCCTTGAGACCGATTGGGGCAAGCGCCACCCCGCACCCGTCAGCGACAGCCCCATCCGCACGTTGCTCTGGGGCGAGGTCGACCATCTGTTGACCGACGACGCCTGCAACGATCCGAGGTTCCACTTCGAAGGCGCCTTCTCGCATCCGATCATCAGCCAGTCGCTGAGGGGGCGCCTGCATGTGCCGCTGAAGGTCCAGGGTGCTGTGATCGGGGCTCTGAGCTGCTCCAGTCACCAGGCCGGTTTCTACGGGACGCAGGATGTGGTGAATGCGCGTGCCATTGCCGATCTGCTGGCACCGCATTTCTTCGCGATCCGGGCCGCCGAACAGGCGAAGCGATCGGCGATCGTCGAGGCGGAGGCGCGGGCCAGGGAAGAGGGCTTGCGGTTGGGGGCACTGAAGCTGACGGAGGCTCTGGAGGCGGAACGCCAGCGCATCGGCATGGACTTGCACGACCAGACCCTCGCCGACCTCACGCGTCTGTCGCGACGGATGGAGAGGTTGGCGCACACGCCCGATGTCACCGGCGAAGCGCTTGAGCCTTTGTTTCGTGGGTTGCAGCAATGCATGCACGACCTGCGCCAGATCATCGAGGAGGCCAAGCCCTCGGTCCTCCAGCTCTTCGGCTTTGCCCAGGCGGTGGAAAATCATCTGGAACGGTCGATCCAGGAAAGCGGTGCGGCTGTGGAGTGGAAATTGACCGACGAGACCAACGGTGCCATCGATTGTTTGGAGCAATCCGTCAGCATCGCCCTGTTCCGCATTGCGCAGGAGGCGATCAACAATGCCGTGCGCCATGCGCAGGCGAACCGCATTCTCGTTCGCCTGGGAGCCACCGGCGGTGCCCTGACCATTGAGATCGATGATGACGGCGTCGGCTTGGCCCACTCCCGCAAACCATCGGGAGGCGGTATCGAGAATATGAAAACCCGGGCGCGGCTGATTTCGGCGAGGTTCGCCGCGAGACCCGCAGGCCCCAAGGGCGGAACCTGCGTAAGCGTCACCCTGGCGGGTCGGCCCCAGGCGGCGGGAGGTGCGGTATGAAGGTGCTGATCATCGAGGACGATCCGCTTCATCGTTCCTACCTCAACGAAGCCGTTCGCGCTGCCCTTCCCGAATGCGATACCGTGCTGGAAGCGGAAAACGGCAATGCCGGCGAGCGGCTGGCGCGCGATTTCAGATCGGCGCATGTCGTCATGGATTTGCAGATGAGCCCACGAAACGGCATCGAAGCGGCGCGGACCATTTGGAAAGAGCGGCCCGAAACACGCATCCTGTTCTGGTCGAACTATTCCGACGAGGCCTATGTTCGCGGCGTGTCGCGCATTGTGCCGCAGGGTGCGGTCTATGGCTATGTGCTGAAGTCGGCTTCCGACGATCGCCTGCGGCTGGCGCTGCGCAGTATCTTCATCGAGAGCCAATGCGTGATCGACCGCGAAGTGCGCGGCATGCAGCAGAAGAGTCTTGGAAACGCCAATGGCTTCACCGACGCCGAATATGAAATCCTGATCGATATCGCGCTTGGCATGACCGATCGGGCCATTGCGCAGCGGCGCAATCTGTCGGTGCGCAGCGTGCAAAACCGGCTGCAACAGCTCTATGAGAAACTCGATGTCTACCAGTCCATCGGCGATGAGGCCGATGGCGGCCGGTTCAACCTTCGGGCACGGGCCGTGGCCGTGGCATTCCTGCGAAAATTGCTGAACCATAGCGCTCTTGAGCGCGCCGAGGCCGATCTGGCCTATTGGCTTGGCCGGCAGAGAGCCCCGGCGCATCTGGATGCCGACCGCTCTCCCCGGAATGAATGAGGATATCTGATCACGGAAATGCCATGGCAGGCCAGACGGGACATGCCATGGCGATTCTTATCCGGCGAAACTCAGAGTTCGCCCTGACGGCTGCGGGCCATGACGACCGGGAGCAGCAGGTCGCCCCAGTTGCCGTCGCCGCCATGATGCCGGGCCGAGCGCACCAGCTCGACCGAGACGCCGGCCTCGACGGCCTTCATAACCGAATGGTTCAGGCGGTGCAGATCGTTTGCAAGCATGCGGATCGTGTTCTGTTGATCCGGCGACAGGCTTGACGATTGTTCTTCCGCGCGTTCGCGGACACGTGCGATGGAAGCCATGTGTTCTCCTCCTTAAGCTCTGGGGTTATTCGGCGGCTGGCCGGAACTGTTCGTGCTCGGTCGATGCCTTCATGGCGGTGGTCGATGAAAGACCGCCGCTGATGGCCAACGACACAGCATCGAAATAGCCGGTGCCGACCTCGCGCTGGTGCTTGGTGGCGGTGTAGCCGTTCTTTTCGGCGGCGAATTCCGCCTCCTGCAGCTCGGAATAGGCCGCCATCTGCCGTTCCTTGTAGCCACGCGCCAGTTCGAACATGCCGAAGTTGAGCTGGTGGAAGCCGGCAAGCGTGATGAACTGGAACTTGTAGCCCATGGCGCCAAGCTCACGCTGGAACTTGGCAATCGTCGCCTCATCCAGGTTTTTCCGCCAGTTGAAGGACGGCGAGCAATTGTAGGCAAGGAGCTTATCCGGATGATGCCTGTGGACGCCCTCGGCAAAGCGCCGGGCTTGTTCCAGATCGGGCTTCGATGTCTCGCACCAGATAAGGTCGCAATGGGGCGCATAGGCGACAGCGCGGGCGATGCAGGGCTCGATGCCGTTGCGCACCTGATAGAAGCCTTCGATCGTGCGTCCCGCATCGTAATCGACGAAGGGCCGGTCGCGCTCGTCGATATCCGAGGTCAGCAGCTTTGCTGCTTCAGCATCGGTGCGGGCAATGACCAGCGTCGGCACACCCATGACGTCGGCCGCCAGCCGGGCTGCATCCAGGTTGCGGATATGTGCTGCGGTCGGGATCAGCACCTTGCCGCCGAGATGGCCGCATTTCTTTTCCGAGGCGAGTTGGTCCTCGAAATGAACGCCCGCGACGCCGGCTTCGATATAGGCCTTCATGATCTCGAAGGCGTTGAGCGGCCCGCCAAAACCGGCCTCGGCATCGGCGACGATCGGCGCGAACCAGCTGTCGACGGAAAGCCCCTTGTCTTCCGAGGTCTCGATCTGGTCGGCGCGCTGCAGTGTGCGGTTGATGCGCTTGGCAAGCTCCGGTCCGGCATTGGCGGGATAGAGCGATTGATCTGGATACATGGCGGAGGCCGTGTTCGCGTCGGCCGCAACCTGCCAGCCGGAAAGATAGATCGCCTTCAGACCAGCGCGGACCATCTGCATGGCCTGATTACCGGAGAGCGCCCCCAAGGCGTTGACGAAATCCTCGCTATGCAACAGCTGCCAGAGCCTGTTCGCACCCATCTCGGCCAGCGAATAGCGAAGTTCCACGGAACCACGCAGTCGCTTCACATCCTCGGCAGAATAGGGGCGCTCGATGCCGTCGAAACGACCGGTCGGGATATTGCGGACCAACTTGTCAAATTCTGTCACGATTTCCTCCATACAGAATGCTCGTCGCTGAGGTGACGCATTGACAAGATCGGCAAAGTGACGGCGAAATGCCAGTCAAACCTTTCAAATGACGCCTAGAAAAGGGTCATGTTGCAAATCCTTGACGAAGACGCTCGGTCACTTTGTCAATTTTTGTAAATATGGCTGAGGCGGAGGAGGCCAAATGGTGGAGAGAAAGATTTTCGCAGGCCCGAAAGTCCGGCGCGTGCGCAACGGGCTCGGCATGACGCAGATCGCCATGGCGGATGCGCTGGAGATTTCTCCGTCCTATCTCAATCTGATCGAGCGCAATCAGCGCCCGCTGACCGTGCAGTTGCTGCTCAAGCTGAGCTCCGCCTTCAAGATCGATCTCGACGATCTCAGGAGCGAGGCGGGCAATGGTCTCAGTCAATTGAAGGAGGTCTTCGCCGATCCTCTTCTTGCTGGCGAGCTGCCGGGCGATCAGGAGTTGGTCGAGTTGGCCGATATCGCGCCCAATGCGGCAAGCGGCATGGTCAAGCTCTATCGCGCCTACCGCGAGCAGGCGACGCGCCTGTCCGACCTGATGACCTTGACGACGGAGGGCGGAGCGATGCCGCCGATCGGGGGGGCTCGCTTGCCGGCCGATGAGGTTCGCGACGTGTTGGAGAGCCGCTCGGCTTATTTCTTGGGCCTCGAAACGGCGGCGGAGAGTTTTGCCGCCAGCCTTTCGTCCGAGCATGATTTGGTCTTCGCTTTGAAGGAGTGGCTGCGCGTCGAGCGCGGGATCACCGTCCGTATTCTGCCGGTCCATGTCATGCCCGATCTTCGCCGGCGCTTCGACAGGCATTCGATGCGCCTCTTCATATCTGAACGGCTGTCAACCGCCGATCAGGCGCATGAAATCGTCATCGAGGTCGCAACGCTCGCCCTGCAGGACGCGATCAGCGAGGAGCTGCAGGCTCTCTCCCTATCGACGCCGGAGGCAAAGCGCATCGCCCGCTTCGAACTTGGCCGTCTGGCTGCCCTGGCGCTTGCCATGCCCTATGGGCCTTTTCTCAAAGTGGCCCAAACAGCGAAATACGATATCGATATTCTGTGCGCGCGCTTCTCGGTTTCGTTCGTGCAGGCGGCGACCCGCCTGACGATGTTGCAGCGGCCGGGCTCATCCGGTGTGCCCTTCTTTCTGATGGAGATCGATTCAGCGGGTCATCGTCTGCGAAAAATCGGCGCGCATGGCTTTCCAAGGTCGGGGTTTGGCGGCGGCTGTCCGAAGCTCAACATCCACGCCGCATTCCTACAGCCGGGCCAGATCCTGTCCGAGACCGTCGAGATGCCGGATGGTTCGACATATCTCACTATTGCGCGCACGCAGGAAGGGCCAAGGGCACCGTTCGGCGAACGGGTGAGACGAACCGCGTTGCTGCTCGGTTGCGATGTCATGGCTGGCGGTGGCCTCGTCTATGGCCAGATGGGCGCGCCGGGTCAGCAGCCGATCCCGGTTGGGCCGGCCTGTCGGCTATGCGAGCGTAAAGGCTGCCTTTCCCGCGCCGAGCCGCCGGTCACGCGGCCGCTCGGATTGGACGAGATGACGACGGGGCTGAGTATCTTCGATTTCTAGCCGGATAGCGCCCATTGCATGAGGAACCATCGTCGACGGAATCCGTTTCCGCTGATCGGCGCGGTCTTCGGAACATGGGCTATGGTGATATGCCGCGTTCCAGGACAAGGCCGGCGAGGACAGCAGGCCATGAACGAGATTTTACGTCCGTCAGTCGCCCGCACTTTCAAACCTGTCATCGGCTTTTCTTACAGGTGGATAACCAAATACGCTCCATGACTACCTATTTGCTGCAACTCCTTGCGTGGCTGGTCTTCATCGCCGCTTTGATCCTGTGGCCAGCCGGTACTCTGGCCTTTCCCGGCGGCTGGGCGTTCATTGTTTTGTTTGCGTTTGGCAGTCTGGCGATGATCTTTTGGTTGGCAAGGCATAGTCCAAGCCTGTTGCGCGAGCGCATGAACTCGCCGTTGCAGCGCGGTCAAAAGCCATGGGACCGCGTCTGGCTGATACTCTTCATCCTGGCATTCTGCGTGTGGATGGGGTTCATGGGCTGGGATGCGGCTCGCACCGGATTCATTGCTGTCGCGCCTTGGCTTCAGGCACTCGGCGGTCTGGGCATGGTGATCTACATGCTGGGTGCCTGGTGGACGTTTCGCGAAAATGCCTTTGCCGCGCCATCGGTGAAAATCCAGCCCGGCCAGAAG
>DASVPC010000243.1:0-4591 GCA_036383055.1 Rhizobium sp. | reverse complement strand
CGTCATCAAGGAGATGCCCGGCGTCAAGGGTGCCATGGTCGCGCTGACCGCGGACAAGAAGGCCGGCGGCGCACCGACGGCGCGTCCCGCTCCATCGCAACCACAGCCGCACGCCCATCCTCATTCCCACGCGCCTGCTCCGCAACAGCAGCCCCGCGCCAGCAAGATCGGCGTTCCCGGTGTTGGCGCGATTATCGCCGTCGCTTCCGGCAAAGGCGGCGTCGGCAAGTCGACCACGGCGGTCAACCTTGCGCTCGGGCTGCTGGCCAACGGCCTGCGCGTCGGCATTCTCGATGCCGATATCTACGGCCCATCCATGCCGCGCCTCCTGAAGATCTCCGGCAAGCCGTCACAGATCGATGGCCGCATCATCGTTCCCATGGAGAATTACGGTCTCAAGGTCATGTCGATGGGCTTCCTCGTCGAGGAGGAAACGGCGATGATCTGGCGCGGGCCGATGGTGCAGTCGGCACTGCTGCAGATGTTGCGTGAAGTGGCCTGGGGCGAACTCGACGTTCTCGTCGTCGACATGCCGCCGGGCACCGGCGATGTGCAGCTGACCATGGCGCAGCAGGTACCGCTTGCTGGCGCCATTATCGTCTCGACACCGCAGGATCTGGCGCTGATCGATGCCCGTAAGGGCCTCAACATGTTCCGTAAGGTCGAGGTTCCCGTCCTCGGAATCGTTGAAAACATGAGCTATTTCATCGCTCCGGACACTGGCGCCCGCTACGATATCTTCGGTCATGGCGGCGCGCGCAAGGAGGCCGAGCGCATCGGCGTGCCCTTCCTCGGCGAGGTGCCGTTGACCATGGGCATCCGCGAGACATCCGATGCCGGCACGCCGCTGGTTGCCTCCGATCCCAATGGTATCGTCGCCGGCATCTATCGCGATATCGCCGCCAAGGTCTGGGCGCAGGTCAGCAACACGCCTTTGCGCGCAGCACCCTCGATCGTCTTTGAATAATTCGTGAAGGTTCGTGCCGGCGACGATCGGCGTGATTGCCTTGCCCGTATCATGTGCTATGACTTCGCAAATCGGAAAGCTGCGGTGAAAACGCGCATTGAAGGGGTTGTGGCTTGATTCTTTGCGCGCTTTGCTGCATATGCGCCGCCGGCGTGAATTTGGTCGGGCATATCGGATGATGGCCGTCCGCCGCATGATGTCTTCGTCTCGCCCGAGCGATCGGCGTTGTTTATGACGAGCGAAGAATTGGTACAGCAGCGCAATCAGCATGGACACGGATTCCCAGCCGGCTTGGCGGGATACGCCCGGAGTTTTATGAGTTTTCTTCATTGGCCATTGGTAGGATCGCAGCCGGAGCGCATAAAGCGCCTTGGCTATAGCTTTGCCTGCGCCGTGTCGGGAGCGATGCGTTGATCACGGCCTACTGTTCCGACTGTACTTCGCTCGAGCTGGCAAACCTTTCGACGCTTGCCCAATTGCCGGACAATGCCGTCTGGATCGACATGGTCGAACCGTCTCGCGAAGAGGAAACCAATATCGAGCGTCTGCTCGGGCTCGAGGTTCCGACCCGCGAGGATATGAAGGATATCGAGCCATCTGCCCGGCTCTATGTCGAGAATGACGCGGTCTTCCTGACGGCTTCGCTGCTGTGGAAGGCCGATACCAATCTGCCGATGCTGACCGACGTCGCCTTCATCCTGACGGGACACCGCCTGGTCACGATCCGTTATGCCCGGCCGAAATCCTTTGCGCTGTTCATCGCCGCCCTGCAGCGGATTCCGCAAGACCGGCTGACGGGTATCTCGCTGCTGGCGAAACTTCTCGAAACAATTATCGATCGGACGGCCGAGGTTCTTGAACAAACGGTTGCCGGCATCGATATATTGTCAGCGCATGTATTCGGCGACCGCGTGAAGAAAATCCGTCGTCCGGCAAACTATCTGGAAGAGAAGCTGAAGGATATTGCAGGCTACCATCGTACGATCAGCAAGGTGCGGGATAGCCTGAGTTCGTTGTCGCGGCTTTTGACGTTCCTCAATACCATACCTGCCATGCAGCAGGACAAAGAGGCCAAGGAATTGTGCCGTAATGTCTCGCGGGATGTGCAGTCTCTATCCGAGCATGCCTCTTTCGTGGCGGGCAACATTACCTTCCTCCTGGATGCATCGCTCGGCCTGATCAACATCGAGCAGAATTCGATCATCAAGATTTTCTCGATCGCCTCCGTGGTCTTCCTGCCCCCGACGCTTGTGGCATCGGTCTATGGTATGAACTTCGAGCTCATGCCGGAATTGCATTTCGCCTACGGTTACCCGGCATCGTTGTTGTTGATGGTGATATCCGCCATCGTTCCGTTTTTCTTTTTTCGCTGGAAAGGCTGGCTCTGAGAGTCTAGTGATCCTGAATGTCTGACGAAACCCATCATTCTCCCGACGGGAAAATGAGCATACGCAAGCTGTCCTACCTCGCCGTCGGGTCTATCGGCGTTGTGTATGGCGATATCGGAACAAGCCCGCTTTACGCTTTTCGAGAGGCGCTGAAACCGGTGGCCGCCGATGGTCTGACGCGCGGCGAGGTCATCAGCCTCGTATCGCTGATGTTCTGGGCGCTGACGATCATCGTCACCATGAAATATGTCCTTTTTCTGCTGCGCGCCGACAATGACGGCGAAGGCGGCACGCTGTCGCTTCTGGCGCTGCTGATGAAGACGGCGAACGGCCACACCGCCGTTCTCATGCTGCTGGGACTTCTGGGGGCCGCGCTCTTTCTCGGCGATGCGATGATCACGCCAGCCCTGTCGGTTCTTTCCGCCGTCGAAGGTCTGAAGCTGGTCACGCCGACGCTGTCGGACTATATCGTGCCGATCTCGGTCGCGATCCTGGCGCTGCTCTTTGCCATCCAGTCGCATGGCACCGGCGCCGTGGCGCGCTTCTTCGGCCCGATCACGGCGCTCTGGTTCATCGTCATGGGCGTCGCCGGCATCATGCATATCTCCGATGATTTCGGCATTCTGGCTGCCTTGAACCCTTGGTATGCGGTCAACTTCCTGATGAACGAGGGCTTTCTGGGCGTCGTCGTGCTCGGCGCGGTCTTCCTGACCGTCACCGGCGCCGAAGCGCTTTATGCCGACCTCGGTCATTTCGGCCGGCGGCCGATCCAGTGGGCCTGGTTCGTCCTGGTCTTTCCGTCGCTGACGCTGAACTATCTCGGCCAGGGTGCACTGGTGCTGCGCGAGCCGCTCGCCATGTCCGATCCGTTCTTTCTGATGTATCCGCATTGGGCGCTTCTGCCGGTGGTCATTCTTGCCACCATGGCAACGATCATCGCCAGCCAGGCGGTCATCACCGGAGCCTTCTCGTTGACGCGCCAGGCAATCCATCTCGGCTTCCTGCCGCGCATGGAAATCCTCATTACCTCCGAGACCAATACCGGCCAGATCTTCCTGCCGTCGGTTAACGCCATACTCTTCTTCGGCGTCATCTTCCTGGTGCTGAGCTTCAAGACCTCGGATGCGCTGGCGACGGCCTACGGTATCTCGGTGACCGGCGCCATGGTCGTCACCTCGATCATGGCCTTCGAATTCGTCCGTGTTCGCTGGAACTGGACGCTGCCGATGGCGATTGCCGTGCTGACGCCGCTGTTGTTGCTGGAATTCGTCTTCCTCGGTGCCAACCTGCTGAAGATCCACGACGGCGGTTATGTTCCGGTGCTGATCGCCACGGCCTTCACGGTGATCATGTGGACCTGGCGTCGCGGCAGCGCGATCCTGATGGAGAAGACGCGGCACACGGATATCCCGCTATCGTCCTTCGTCAGCTCGATCGAGCGCAAGAGCGATCACTCCCCGGCGCATGTGCCGGGCACGGCGATCTTCCTCACCAGCGATCCGGAATCGGCGCCCGCGGCCCTTCTGCACAATCTGAAGCACAATCACGTTCTGCACGACAAGAACGTCATCCTGACGATCCGCACCACCAACAAGCCGCGTGTCGCCCAAGAAGAGCGCTACTCGGTCGAGAAGGTCTCCGACCGCTTCTCGCGCGTCGAGCTACGTTTTGGCTTCATGGAATCGCAGAACGTCTCGCAGGCGCTTGCGACCTTGCGCAAGACCGGGCTGAAGTTCGACATCATGTCGACCTCCTTCTATCTCGGCCGCCGCAAGCTGGTGCCGGACGCCAAGTCGGGCATGCCCTACTGGCAAGACCGGCTCTACATCGCGCTCGCCAATGCCGCCGCCAACCCCTCAGACTACTTCCGCCTGCCGGCCAACCGCGTGGTGGAACTGGGCTCGCACGTCATTATTTGACACGGGGGGCAAAGACCCCGCCCCACGAGGGGGGAGGGGCTTAACCTGTTGCTCCGCCTCTCCCAAAACTCCAGCTCGGCAAACGACGAGATGATCGCGGGCAAAGCGATCGTGGTCGGCTAGTCCCCCGCCCCTGTGGGGAGGGGACTTTTCCAACACATTAGAACATCCAAACGTGCTCACAGTCACATTCCGGCACGGTCCGTTAACCGGACGTCAAGGTTAATGCGGGATTTTTAATGGAATGTTCCCGCGTTCCATGCCCGGAGTTCGTGTTGCGTCGAAAGAGCCCTTCCCGTAGCAAGCTGCGTCTTTTT
>DASVPC010000242.1:0-11392 GCA_036383055.1 Rhizobium sp. | reverse complement strand
GACCGTTGTCGACAAGCCGGTGATCCAATACGTCGTCGACGAGGCGATGGAGGCGGGCATCGAGCATTTCGTGTTCGTGACCGGCCGCAGCAAGCATGTCATCGAAGACTATTTCGACATTCAGTTCGAGCTCGAGCAGACATTGCGCCAGCGCAACAAGAATGCCGAGCTGACGCTTTTGAGCGGCCTGTTGCCGAAGGCCGGCACCGCGAGCTTCACGCGTCAGCAAGAGCCGCTCGGCCTCGGCCACGCCGTCTGGTGCGCCCGCGAGATCGTCGGCGACGAACCCTTCGCGCTGCTTCTCCCCGATATGGTCATGCGCGCCGAAAAGGGCTGCATGAAGGGTATGATCGAGCTCTATGAAACCAGCGGCGGCAATGTCATCGCCGTCGAGGAGTGCGCTCCGGATCAGACCCACAAATATGGCATCGTCGGCGTCGGCGACACCATCGGCAATGGCTTCCGCATCACCGGGATGGTGGAGAAGCCGGCCAAGGGCACGGCCCCGTCGAATTTCTTCATCAACGGTCGCTACATCCTGCAGCCGGAGATTTTCGAGATCCTGGAGAGCCAGGAACGCGGCGCCGGCAACGAGATCCAGCTGACCGACGGCATGCTGAAGCTTGCGCAGAAGCAGGATTTTGCCGGTTATCACTTCCAGGGCCAGACTTTCGACTGTGGCGCCAAGGATGGCTTCATCCTCGCCAACGTCGCTTTCGCGCTCGCCCGTGCGGATATCCGCCCGACTGTCGAAGACGGTCTGAAGGCGCTGGTCGCAGCGCTGAAGTAACGGCGATCAAAGTCTCTTCTCCCCGCTTTCGAGAGTTTCGAAAGCGGGGAGAATTTTTATCTCTTCACTGTCAATCCCACACCCGCCTGGACCTGCCGCGTATCGTCGCCCGTCTTTCGTGACGTTAGCTGGTAGCCGACGTTACTGGTGAGATCGAGGTAACGGTTGATGCCCCAGGTGAAGCCGAGGGCTGCGTCATATTCCGTTTCGTCGGCGAAAGAGCTGTCGGAGGGATAATTGCGCCAGATCGTGCCGCCGGTCAGTTTGGCGGTGAGGTCGTCGCGCAGCTGGCGGCTCAAGGTGCTGCTAAGCTGATAGGCGGTATAGCCGCTTTCGCCCGCCGTCGTGGAGGGCTGGACTGTGGTCGCAAGACCGATGCTGACATCGGTGCCGCGCTGCGGCGACCAGGCGAGCTTGCCGTCGATGGTCGGCGAATCGATTGCGGCAAGCCGCGAATCGTCGAATTCCGTGTGCTGATAGCCGAAACCGAGTTCACCCTTCATCTTTTCGCCGAGATCGAGCTCGACGCCCGCCTTGCCGCCGAAGCTCTGGTTCGAGCGGGCGTAGCCGTTGCTGTCATGCGACTGGTCGTAAACGGCGAGGCCAAGGTCGGCTTCGATGAAGGGGATGAGGGCTGGCGACAGCTCGTAGCCGATGCGGCCGCGCCAGGTGCCGGCCGTCTGGTTGCGGTCGCTGAGCGTTACCGGCGTTCCATCCGAGAGCACGGCGTCTGAATAGACAGTGCGGATCAATGCCACGGCTGTCGTGCCGCGCAGCACGCCGAAATCACGCTCCAGTGAGAGACCGGTATTGAATTGGTTGACGGCCGATTGCTTCGAGGCATTGGCGATGGCGTTCGGATCGCTGGTGTCCTCGCGGAAGAATTGATAGCCGGCGGTGATGTGGGCAACGGTATCGGCGGGAAGGTCGAGGCGCAGATCGGCGTTGAGATTGACGGTCGGCTGCTCCGCGCCGCTGCCGCTGAAATTCTTCTGCCAGACACCTTCACCCGTGATGGTCAGCGCGTGGCGATCCCAATCCGAGGTTAGCGTGCTGCGCAGATCGGTCTGCAGGAAGCTGCGGTCGTCATTGGTGGAGCCGGTGCGGTTGCGCTCGACATTGACGGACTGGTTGATGGAAGGACGCAGGGTAAAGGTGCCGAGCGGTATGCCCTGGGCGTCATCGCGGTCAGGATATCGCCGAGCTCTCAGATCATCGACGCCGGTCTCGCGCAGATTGACGCGACGCAGATCGTCGTCGAGGGTCGAGCCCGTCGTCGTCGGGTCGATGCCGCCGAGCCGCAGACGGCCGTTGACAGGCGCTTCCGTATCCGTCGAGCTCTGGCTTGCCGCTTTGGTCGTCTTGGATTTGGCGGACGTTGTGGTCGTCACCGGAAGATCGAGGCTGTCGGCATCGGTCGATCCCGTCTGGCTGGTGTCGGCCGACTGCGCATGGACTGGCATCGGCATAGCGAATACGCCCCAGCCGAGCAGAGCGGATGCAGCGCATGCCGTCAGCCGGAGGGAGCGTCCACCCGCCTTGTTGTTGCCGATGTCCATTTGATCCTATGTCTGATCTTACTGGAAATACCTTAAACTCTTACCCAATTCTAAAGCCTCATGGTTAACGCTTCCTTGCCAAGAAACGATAAGGAACAGGGAAGACAGGCTCGGTCCTTGCCGCGCGAAAACGATCGCAGGTGGACAGAAATAAAGAAAAGCGGTAGGCCTCCCTCATGAATAAGAGAGCAGTGAAATTCATCGAGAACGGTGCGATCGAATCCGCGATGCGGACGATCGAGATCGAAAGGCAGGGGCTGGAAGCGCTGGAGCGCGCATTGGCCGACGGTTTGGCCGAGCCTTTCAGCCGCGCGGTGGAGGTAATCGGCGGCATCGACGGGCGCGTCATCATCACCGGTGTCGGTAAGAGCGGCCATATCGGCAACAAGCTCGCCGCCTCGTTCGCCTCCACGGGAACACCGTCTTTCTTTGTGCATCCGGTCGAAGCCAATCACGGCGATCTCGGCATGATCACTCAGGACGATGTCATCATCGCCATATCATGGGGCGGCGAAAGTGCCGAACTGCGCGGCATCATCAGCTATTCTCGCCGGTTCTCGATCCCGATGATCGCCATCACCGCCGGCGAAACCTCGACGCTGGCGCGCGAATCCGATGTGGTCCTGTTGCTGCCCAAGGAACAGGAAGCCTGCCCGCATGGATTGGCACCCACGACGTCGACGCTGTTGCAGCTCGCGGTCGGCGACGCGCTTGTCGTAGCACTGCTGGAAGCGCGGGGCTTTACCGCCGAGGATTTCCGCACTTTTCATCCGGGCGGCAAGCTCGGTGCCAGCCTCTCGCATGTCGTCGATATCATGCATAAGGGCGATCGCGTTCCGCTGGTCAGCCTCGGTACTGGCATGCAAGAGGCAGCGATGACGCTCTCGAATATGCGCTTCGGCTGCGTCGGCGTGATCGATGATGATGGCTGCCTCTGCGGCATCATCACCGATGGTGATATCGCCCGTAATCTCGGCAGCAGCCTCGCGGAGATGCGGGTGGACGAGGTGATGACCCGCAATCCGAAGACGGTGAAGGAAACGACGCTGGCGACCGGCGCGATGGCGTTGCTGAACCGTTACAATATCTCGGCGCTGATGGTTGTCGACGAAACCAAGCGGCCGATCGGCATCGTCCATTTCCACGACTTGCTGCGGATCGGTGTCGCCTGATCAAGCGGCCTCGACGGTCAGGTCGCGCCCGTTGCTGGCGACGACCTTGACGCGGGTGCCGGCCGGCAGGTCCGGCCCGGTCACGATCCAATAGGTATCCTCCAGACGGATGCGGCCGCGACCTTCGGTGATCGGCTCGGCAAGCGTTGCCGTGCGACCAACGAGGCTGGCGCTGCGCTGGTTGAGGAACGGCTCGTCCGTCTCCTGGCTGTTATTATAGACATAGTGGCGGCCGAGCAGGGTGACGATGACGGCGGACGCCGCGAAGATCAGCCATTGCACCTGCCAGATCCAGAAGGTGCTGTCCCAGAGAAGCAGCGAGAGTGCGCCGACGATAATAGCGGCAAGGCCGATCCAGATCAGGAAGAAGCCCGGCAATACGAGTTCGGCGGCGAGCAGCACCAATCCCAGTACCCACCAGCTCCATGGGCCGAGTTGAACGACGAGATTGTCGAACATGGATCAGCTCTCCCGTTGCGTCAGCGGATTGATAGAGGGTGTGGTTGTGGTGCGCGCCGGGCCGGAACGCGGGCGAGGGGACTGCGGCGACGTGCCATCGCCATTATCGCCGAACACCTCGCGGGCGATTGCGCCGATACCGCTGAGCGATCCGAGAATGGATGAGGCTTCCATTGGCATCAGCACGATCTTGGAATTGCCGGCGGTGCCGATCGCGGTCAGCGCTTCGGTGTATTTCTGCGCGACGAAATAGTTGATTGCCTGCACATTGCCCTCGGCGATCGCCTCGGAGACCACGCGGGTCGCCTTGGCTTCGGCTTCGGCCAGACGCTCGCGCGCTTCGGCATTGCGGAAGGCGGCTTCGCGCTGGCCCTCGGCCTGGAGCACGGCCGACTGTTTTGCACCTTCGGCACGGAGGATTTGCGCAGCGCGCAAGCCTTCGGCTTCGAGAACCTGGGCGCGCTTCTCGCGTTCGGCCTTCATCTGCCGGCCCATGGCATCGACCAGATCCTTCGGTGGCTGAATGTCCTTGATTTCGACACGGGTCACCTTGATGCCCCATGGCTCGACCGCGTTGTCGACAACGCGCAGCAGCCGTTCATTGATGGCGTCGCGATTGGACAGCAGCTCATCGAGATCCATCGAACCCATAACAGAGCGGATATTGGTCTTGGTGAGGTTGAGGATCGCACTTTCGAGATTGGTGATCTGATAGGCCGCCTGGGCCGCATTCAGCACCTGGAAGAAGGCGACGGCGTCGGTGGAAATGCTGGCATTGTCCTTGGTGATGACCTCCTGGGTCGGCACTGCCAGCACCTGCTCCATCACATTCATGCGTACGCCGAGCGTGTCGATGAAAGGCACAATCAGATTGAGGCCCGGCTCCAGTGTGCGGGTGTAGCGGCCGAAACGCTGGACCGTGTAGCGATATCCCTGCGGCACGGTCTTGATCCCTGCAAACAGCACCAGGATGATCAAAACAACCAGGGCAATCACAAAGATGCTGAATCCACCGATGACCATAAAATCCTCCATCGACGTTCCCCGGACGATGCGAGGCTGACGTCATTCCCAAGCGTTGCTGCATCTTTGACTCCCACGGTCGAGTGGGTCGCGAAGCAGCTCAATCAGATGTGGTGGGTTACCATGTTCTCGGCAAGGGTGAAATGGTCTGCGGCAATCAACCTTTCACGCCCGGCGACGAGGATATTCAATCTCGCCAAGGTCTTGCCTCCGGCTCTGCATCTTCATACTTTAAGGTAAGGGAAGATCCGGCTCGGCTGTCATGCAGTCTTCGGAGCCAAAGCATCGCGCATCAGCAGGTGAAGCCATGAATATCGATAGGACCTTGCGCTCGGTCGTGGCCGTGCATTCCAAAATTCCGGAGGATGCCTTTACGGCGGGATCGCTCGGCACTCGCCGGGAAGGCAGCGGCGTGGTCATCCGGAACAACGGGCTGGTGCTGACCATCGGCTATCTGATCACGGAGGCCGAGGAGGTCTGGCTGACGACCAATGACGGCCGTGTGATTCCCGCCCATGCGCTGGCTTATGATCAAGAAACCGGCTTCGGTCTGGTGCAGGCGCTCGGACGGCTGGATGTTCCCCCGCTGGATTTCGGCAATGTCGCCAAAGCCGATATTGGTGATCCTGTCATGATGGCCGACGGTATCGGCCAGTTCGTACAGGCGAATATCGTCGCCAAGCAGGAATTCGCCGGTTATTGGGAATATCTGCTCGATGAAGCGATCTTCACGGCGCCTGCCCATCCGTCCTGGGGCGGTGCCGCCCTCATCGACGCCGACGGCAAACTTCTGGGTATCGGCTCGCTGCATCTGCAGATGGCGGCGAAAGGTGGAGGAAGCGCCGATATCAACATGGTCGTACCGATCGACCTCTTGCCACCCATTCTCGATGATCTGCTCAATCGGGGTCAGGTCAACAAACCGCCGAGGCCTTGGCTCGGCGCTTTCTCCGCCGAAAGCGATGGCGAGGTCGTGGTCATGAGCGTGGCCGAGGGTGGCCCCGCCGAACAGGCGGGCCTGCGCCGAGGCGACGTCATTTCCGAAATCCGCGATGACGAGGTGGATGGCCTTGCCGATTTCTACCGCAAGATATGGGAAAGCGGCTCCGCCGGAGCGGAAATTCCCATGCGGGTGCTGCGCAATGGTCGCGAGGCATGGCTAAGGGTCAAGTCGGCCGATCGCAGCAGTTTTCTGAGGAAACCGGATCTGCAATGAGGCGGCGGCAGGGCCTTTCAGATCAGGCCCAGCCCGACAGCTCTCGCCGCACCACCGCCTCCAGCACGCGCATGCCGTCCTCGCCGTCGTTGAGGCAAGGAATATGCGTGAATTTCTCGCCGCCATTGTGATGGAAGGATTCGGCTGCCTGTTCGGCGATTTCCTCAAGCGTTTCCAGACAGTCGGAGACGAAGCCGGGGTTGAGGACGGCTATACGCTTGGTGCCTTCCCTGGCGAGGCTTTCCACCGTCTTGTCCGTATAGGGCTGCAGCCATTCCTCCGGACCGAAACGAGACTGGAAAGTGACCATGAACTGATCCTCGGCAAGACCGAGCTTTTCACGCAGCAGACGGCCAGTCTCGATGCATTGGCTATAATAGGGGTCGCCCTTTTCCGAATAGGCAAGCGGGATGCCATGGAACGAGGCGAGGATCTTTTCCGGCAGCCAGTCGAGCGTGGCGAGATGCCGAGTGACGGATTTGGCGAGCGCGTCGATATAGGTGGGATCGCTGTGATAATCCGGCACCGTGCGCAGGGCCGGCTGCCAGCGCATCTTCACCAGCTTCTCGAAAGCCTTGTCATTGACCGTGGCGGTGGTGGCCGCCGCATATTGCGGATAGAGCGGAAACAGCACGATGCGGTCGCAGCCCTTGTCCTTCAGCGCCTGTATACGGTCGCCGATCGAAGGCGTTCCGTAGCGCATCGCCCAATCGACGACGACAGCGGGCAAGTCCGCCAGCCGCTCGGCCATCAGGTCCGACTGGTTGCGGGTATAGGTGCGCAGGAAGCTCTCGTTTCTGTCCTTGTTCCAGATCGTCTCATAGGCCTTGCCGACCTTTTGCGGACGGGTGTTGAGAACGATGCCGAAGAGGATCGGATACCATTTCCATGGCGACCATTCGATGACGCGCCTGTCGGTGAGGAACTCGCGCAGATAGCGCCGCATCGATGCGTAGTCGGTGCCGTCAGGCGTGCCGAGATTGACGAGAAGGACGCCGATCCTGCCGGATTTTTGTTGTAATTGACCGGTCGCGGCTTCTGCTGTCATCAATCATGTCCTCTCAACGAAACGGAGTCCCTCACATAGGAACAAAAACCGGCCCGGAAAAGCCCGGACCGGCGAAGTCTTGCGAGACAAATCGTCCTTACTTGGCCGGAATCTTCAATTCCTCACCGACCAGAAGGCGGTGCGGCTTGAGATTACGGTTGGCCGCCAGCAGCTTGTGCCAGTCGTTGGGATTGCCGTAGTAGGTCTTGGCGAGATCCCAGAACGTGTCGCCGGCGACGATGACGTGGGTGGTCGGCGTCTTCGGCGGTTCGTTGGTCTGGGTTGCCGGGGCGACCGTCGTCGTTGCTGGAGCCGTTGCGGCTGGTGGGGTTGATGTGGCCGGCGCGGCGGTTACAGGCGCCGATGCGGCAGGTGCTGGCGTGGCCGGCGCCGTGGTGGTGGTTGCGGGTGCCGCACCGGTATTGGCTGCCGCCGGAGCAGACTTCGGATCCGGTGCGGCCGCGGGCTCCTGTGTTTGCGCGGGTTTTGCTGCCTCCGGCTGGGCGGCGGCCACCTGGGTTATGCGGCCGTCCGTGTATGGCTTGTAAGGATTGTGTGCGGCGAGATAATCGGCCACTACGCCCGCCAGATCGGGGCCGAAGTCATAGGCATTCTTGCCTTTCTGCGCGAAGACGGAGTAGCCGTCGCCGCCGGCGCGCATGTAGTTGTTGCTGACGACACCGTAGGTCTTATCGGGATCGAGCGGCACGAATTCCGCGCCCTCCTGCACCGTGACCGAGACCAGGCGGCTGCCGGACGGCTTGGATTTGTCGAAGGTATATTTGAGACCGGAGACCTGCGGGAAGCGACCGGCACCCTCGTCGATCTGGCTGAGGCCGTTCTCCAGCGCCGCCTTCACGTCCGCACCCGTCAACTGGAAGGTGGCGACGGTGTTCTGGAACGGCAGCACGGTCAGCACGCCGCCCATGCTGATGTCGCCAGCGCCGATCGAGGCACGCAATCCGCCGCCGTTCTGGATGGCGATGCTGATGCCCTGTCCCTTCGTGCGGTCGAGGATTGCGTCGGCGACGAGGTTGCCCATGGAGCACTCCCGAACGCGGCAAACCTCGCGCGCGGCTTCGATCGTGTCGAGAGTGCTGCCGATCACCTTATGGCGCAGTTCCTCGATTGGCTTTGCCATCTCCTGGACGCGGGCGGCGATCGCGGGGTCGGGCTTGACCGAGGCATCGAGCAGGATCGGATCGCCCTTGGCGTCCTTTACGGCGCCGTTATCATCGAAAGTGACGACGACGTCACCGAGATATCTGCTGTAGGAGGCGGCCTGGACGACCGGGACCTTGTAGCCGGCGGGGTTGTCGACCATGGTCGGATAGGGGCCGGCGGCTTTCGGATCCGTGTTCGACAGCAGCGTGTGCGAGTGGCCGCCAACGACGACACTGACGCCGGCGATCTTGGCGATCTTCTCGATATCACGCTGATAGCCGACATGGGTGAGCGCGATGATCTTGTTGACGCCCTGCGATTTCAGCGCATCCACCTCGGCACTGATGGCAGCTGCATCGTCGGTGATCTTGACATGCGGGCCAGGCGAGGAGAGTTCCGGGGTTTCAGTGGTGACGGCGCCGACGATGCCGATCTTCTGGCCACCGATCGTAAGCACGATAGATTTCTTGATGCGGTCGCCGATTTTCGACTGACCATCGACGACCATATTGGCGGTGACGATGGGGAATTGCGCCTTGTCGAGGAAGGCGGCCAGCGGGCCTTCGCCATCGTCGAATTCGTGGTTGCCGACGGTCATGGCGTCGATCTTCATGTCGTTGAGGAATTCGACCTCAGCTGCGCCCTTGTAGGTCGTATAGAACAGCGAACCTTGGAAATTGTCACCGGCGTCGAGCACTAGCACATTCTGGCCGGCAAGGGCTGCACGGCGCTGGTCGATCATCGTCTTCATCCGCGCGGCGCCGCCGAAGCATTCATTCTTGGCTTCTTCCGCCGCCGAGCAGGTGGTGTCGAATTTGTTGATCGATTCCACGCGCGAATGGAAATCGTTGAAGTGCAGAATGTTGAGCTGATAGTCCGCGAAAGCGGCGCTTGTGCTGAGCGCCAAGGCGGCTGCAGCCAAAAGGCCCACTCCGAAGGGCTTCGTCATCTTTCTCTCCTGTTATTTTTCACAATCCGATCCGCCTGTGCCCCACGGCGGCCCCCAGGCTGATGTTTCCATCACGACGGGACGAGCGCAAGCGAAAGCTGTTGGGTTCATTAGGATTTTACAAATCCACAGGCGGGCGGCTGCGAGATCAGGCGCAGGCCTCGATCGAGGCATCGCCATAGGCTTCCCGCACGGCAGCGATGACGTTCCAGCCGACGGCGAGAGCGACGAGCAGGCAGCAAAGTGCGGCGATGCGATGAAAGCGCCGGCTCTTGTCGCGATAAAGCAGGATCATGCCGCCGGCGTAGAGCAACAAGGCGGGTATGGCGACGATCAGAACGCTCGCCGGCCCGTCGCAATCGAGCGCGGCGATGCCTTGGGCCTTAAAGCTGTTGGCGGGGAGCGCCGCCGCCAGAACGGCGAGCGGCAAGCCGATGATGAGAATGATATAAAGCGCCACCCTGCGCATGGCGTCCTACCCGTCCGCGATGCCGGTCTCAGCCCTGGCGGTTGAGCGAGAAGTGCCCACCGCCTTCAGCGGTGCAATTAAGCTGGCTGGGGTTGGCCAGGAAGCAATTGACCTTGGAGCTGGTGCGCTTGATGTTCGAATACAGATTGATCTGGATTACGCCGGAAGGATCCGTCGTGTAGGTTCCGGAAGCCATTTGCGTGTTCGTGCCGTCCGTCGTGTGCGTCTCGAACCTGCCGCCCGAAAATGACGAGTTCAGCCCGTTCGCATCGCTCCAATTGCCCTCAACCGTTGTTGCGCGCGGCTGCGCACCCCCGCCCATGACGACCGGCGGCGGCCTCGATCCACCGAAGTCGACGCAGGCGGACAGCGCTGCCGCAGCGGTGACAAGGGCAAGACTGGTTTTGAGCTTCATAAATGTCTCCCGCGATTGAAGGCGGATTGGCGTCATGTTGATTGCAGGAAACATGCCGCGACCATTTGTTGAAAGCAAGGCTTCAAGGCCCCATCACCTTGATTTATCTTGCGAGCGTAATAAAAATGCCCGCACGACCTGTGCGAGCATTCTAATTTCCGATTATTCTAATTCTCTGTCAATCAGCGAACGAGAATGTTCTTGAACTGCCAGGGATCCTTGGTGTCGATGTCTTCCGGGAACAGGCCCGGACGGCCGTCGAGCGGCGTCCAGTCGGTGTAGTGGCCTTCGACCGGGCCGAGATAGGGCAGCTGCACTTCGAGGCAGCGCTTGTAATCGATCTCGTCGGCTTCGACGATGCCGGCGGTCGGATTTTCCAGAGCCCAGACCATGCCGGCGAGAACGGCGGAGGTTACCTGCAGGCCGGTTGCGTTCTGGTAGGGAGCGATGCGGCGGGTCTCTTCGAGAGACAGGCGCGAACCGTACCAATAGGCGTTCTTGTCGTGGCCATAGAGCAGGACGCCGAGTTCGTCGACGCCGTCTTCCAGTTCATGTTCGTCGAGGACGTGGTGAACCGGCTGCGGCGTGCCGCCATTGCCGAACATTTCGTGCAGCGAGAGCACGGCGTCGTTGGCCGGATGGTAGGCATAGTGGCAGGTCGGGCGGAAGGTAACGTCGCCATCCTTGTCGCGGACGGTGAAGAAGTCGGCGATCGAGATCGATTCGTTGTGCGTGACCAGGAAGCCGTATTGCGGGCCGGGCGTCGGGCACCAGGTACGGACGCGGGTGTTGGCGCCCGGCTGTTCCAGATAGATGGCGGCCTGGCAGCCCTTCTTATGCTTCTTGGCGTTCTTCGGCATCCACTCTTCGTGCGTGCCCCAGCCGAGTTCGGCCGGCTGCAGGCCTTCCGAGATGAAGCCTTCGACGGACCAGGTGTTCCAGAAGACGTTCAGCGGCTTCGGATGCTTGGTGCGTTGCGTGTCGCGTTCGGCGATGTGGATGCCCTTGACGCCGACCTTCTTCATCAGCTTGGCCCAGCCTTCGCGGTCATGCTGATCCGGCTCTTCGAACTTCAGGCCGATATCCTTGGCGAGGTTGACGAGCGCCTGCTTGACGAACCAGGAGACC
>DASVPC010000241.1:0-20681 GCA_036383055.1 Rhizobium sp. | reverse complement strand
CAGCACGAACTGGCGGCGCGCATGCGCGTCCTCCTCAACCTTGACGCTCTCCGGCGTGTGCTTGTCGCCCAGCATGCGGGCGACTTCCTCATGTCCCTGCTCGGCGAGCGCAAGATCGCCAAGCAGCTGGCGCGTCGAAGCATCCGAGATCTGCTTCGCCGCCTCGACATAGAAATTATAGGCCTGCTGCTCCATCACCTCCGCCTCCTGGCGGATAGCGTCGAGCGACAGGTTCTTGCGCAGCCAATCCGGTTTGCGATCATAGAAACCAATGACGTGCTCGCGCCGGATCAGCGGGATACGCTCGCCGAAACGCCGGCGGTGCATGTCGATCAGCGTCTTGCGATGAGTGTCCTCGACCTCGGCCATATCCTCGAACACCTTGGCGGAGTCGGGGTACTGGTCGCGAAGGATATCGGCATAGGCGAGAAAGATGCGCGCATCGTCCTCCTCAGCGGCAATGGCGACAGCAAGAATTTCCTGTTCGGACAAAGAGGCAAAGGAACGCTTCGGCGAGCGGAAGAAACCGAGCAACATCAAAATCTCCATCTTTAGAATTATTCTAATTCTAAAGTGGCTGAATGCAGGGGTCAAGCGCAAAGGCATGATCCCGAAGAAAGGGCGACGCGGTTCTGACAAATTGCCGCGACGAGCGGATGACATCTTGGTTGCGCAGGGAAATGGCGTACATAGGAGCCGACGCAAGCCCAGTGCCGCAGAAAAAGTTGCGCGCAGCAGGGCCAGGAGCATGACATGGACAATGACCTGCAGGGCCGCGCCGCCCATCTGGCCGGCATCCGCGAGAAGGCCGAGGCCGAGATGGCGCGCATAGGCATCGACGCGGCCTTCATCGACCGGCTGGTTGACACCTTTTACGGCCGCATCCAGGTGCATCCCCGGCTCGGTCCGGTCTTCGATGGCCGCCTTGCCGGGCGCTGGCCCGATCACATGGAAAAGATGAAACGCTTCTGGTCCTCGGTCGCCTTCAAGAACGGCGCCTATGGTGGCAAGCCGGTGCAGGCCCATCTCGGCGTCCAGGGCATTGCCCCCGATCTGTTTCCGGAATGGCTGGTGCTGTTTTCGCAGACGCTGGACGACATAGCACCGACGGACGAGGCCAAGGCCTGGTTCATGGCAACGGCCGAGCGCATCGCCAAGAGCCTGACCTTGTCGCTGTTTTACAATCCGGCGGTGGATGATCCGGCGAAGAAGCCGACCTAAACCTCAAGCTCTCGCAACAAACACAGTCGCGCCAATGCTGGCGGCCACGACGAGTGCCGTACCGAACATCTGCGAGGGGGTCAGCGGCTGTGTCAGAATGACGAAACCGGCGAAGGCGCCGATTGCCGGTTCGAGACTCATGAGAATGCCGAAGGAGGATGTCGGCATGCGTCGCAGTGCCACCATTTCCAGCGCATAGGGCAGAAGCGGCACGAGCAGCGCCAGACCCGCCATTTCGAGGAGGCCATGACCTGTCAGATGCGGCGCGGCAGAGGCAAAGCCGAAGGGTGTTGCAACGATGGCGGCAATGATGAGCGACATCGAGAGACCTTCGAAGCCGGTAAAAACGCTGCCGACCTTCTTCGTCAGCAGGATATAGCAGGCCCAGCCGGTGCCCGCGCCGCAGGCAAATAATATGCCCGGGAGATTGCCGACCCAACCCTCGCCGTCATAGGCAAGCAGAAGCACGCCGATACCGGCGATCAGCGGCCAGAAAAGCTGACGGCTGAGGCCGAAACCGAGCGTCGCTACCAGTAGCGGCCCGAGGAAATCGATGGCGACGGCGAGGCCGAGGGGGATGCGCTCGATCGCCGAAAAGAAGGAGAGCGTCATCATTGCCGACACGGTACCGAGCGTCAGCGCGCCAAGCCATTGCGCGCGGCTATAGCGCGTGACCTTTGGCCGGACGATGATCGCCAGAGCGATCGCGGCGAAAGACAGCCGGAGCCATGTCGCCCCGGCTGGCCCGTAGGTGGCAATGGCAGAGGACGACAGTGCCGCTCCGAACTGGATGCAGCACATCGACAACAGGCACATGAGAACGCCCGCACCAACGCCGCCCGAAGACGCCGGCACATCCGGGTGCGGCATTAGTACCGCGCCACCATCCGTGCCGCTTTCGATCATCTTCTGGTCCATGCTCGCTCCCGTTCTGTGCGGCTTGTAGACGGCAAGCAATGGGCGCGCAAATTCAAACTTTTCATCGGTTGGATCAGCCGCCCTGATAGGAGCACATCAGGCTTCGGGGACCTCAGGCTTCCAGGCCCTTCAGCACATTGGCGACATTCAGGCCGATCTCCGGCACGCCATAGCCGCCCTCCATGCAGGTGAGAACCGGCAGGCCGGCCCCGGCGACAAGCTGGCCGATGCGGGTAAAATCATCGGATGTCAGCTTGAAGAAGGAGATGGGGTCGCGCTCGAACGTATCGACGCCAAGGGACAGCACGATCGCCTCCGCACCGAACGCCTTGACGCAGGCAAGCGCGTCGGTAAGCGCCTGCGACCAGACGCTCCAGGGCGTACCGCGCGGCATCGGATAATTGCGGTTCGTGCCAAGCCCTTCGCCTTCGCCCTCCTCGTCCGCATGGCCGAGGAAATAGGGAAAGGCGTGGATGGGGTCGCCGTGGAGCGAAGCGGTGAAGACATCGCCGCGCCGGTAGAAGATATCCTGCGTGCCATTGCCATGGTGGAAATCGACGTCGAGCACGGCCACCTTCTTCGCGCCGTGATCGCGCAAGCGCTGCGCGGCCACCGCCGCATTGTTGATGAAGCAATAGCCGCCGAAGAGATCGATACCGGCGTGATGACCGAGCGGGCGGCAAAGCGCGAAGGCGAAGCGATGGCCGGCATCGAGCCAATCGGCACCCGTCAGGGCACAGCGCATCGAGGCAATCGCCGCTTCATAGGAACCCTTGCTGATCGAGGTGTCGGCGGCATTGGCATAATGACCGATCATGCCGACGATATTTTCCGGCACACGCTGGCTGGTGCGGCGCACCGGGAAGGAATTGGCAATCGCCTCGCCTTTGTAGCCGGCCGCGACCCATCGATCCCAGATAGAGCCGAGGAAGTCGAGATAGGCGGGATCATGCACCTTGCGCGCCGTTTCCAGCCCATGCGCCTCCGGTGCCACGACATCGACAAAGCCCGCTTCCTTCACCGCGGCCAGAATCCATTCGGCGCGGAACGGCGCTTCGAAGGGCGTCACCAGCTGGCCGTCATGCAGCTCGGTCTTGGCGTCCCTCAGCTTGTGATCTTCCGAATAAATGACGCGCATGATCGGCCCCCTCGCCTGCGAAGTTCATTGGATACCCCAAGGCTTACATGGATCGAAGTCAGGAAACAAAGAGCGGCCCGCACCCTTGAACGCGACGGGAAACGACGGCACCTTCCGCCTGCCTTTGCGTCAATTGGGAGATTCGCGCCGCATGAAAGTCCTGATGGTCGATGTCGACGGCGTACTGGTTCATGGTCGGCCCAGAGATGGCTTGCACCTTTTCACCTATCTGGAACGCGATCTCGGCCTCAGTCGCGAGCTGATCCAGAAGGAATTCTTCCAGACCCACTGGGGCAACATCGTCACAGGTCGTGAGGAGCTGGAACCACAGCTCGCTGGCGTCCTTGCAAAGATAGCACCCGGACTTAGCGCCGCAACACTGATCGACTATTGGTTCGAAAATGATTCCCGGTTGGACCAGACCTTGCTCACCGATCTCGCCGCCTTGCGGGCAACGGGTATCCCGATGTTCCTAGCGACCAACCAGGAGCATCGGCGCGCGGCGTATCTGATGGAGAATCTCGGGCTCTCCTCCTATTTTGACGGGATTTTCTATTCCGCCATGCTCGGATACCAGAAGCCGGCCCCGGAATTCTTCCGGCTGGCGACGGAGCGGGTCGGCATCGAGGCCAGCGAGATCGCCTTCATCGATGACTATCCCGCCAACATCGAGGCGGCGCGGCAATTCGGCTGGAAGGCGATGCATTGGGCGCCGGGCGCCAGGCTGGAAGACGCCCTTGCCACGTTCTCGCTCTGAACCTTACGCAGCGATCCGCTTGTAGAAGATGGTCGTGTCGCAGAACCCGCCCTGCGGCCACAGGGCGTAGTCCGGGATGACGCCGGCACGTTCCCAGCCGAGACGGGGATAGATGGCTTCGGCGTCGCTGCCGGTCGCGGTGTCTAGCACCAGCAAGGTTTTGCCGCGCTTGGCCGCTTCGCGCTCCGCCGCTTCCATCAGCAGGCGAGCAAGTCCCTTGCCGCGAGCGGACCGGTGCACCAGCAATTTCTTCAGATCGCCGCGATGCGGCTGGTTCGGCATCTGCGCCGCGCCGATCTGCACGGTGCCGAGCACCTTGCCGTCGATGACGGCGACGAAGAGCAGGGTCGCGCCGGCCTCGACGCTATCGGCTACCCCCTGCCAATAGAGCTCGGCATCGTCAAGCCTGTAGGGCTGCATGAAGCCGACGGAGGCGCCGCCATTAACGCAATCGGCAAGCACCTCGCAAAGATCGGTGGAGACAGCACGGGCTTCAGCGGCGGAAAGAAGATGAATATCGGGCATGAAACTATCCTTGGATTATGCTCGAGGGCGGTCGAGGACGACGCAATAGCGCGCCGGCTTGTCGCCCGGATTGTAAAACACGTGGCCGCCGCCGATGCCCATGAACAGGCAGTCGCCGGGCATCAGGCGATGCACGGTCTCACCGACCGTCATCTCCATTTCGCCTTCGAACAGCCAAACATGCTGGCTCATGCCGCGGCTGGCGGCATTCGGCGGAAAGCTGACGCGCGCGCCGGCGGGAAAGGTGACCTCGACGAGATCGACGGGCGATTGCGTGCCGGCCGGCGAGACCGCGCGGCGAACATAGCCCGTTTCCGGATCACGCCAGACCGGCTGGTCATTGCGCCGGGCCAAAGGCGACACGACCGTCTCCTCCTCGGCGAAGAAGGTCGAGAGCGACAGGCCGAGTGCCGCGCAAAGCCGTGCAAGCAGCGAAGCGGTCGGGCTCGCCTCGGCGCGCTCGATGCGCGAGATCATCGCGCGGCTGACGGCAGAAGCGTTTGCCAGCTCATCCAGCGTCAGGCCGCGGGCGATGCGCAACTGCTTGATGCGCGCGCCGATCGCAATTTCCAGATCGTCATCCATTACCCAGATCCAAATTCTATTATAAGAGAAATATATGATCTAATGATGGAATCAAGCGGAATAATGCCGCTGATCGCGACAGCAACCGCAAATGCCCACGGCGGCGCGGATATCCCTAACAAAACCCTGCTTTTCCGCTTTGCGACGCGGGGCGGCGCTGCTATATGGCGCGCATGAGCACCAATTCCACCACTCCGCTTTCGCACATCCGCAACTTCTCCATCGTGGCCCATATCGACCACGGCAAATCGACGCTGGCCGATCGTCTGATCCAGACGACGGGCGGCCTTGCCGAGCGCGAGATGTCCGAGCAGGTGCTGGACAATATGGAGATCGAGCGCGAGCGCGGCATCACCATCAAGGCCCAGACCGTTCGCCTGCACTATAAGGCGAACAACGGCGAGACCTATATCCTCAACCTGATCGACACGCCCGGCCACGTCGACTTCGCCTATGAAGTCTCACGCTCGCTGTCGGCCTGCGAAGGGTCGCTGCTGGTGGTCGACGCCTCACAGGGCGTGGAAGCACAGACGCTCGCCAACGTCTATCAGGCGATCGACAACAACCACGAGATCGTCACCGTTCTCAACAAGATCGATCTGCCGGCGGCAGAACCGGACCGTATCAAGGACCAGATCGAAGAGGTCATCGGCATCGACGCCTCCGAGGCCGTGCTGATTTCGGCCAAGACCGGTCTCGGCATTCCGGACGTTCTCGAAGCCATCGTCCACAAGCTGCCGGCGCCGAAGAGCCCCGGCGGCGAAAAGGCGCCCTTGAAGGCGCTGCTGGTCGACAGCTGGTACGACACCTATCTCGGCGTCATGGTTCTCGTTCGCATCATCGACGGCGTTATGACCAAGGGCCAGACCATCCGCATGATGGGCACGGACGTGAAATACCAGGTCGAGCGCGTCGGCGTGCTGACGCCGAAGATGGTGGCCGTCGATAGCCTCGGCCCCGGCGAGATCGGCTTCATCACCGCCTCGATCAAGGAAGTGGCCGATACCCGTGTCGGCGATACCATCACCGAGGACAAGCGCCCGACCGCCGCCGCCCTGCCCGGCTTCAAGCCGGCACAGCCGGTCGTCTTCTGCGGCCTCTTCCCGGTCGACGCCGCCGATTTCGAGGATCTGCGCTCTGCCATGGGCAAGCTGCGCCTCAACGACGCCAGCTTCTCCTTCGAAATGGAATCCTCCGCCGCGCTTGGCTTCGGCTTC
The DNA here is from genome assembly GCA_036383055.1 of Rhizobium sp. Taxonomy (GTDB): domain Bacteria; phylum Pseudomonadota; class Alphaproteobacteria; order Rhizobiales; family Rhizobiaceae; genus Rhizobium. The sequence goes on along the minus strand of DASVPC010000241.1, from coordinate 14,320 downwards.
CGCTGCGGCTTCCTCGGCCTCTTGCACCTGGAAATCATCCAGGAGCGCCTGGAGCGCGAATTCAATCTCGACCTGATCGCGACGGCTCCCTCGGTCGTCTATCAGCTGACCATGACCGACGGCACTGAGATCGAGCTGCACAATCCGGCCGACATGCCGGATGTCGTCAAGATTTCCGAATTCCGCGAGCCGTGGATCAAGGCGACGATCCTGACGCCGGATGAATATCTCGGCTCGATCCTGAAGCTCTGCCAGGACCGCCGCGGCGTCCAGACCGAGCTGACCTATGTCGGCAACCGCGCCATGATCACCTACGACCTGCCGCTCAACGAAGTCGTCTTCGATTTCTACGACCGGCTGAAGTCGATCTCCAAAGGCTATGCGTCCTTCGACTACAATCTGACCGATTACCGCGACAGCGATCTCGTGAAGATGTCGATCCTCGTCAACGCCGAGCCGGTCGATGCGCTGTCCATGCTGGTCCACCGCTCGGCGGCGGAAAAGCGCGGCCGCGTGATGTGCGAAAAGCTGAAGGACCTGATCCCGCAGCACATGTTCCAGATCCCGATCCAGGCCGCCATCGGCGGACGCATCATCGCCCGCGAGACAGTGAAGGCGCTGCGCAAGGACGTGACCGCCAAGTGCTACGGCGGCGACGCCTCGCGCAAGCGCAAGCTGCTCGACAAGCAGAAGGAAGGCAAGAAGCGCATGCGGCAGTTCGGCAAGGTCGAAATCCCGCAGGAAGCGTTTATTGCGGCGCTGAAGATGGGGGATGAGTGAGGCTCACCTCACCCCTGCCCCATATACTCCTTCGTCAGCACCTCGAAATCCTCCATGGCTGGCAGCGCCGCGTAGCTATGCTTAGCCGGAGTCGCAGCCCAGGGAAGCTTTTCGCTTGTCCAGGTTTCGACGAAAGGCGTGAACCAGTTGGCGTCGTCGAGCATGGTCGGGCGCAGATTGACGAACCAGTCGAGCCCCTCCAGGCGCGTGAACATCCAGCTCATGCAGCTTGGGCAGAAATAATGCTTCAGCTTTTCGTCACGCATCCCGCCGATGACGAGCTCGCCTTGGGTGACTTCGAAACCTTCGCTCGGAATGGCGATGCTCAGCGAATAGGCGCTGGAGGACATGCGCTGGCAGCCGGTGCAATGGCAGGCCATGGCGAGCAGCGGCCTGGCGCTGACCTTCAGCCGCACCTGCCCGCAACGGCATCCACCTTCCCAGGGTAGATCTGGCTTGCTCATGATTTTGTTTCCTCCGGCTTTTGACTCTCGTTCCGCCTAGAGTCGAACCTTCAGCCGTCAGATATCAACGGCCGAATCGACCATCAAAGCGCCACCTCCTCGCGCCGCTCCACCACCACACCAATCGTCCTGACCCAGGCCCGCGCGATCGTCAGCCCAGCCGTCTCCGCCACTACCGCATGTTTCGCGGCGATCTCGGGAAAACGCTCCAGCCAGCCGGGCTCGATGCGCTCGATCGTCTCCTTGAAATCCCTCCGCCAGCCGTCGATCACATCGGCATTGGCCTCGAAATGGAACTGTGTGCCGTAGGTGGCGCGGCCGATGCGGTAGGCCTGATTGGCGGCAGTGCTGTTGGTGGCAAGCCGCACTGCCTCTGCGGGCAGCGTGAACGTATCGGAATGCCATTCGAAGATGGTGAAATCGTCGCCAACACTCGACAGCAGCGGATCGGCTTTGCCCTCCTCGGTGACGCCGACCGTTGTCCAGCCGAATTCGCGGGCGGCACCGATAAGATTCTCGGCCTCATAGGCGCGCGCCAGGATCTGGCTGCCCAGGCAGATGCCGAGCACGGCCTTATCGGTCTCTTCGAACCGACGCATCAGTTGCGCTAGCTCCGGCAGATAGGGGTGGGTGTCGTCATCGCGCGCATTCTGCTCGCCTCCGAGCACGACCAGCGCATCATGCGCTGTCGGATCCTGCGGAAGCCGCTCGCCATCCCACGCCCGGAACCATTCAAGCTCTGCCCCCGCCTCCTTCAGCGCAATGCCAAGGGCGCCAAGCGGCGTGTTTTTCATATTCTCGACGATTGCGACCCGCATTCCCGTGATTCCTGAAAGACGATCCTGCGGAAGATGACCATGAGCAGATCGGCGGCGCAAGAGCGCGACGCTTGCCGCCGGCCGAAGCTGCGCCTAAATGTCAGAAAACAACAAGGAAGCCGATGATGAGCGACAAGCCGCGGATCACCATTCTCTATTGCACCCAATGCAACTGGCTGCTGCGCTCCGGCTGGATGGCGCAGGAGCTGTTGCAGACCTTCACCGACAGCCTCGGCGAAGTCGCGCTGATCCCCGGCACCGGCGGTGTCTTTGAAATCCGTATCGATGGCGAGTTGCTGTGGGAGCGCAAGCGCGACGGCGGCTTTCCGGGACCGAAGGAACTGAAGCAGCGGGTGCGCGACATCATCGATCCCGATCGCGATCTCGGCCATACGGACCGGGCATCGCTGGAGAGCTGATCGATATTATAGAGGAGGCGCGGCCCTGACAGGCGCGCCTCCGTCTCGTTATTTTTCTTTCTTGCCGAAACCCGTCGTGCTGCCGGCCTGTTTGACGGCAAAACCCGGCTGCGCCTTTGGAGCTTCGACGGATTTGTCCTTTTTGGGTTTTCGTGTCTCGCGATTGCTTCTTACCTGACCCTTGGCCATTTCAAGCTCCCTGTTTCGTTCGCGACCCCGTGGAAGCGATGACAGCTTAGTGGGTCGCCTAAGCCGCGAAAAAAGCAAGCGATTTATTTTTGCCTTCGTCTCAAGACGTCAGGAAAAAGCACGAACCGTCGTTGAAAGCATAGGCCTTATTGATAGGGCGAGCGGCAGGCCTGAAAGCCATTGTGGAGCGTGGTGTAGAGGTTCGTCCCCGGATTATAGGTTCGATAGCGGTCGGCGCACCACATCTGATGCCGGGCGCGATTGTCGACCGGCGCAAGATAGTTGGGTTTCGACGGGACATAGTTGTTGCGCGGAGGAATGACGATCCTGGGATTGTCATAACGATTCTTGTCGCCGAGAGGCGGATTGGGGATAGGCTGGCCGGGCCGCCGGTACCACTGCTGCCGCCCGAAACCGAAACAGCCGCGATAGTCGCAAAGAACGGATCCATTGGCGCGCGGCGGGATGACGATCGTCGGGTTTTGCGAGGCCGCATAGCCGACATCCAGGGGCAGCAACAAAGCAAGGCCGAGAGCACAGCCACAGGCGATTTTCGCGAAAACAGTCATGACGGGCTCCCGCACTGTCGGTCTCGGCGACGCAACATCGTTTCTTCAACGGCTCATCCTTGTATTTGGGTTCTCGCCCAAACAAAACCAGTGCCGTCATGGCAGGCATTTGGCCGTCATCGATCAGTTGATCCTTTTCCCGGCTTGTTTCATAAGAAGCGCAGACACTACGAGGAGATTGCGCGTGAGCAGCTTGAAATTCGGCACCAGCGGCCTTCGCGGCCTGTCAGTGGATCTCGTGGGACGGGCGTCGGCCCTCTATGCTACGGCCTTTGCCCGCCATCTGCTAAAAAGCGGCCAGGCACAGCCCGGCGATCTCATCCTCGTCGGCCGGGATTTCCGCGATTCAAGCCCGTCGATCTCCGCCACCTGCATCGGCGCGCTGAAGCGTGCCGGCTTCACGCCGGTCGATTGCGGCACGCTGCCGACGCCGGCACTGGCGCTTTACGGGCTGGAGCTCAAGGCCGCGTCGCTGATGATCACCGGTTCGCATATTCCGGCCGACCGCAACGGCATCAAATTCTATCGCCCGAACGGCGAAATCGACAAGCAGGACGAACTGGCGATCAGCGCGGAAGCCGCGGCGATCGGCGACGCGAAGCTGGACGAGACACCCGGTACCGGCGAAGATCGCTCGGCGCAGACCGAAGCTTTGTACTTCGAGCGCAATATCGCCCTGCTACCCGCCGACAGCCTCAAGGGCCTTACGATCGGCGTCTATCAGCACAGCACAGTGGCGCGCGACCTGCTGGGCCTCGTGCTTGCCCATTACGGCGCGCGCGTCGTGCCGCTCGGCCGTTCCGAAAGCTTCATTCCCGTCGATACCGAAGCGGTCTCTCCTGAGACCGTCCGTCTGCTGAAGGGCTGGGCGCCGGAACACGGACTGGATGCGATCGTCTCCGCCGATGGCGATGGCGACCGGCCGCTTCTGGCGGATGAGACCGGCGAGCCCTTGCGCGGCGATCTGCTCGGCCTTATCGCCGCAAACTTCCTCGGCGCGGAGGTGGTGGTGACGCCGGTCACCTCTAATTCCGGCATCGAGGCCGCGGGCTCCTATTCGGTCACCCGCACCCGCGTCGGCTCGCCCTATGTCATCGCTGGCATGGACGAGGCGCTGGCGGCCGGCAAGGCCAATGTCATGGGCTTCGAGGCGAATGGCGGCACGCTGACGGCCAGCCGCTTCATCATAGAGGGCGAACCGGTACAGTCCCTGCCGACACGCGATGGCTTCCTTCCGATCCTTGCGACGCTTTATGCCGCCGCGCTCGCCAGACAGCCGCTCTCGGCCGTTGCCGGCGGCTACCGCCTGCCTTTCGCCGCTGCCGACCGGCTGGAGAACTTTCCGGTCGAAGCCAGCGCAGCGCTGATGGCTTACCTGCGCGCCTCGGATGCGAATCTCGCAAGCTTCCTGGCGCCGGTCTCCAGTGTTGCGTCGAAGAGCGATATCGACGGACTGCGGGTGACGCTCTCCGATGGCCGAATCATCCATTTCCGTCCTTCCGGAAATGCCCCGGAAATGCGCTGCTATGTCGAAGCGGCGGGAGAAAACGAAGCAAAGGCCTTGCTGGAACAGGGACTTGGCCTCATCCGCGCCTGGGCAAAAGCCCGGGCATAGACCGGGCTTCAACCGCTTTTTTCCAGATTGACACGAAAACTTCAAAAACCCTGTTGACACCGGAGAGCCACCCCCTTACATGCGTGTCCGTCGCCCAGATGGCGGAATTGGTAGACGCGCCAGCTTCAGGTGCTGGTACCCGAAAGGGTGTGGAGGTTCGAGTCCTCTTCTGGGCACCATTCCATTTTTCCAACGTTGATTTCGTTGGTTTTTTCATCGATTTTTGTCAGATAAGTTCCCCTTCGGGGGTCGGACGGATGTCGATTATAATTTCCCGAGCAGCATCGATATAACTGTCCCCGCCAGCCATTTGGTTTACGGGCGCGAAATTGCTCAGGCAGCTGCGCTATCCATCGATGCAAGGACGTCCATCAGCCTCAGCATCCTCCGTCAGCCATTCCATATCTGGCACATCATTCCTATGGCCGTTGCCATCGGTCGCATGCCCCATGCCGCGAATTGCCCATCCGTGACGCTATTCATATAGACATGCCAAGGTCGCAAAAACATAGTTGCGCGTGACATCTATACGCCTCTTCCTCACGCTGGCCGCACCGATCTAGGAAATCAGCCTCACAGCGCAGGAAAGTTTATTTAAAACAAAATTTCAGGACGGATTAGATGGAGACATGGCTCCTGCTGTCGAACTGCCAAACGTTTGGACTCGCGAATTCCCTGAATTTGCTCAATCCGAAGTTCCATATCGAGGCGGTTGATGTCTATGCGTTCCAGCATGGTATCGAAAAATACAGGGCAGCATTGCCCGAATATTTCAGGGTGATCATCCATCCGTATTTCCAGACCATGGATTTCGATTTCACGGCCGCGCGCAATCTCGACATCATTCCTTCGATAGAGTTCGACGCTTATCACCCCGATGTCTGTTATGCTTTTTCGGAAAGCGGCGGCCCGCTCGACGGGCCGATGAGCGCGTATCACTCGATGATCGTATTGGCCGCTTATGAGGCCGGATTATCCGCGGAAGCGACCCGCAAACTGTTTCGGCGGGATGTGTTTGAACGATGCGGCTTCCTGACGCGCTGGGAAGAAGAGCGCACGGATCTCATCAACAATTTCGCCCAGCATGGGCTGGATATTTCATCCGCCTTCCGGAACTGGTCTCGCGGCGATTCCTTCATGTATTCGGTGAACCATCCGAAGATTCATTGCGTCTACGATATTGCCCGCGTCTTCATGAAGCGCCTCGGCGTTCAGACTTTCGAAGGCGGCATCGTGCCGATGGACAATCTTCTCAAGGGGCCGTGCTACCCGGTCTATCCGGAAATTGCCGAGACATTCGGGGCGCGGGGATCCTACCTGTTCAAGATGCACAATGAATACCGTCTGATCTCGCTGGAGACATTCATCGATCTCAGCTTCGCCAGCTATTCGCGCTTTCCCGTCGGCACACTCCATATCGAGAAATCGGTTCGCGGCCGATATGCGCAGGTGAAGGCCGTAGTCGCCGAGGCAGTCGGATAAAGGCACCCGTCTATCCGTTGTTTCCCTGGGATCACCAACCGGCAATCCCAAGGATAAAATCGCGCGCTGCCCATGATGTCGCAGGCAGCGCCGTGCTTTCGAGAGCCGTGCTTACAGGCTCGGGCTGAGTGGCACGATGGCCGCAAACCGCTGCCAGTCCTTGCCCGCCCTAGGCGTCCAGGCGGCTTCGGCGATGGCCGGAAGACGCGGGAAGACGAGGCGGTTGAAATAGGCGCGCGACAGGAAGTTTTCCTGCCAGATGCAGGCCTGTACGCCCTTCAGCCGATCCTTCAGCTCATCCGGAAAATCGCCCTCGGCTTCATAGGCATAGGTATGGGCCGGCGGCACGGTGCCGGCCCAGCTTGCGCCCGGCTCCTGCCAAGCTTCCGCCTGTACCATGTCGAGATAATAGGCCTGGCCGGGCGTCATCACCACATCGTAGCCTTCACGCGCGAGCTCGATGCCGACCGCGGGCTTTTCCCAGGCCATCAGCAACGTGCCTTCGGTGCCGACGCCACCGCCATGGGCGACCTCGTTCCAGCCGGAGAGTTTGCGGCCGCGCTCGGTCAGCATCACCTTCACCCGCTTCAGGAAGTAGGATTGCAGCGCGAAGGTGCCCGAGATGCCCTCCTGCTCCATCAGCTTGCGCGCCATCGGCGAGGCAAGCCAGGAACCGTTCGCCACCTCGTCGCCGCCGATATGGAGATATTCTGAGGGGAACAGCTCGACCATTTCGTCGAACACCTTGCCGAGGAATTCGTAGGTCAGTTCGATGGCCGGGTTGAGGGCATTGTTCGGGAAGCCTTGGACGGAATGATAGCTTTCCGGCGCCTCCTGCCCGTCGGTCAGATCCGGCAGGGCGACAAGCGCGGCTGTGCTGTGGCCGGGAATGTCGATTTCCGGCACGACCTCGATGCCGAGCGCCAGGGCGTGCGCGACGATCTCCCTGATATCATCCTGCGAATAGAAGCCGCCAACCGGTTCGGCGCCGTTGCCGAGCTGCGGCAACAGGGGCGCGTCCGGACCGCGCAGCACGCCGGTCGAGGTCAGCTGCGGATAGGCCTTGATCTCCAGCCGCCAGGCCTCGTCGTCCGTCAGATGCCAATGGAAGATGTTGAGCTTCAGCCAGGCGAGGATGTCGATCAGCCGCTTCACATCACCCTTGGGCGTGAATTGCCGGGAGACGTCGAGATGGCAGCCGCGCCAGCCATAGCGCGGCTGGTCGGAAATCGTGCCCGCGACCGGAAAGCGGAACTTGCCCGGTTCGCGCCGTGCGCCGTCCAGAAGTTGCGCCAGCGTCGTCAGGCCATAGAGGCGGCCGGCGTCGGCGGAATAGGCAAGGACGATCTCGCTGGACGAGAAAGCGAGCTCGTAGGCTTCCTTGGCAAGAGCAGACCGTTCGACGAAGCGCAGAGGCCTGCCCTGCGGCACGGCGATGAGGCTGAACGGGGTGTGATTGACGGGAAACAGGCGCTGGAAGAGCGCCTGCGCCGTCGCAACGGCCTTGCGGCTGGCGCCATCCGTTCCCTCGGCGGGATAGAGCGCAACCGGAAAGTCTTCGCCCGGCTTGACGTCGATCACGGCCGGCCAGGGCTGAATGGCGAAAGGCAGGTCGAGCTTGCCTTCCGGTAGCAACACCGGCGGCGGCTCGCTGACGCGGCCCTCGAGCAGGAGATCGGAGATGGAGACGTCGACATGGCTGCCGTCGGCAAGGGTCAGATAGGCGGACTTGGCGCCATCGGTGCAATGCTTCGCGACGCGGTGCAAACCGCTGACGCTGAAGGTCCAGCTGTCGCCCGGCGCAACGGACAGGCCGGCGGGCGGGGCAAACTCATGGAAATTGGCGTTGCGGCGCAGGAAGACGGCGTTGTCGCACGCCTTGGTATCGATGACGCGCGTCAGCGAGGTATAGACGATGCTAAACCCCGTGAGCGGCGCATCCGACAGATTGATCAGCGTGAAGGTCAGGCGGCCGTTCGGACCACCTTCGGGAGACCAAGTATGTTCGAGATGATAGGAAGCCGGCTGCATGTCTGTTCCCTTTATAGTAGCGAGCGTTCAATAATGGTCGGACTGTGAGAATGTATGGGCAAGCTCCGCCTGCCCTGCCGTCAGGCCGCAATCGACCGGCAGGCAGACACCGGTGATGGCGCCGGCAAGCGGGCTTGCGAGAAAACCGACGGCATTGGCGACGTCAGCGGGATCGACGACGCGCTGCAGCGGATACCAGCGCCGCGCCTCCTCGAAGACATTGGGGTTGGCACTGGCACGCGCCTCCCAGGCCTGCGTGCGTACCGTGCCTGGGGCTACGGCATTGGCGCGAATACCGAACTTGCCGTATTCGACCGCAACCAGCCGGGTGAAATGCAGAAGCCCGGCCTTGGCGGCGCTATAGGCCGGGTGGCCGAAGACGGCCATGCCGTTGACCGAGGCGATATTGATCAGCGATCCCTTCGACGCCTTCAGCATGTCCTCGACGGCGCGGAAGCAGAGAAAGGCCGCCTCGAGATTAAGGGCATTATCGGCACGCCAGATCTCCGGCGTCGTGTCGTGCAGGCTGACGGCGCGCGCAGCACCCGCATTGTTGACCAGCGTTCTCACCACGCCCAGCCCGGCCGCGACCTTTGCCATGTTCGTGGTGTCCGCCTCGCTGGTGACGTCGACCTTCAAGGCAGCGAAGCGCTCAGCGGCCCCAAGCTCTCGCGCGGCCTCTTCAGCGGCGGCGGGGTCGATATCGACAAGCAACACGATATCGTGGTCATCCGCCAGGCGCCGCGCGATGGCGCGGCCGATATCGCCGGCGGCTCCGGTGACGACGGCGACGGATTTGCTCATATGGCTGTTCCCCTTCGATATGGTCTAGTCGCCGAGGAGCTGGCGATCATCGCCATCCCGATGGGCAACGAGCTGCTGCTTGATACGGCGCAGGGTCACCGTCGCCTGCGGCTGGATGCGGTAGGCGACCAAGCTTGCGAGAATGTCGACGACCGCGAGATAGGCGATGCGCGTCGATGTCGGCCGATAGATATTGTCGCCTTCCGGTAGATCGACAGGCACGGTGATGTCGGCGGCAAGCGCCACCGAGCTGTGGCTCTGCGTCAACGCGATCGTCGGCACCTTCGCCTCGCGTGCCAGCGTGAAGGCGCGCACCAGTTCGGCATTGCGGCCGGAGAAGGACGAGCCGATCAGCACATCCGCCGGCTTGGCGGCGGCGGCCATCATCAGCTGCATGCTATGATCGGAGCTGGCGGTGACGCGAAGGCCGAGGCGGAAGAGCCGGTTCTGCAATTCGCTGGCGATCATCGAGGAGTTGCCGCCGGAGCCGAATGCATAGATCATCTCGGCGCCGGCAAGCCGGTTCGCAGCCTCCTCGATGGCCGGGATATCCAACCCGCGATGCAGCAGGAACAGGGCATTCTGCGCCTTGGTGATGATGTCCTGGGCGACATCAGCCGGCGCGATGCTTTTCGGCTCGGGCCTGATATAGCGCATGCCGACATAGGCGGTGCGGGCGAGCTGAACCTTGAAATCGGAAAAACTGTCGCAGCCAAGCCGGCGGCAGAAGCGGGTGACGGTCGGCGGCGAGACATCCGCCTTGCCGGCAAGCTCGATGATGGAGGCGTTGACCGCGAATTCGAAGTCGTTGAGGACGATATCGGCGATGCGGTTTTCAGACTGCGAAAGCCGCGCCCTCTCCTCCTGCATGGTCGTGAAAATATCCATCGGCCCCTCCCCTGTCGTGGCGTCTATCAAGCGTCCCGCGTCTTATAGGCGACGCAATCGATCTCCACCTTGCAATCCACCATCATCGACGCCTGCACGCAGGCGCGCGCCGGCGGATGGGCGCCGAAATACTCCTGATAGATCTTGTTGAAGCTCCAGAAATCGCGCGGATCGTCCAGCCAGACGCCGACGCGGACGACATGCTCCAGGCCGTAGCCGGCCTCCTGGAGGATCGTGATGACATTGCCGATGGTCTTATGGGTCTGGGCGACGATGCCGCCGTCGATGATTTCGCCATTTTCCATGGCCACCTGGCCGGAGACATGCAACCAGCCATTGGCCTCGACGGCACGCGCAAAGGGCAACGGCTTACCACCGGCACCCGTCTGGCCGGAGCCATAACGCTTGATGGGCATTTTCCATTCCTGCAAATTATTTTCTTAATACGTTGACAAGTGACCATAGAAAGCGGAATTTGGCCAGTGAAAATCGTAATTTATGAAAAGAATTTAAATACGGCTGACCCAATGCGCGATCCTTTCCAAAATCCCTTCCCTACCGATGATGCCGCCCGCCATGCAATCTGGGAGATGCTTGTGCCGCGCGATATCGATGCCTTCCTCGCTGCCGACTGGTCGCTGGTGACGCATGATTTCGTCGAGGAAGGCTTTATCGGCATAGACGGCCGCCGCGAGATCAGCCCGGACAAATGGCGCCTCGCCTTTCCGACGCTTTCCGCCTATCGCGACGAATGGCTGCGCCAGGCGCAGGACTTCGCGAGCCAGTCTTTCGCCGAGGACCCGCGCACCGCCATCTTCACCACCACGACGCTGGAAGACATCGAAATCGAAGGCGAGACCGCGCTGGTGCGCAAAAAGTTCGATGGCAGCCTGAAGAAAGCCGATGGCGGTGTCGACGTGCTGAAATGGCAGACGCTCTATTATTGCCGCCTGCATGAGGGCCGCTGGAAGATCTCGGGCTTCACCGGTTACCTGCCGAATCCGATGGAATAGAGGCGACAGCGTTGCGCATTTTTACTGCGGTGCTCGCGACCGAAACGAACACCTTTTCTCCGATCTGTGTCGACCGGCGTGCCTTCGAGGCCTCTCTCTATGCGCCGCCCGGCATGCATCCGGAAACGCCGACGCTTTGTTCCGCGCCGATCACTGTGGGACGCCGGGTCGCCGCTGAAAAGGGCTGGGAGCTGATCGAGGGCACCGCTGCGTGGGCCGATCCGGCCGGTCTCGTAAACCGCCGAACCTACGAGGATTTGCGCGACGAAATCCTCGACCAGCTTCGCGCCGCCCTGCCGGTCGACGGTGTTGTACTTGGCCTGCACGGCGCCATGGTCGCCGATGGCTATGAGGACACAGAGGGTGATTTCCTCACGCGCGTCCGTGAGATCGTCGGACCGGATATTCTGGTCTGCGTCGAACTCGACCCGCATAGTCACCTGACGAAAAAGCGCCTCGCGGCGGTGGATTTCCTCGTCTACTTCAAGGAATTCCCGCATACGGATTTCGTCGATCGCGCCGAGGACCTCTGGCGCATCGCCGTCGATACGCTGGAAGGCCGCGTAAAGCCGGTCATGTCCGTCTTCGATTGCCGGATGATCGACGTTTTCCCGACCTCGCGCGAGCCGATGCGATCCTTCGTCGACAAGATCATGGCCATGGAAGAGGCCGACGAGGATATCCTGTCGATCTCTGTCATCCACGGCTTCATGGCCGGCGACGTCCCCGAAATGGGTACGAAGCTGCTGGTCGTCACCGATAATAAGCCGGATAAGGGCTTCGCTCTCGCCCGCGATCTCGGCCTCGAACTCTTTGCCAAGCGCGGTACCTTCATCATGCCGCAGATCGACGAGAAGCAGGCAGTCGCGGAGGCCATGGCCGCGTCGTCCTGGCCGGTTGTCATCGCCGATCTCTGGGACAATCCCGGCGGCGGCACGGCGGGGGACGCCACCGTCGTCCTTCAGGAACTGCTCGCCCGAGGCGCACGTGACACGGCGATCGGCACGATCTGGGATCCGATGGCAGTGCAGATCTGCATGGCAGCCGGCGAAGGCGCGGAGATTCCGTTGCGCTTCGGCGCAAAATCGGCGCCGGGAACCGGCCATCCGATCGACGGCATCGTTAAGATCGTGCGCCTCGTCGCCAATGCCGAGATGCGCTTCGGCGAAAGCTTCGCCCCCTTCGGCGACGCGGCCCATATCGAACTCGACGGCATCGACATCATTCTCAACTCGACGCGGGCGCAAAGCTTCGATCCCAGCCTTTTCTCGGTGATGGGCATCGACCCCACGCAAAAAAAGATCCTGGTGATCAAGTCGACCAACCATTTCTATGCGTCCTTTTCCAAGATCGCCTCGGAAATCCTTTACTGCTCGGCCGGAACGCCCTATCCGAACAATCCGGCGCGCACGCCCTATCGCCGTGCGCCCAGGGATATCTGGCCGATGATTGCCGATCCGCACGCGGCAAAAGAGGGAGTTGCCTGACATGGCACATGACATCGTCTCGGAGATCAGCCCCAAGCCGGGCAACCGTATCGAGGACATTTCAACGCCGCGGCCGATCATCGACGAGGATCGCATGGCGGGCAACATCGCCCGCGTGCAGTCCTACATGGACGAACATGGGCTGAACTTCCGGCCGCATATCAAGACCCACAAGATCCCGGCGCTGGCGAGCGCCCAGGTGGCCGCGGGCGCCAAGGGCATTAATTGCCAGAAGATCACCGAGGCCGAGGTTTTCGCCAATGCCGGCTTCGAGGATATCCTCATCACCTACAACATCATAGGGCCAGAGAAGCTCACTCGTCTCGCGGCGCTCAACGACCGCATTGCCGGGCTGAAAGTCGTGGCCGACAGCCAATACACCGTCGACGGACTTTCGGCATGGTTCGCGGCACGCAAGCCGCTGACCGTGCTGGTGGAATGCGATACCGGCGGCGGGCGCTGCGGTGTGCAAACGCCGGAGGCGGCCGCAGCGCTTGCAAAGCACATCGCCGGCAAGCCGGGTCTGGTCTTTGGCGGATTGATGAACTATCCGAAGCCGAACAGTGCCGCTGCCACTCAGGCCTTTCTGGCCGAGACCATCTCGCTTCTGAAGCGCGACGGGATCGAATGCGCCATCGTCAGCAATGGCGGCTCGCCGAGCCTTTTCGACGCCCATCTGGTCCCGGCGGCCACCGAACATCGCGCCGGCACCTATATCTACAACGACCGCTCGATGGTGCGCGCCGGCCATTGCCGCGAAGAGGATTGCGCCATGCATATCCTCGCGACCGTCGTCTCGCGCCCGACACCGGACCGCGCCGTCATCGATGCCGGATCGAAGGCGCTGACTTCCGATCTCCTCGGCTTTTCGGATCACGGCGTCGTCGTCGGCTATCCCGAGGCTGTCATCACCGGCCTCTCGGAAGAGCATGGGGTCATCGATCTTTCGAAGTGCACTGGCCCGCGTCCCGAGATCGGCGACAAGGTCGGCATCATCCCCAACCATACCTGCGTGGTGTCCAATCTGTTCGACAGCATGGTGTTCCACCGTGATGGCGTCGTCACCCGCGTCGAGGATATCGCGGCGCGCGGGCTGGTCTGGTAGGGTTTTCCGCGCGCGTTTCACCCGCCCTCGCCCTTCGAGGGTCACTTGCGCTCCCGCCTCATGGTGAGGGCTGATCCTCGTGTTCGCTAGGCACTTCCTCGTGACGTACTCACGCGACATCGGCAATGCGCCTTGTCACAATCGCGATTGATCTTGAGTCATGCCAAGAGGTCAACTCCATCCTCATCCTGATGCGCGGAGGCCGAAGGCTGGAGCCTCGAAGGACAAGGACGGCCCCTGACTTACCGCTTGCTCGTCAAGAGGCGACCGGATTCAACAGTTCCATATCGATATCGGTCAGCTCAACCCGGCGCTCGAAAGCCACGCCGTCTTCGTCGAAAAGATGGCAGTCGGCAGCGTGGATGCCGGTCCTGAGCGGCACCTCCGGGCGGATGGCGATGCTGCCGGGCAGCGTGGCACAGAAATTCTCGCCGCCGTCCGCTTCCAACGCCGCATAGGCGACCGTCTGCGCGCCCAGGCGCTCGATTACAGACGGCATGATCGTCAGGGAGATGTCGCCGTCGCCAAGCTGTATGTGCTCCGGCCGGATACCGAGCGTCAGCGCCTTGCCGACCACGCCGTCGCGCGGCGCAACCGGCAGCAGCGCCGTCTGGCCCTTGTAATCGACCTCAACACCCGCTTCGCTGACGCCTTTG
>DASVPC010000240.1:0-14089 GCA_036383055.1 Rhizobium sp. | reverse complement strand
CGGGCCCGTGCCAATGTCGCTGCGATCCTCGTCGCCGATGGCATTGCCAAGCAGGATAGACCGGCAACACCAAAGGAGCAGGCGCAGCTGATCCGCTTCACCGGTTTCGGCGCTGGCGAGCTCGCCAACGGCATGTTTCGGCGGCCTGGCGAAGTGGATTTTCGGAAAGGCTGGAACGATGTCGGCGCTTCGCTCGAAACTGCGGTCTCCGAAGCCGACTATGCTTCGCTCGCCCGCTGCACCCAGTATGCGCATTTCACGCCCGAATTCATCATCCGGGCGATGTGGGCCGGGATCGTAAAACTCGGCTGGCGCGGCGGCCGGGTCCTGGAGCCGGGCATCGGCACAGGCCTCTTCCCGGCCTTGATGCCGGAACCGTATCGCGACGCGGCCTATGTGACCGGGATCGAGTTCGATCCGGTCACCTCCCGCATCGCGCGTCTGCTGCAGCCAAAGGCGCGGATCATCAACGGCGACTTCGCCCGCACCGATCTGGCACGGCTCTACGATCTCGCCATCGGCAACCCGCCCTTTTCCGATCGCATCGTCCGCTCGGACCCGGCCTATCGGTCGCTCGGTCTTCGGCTGCACGACTATTTCATCGCCCGGTCGATCGATTTGCTGAAGCCGGGCGCGCTCGCGGCCTTCGTCACCTCGCATGGAACGATGGACAAGGCCGTTGTCACGGCGCGGGAGCATATCGCCAAATCCGCAGACCTTATCGCCGCTGTTCGGCTTCCCGAGGGCAGCTTCCAGCGGGATGCCGGCACGGATGTCGTTGTCGACATCCTGTTCTTCCGCAAGCGTAAAGTCGGGCAAGCCGAAGGCGACCAGCTCTGGCTGGATGTCGATGACATCAGGCCCGCTAACGACGATGAAGGTGCAATCCGGGTCAATCGCTGGTTTGCCCGGCATCCAGAGTTTGTGCTCGGCACCCATGCGCTGACCTCGGGGCCATTCGGCGAGACCTACACCTGCCGGCCGCGGGTCAACGAGGATCTCGAAGCCGCACTCGCCGCTGCAATCGATCTCTTGCCCGCCGATCTTTATGCCGGCGAGCCGACGCCAATCGATATCGATCTGGAGGAAGAACTCGGTGAAATTGTCGATCTGCAGCCAAAGGACGGCGCTGTCCGCGAGGGCAGCTTCTTCGTCGACCGGTCAAAGGGCCTGATGCAGATGCTCGACGGCTCGGCAGTGCCGGTCGCCGTGCGCAAGGGCCGATCAAGTGATGGCATCCCGGAAAAACATATCCGGATCATCTCAAAGCTCATTCCGATCCGTGACGCCGTGCGCGAGGTTCTGAAAGCCCAGGAAACCGACCGGCCGTGGCGTGATCTTCAGGTCCGGATGCGCATTGCTTGGTCGAGTTTCGTGCGAGATTTCGGGCCGATCAACCACACGACCGTCTCCATTCAGGAAGATGCCGAGACCGGCGAGGTCAAGGAGACCCACCGCCAGCCGAACCTTGCACCGTTCCGCGACGATCCCGACTGCTGGTTGGTCGCCTCGATCGAGGACTACGACCTGGAGGCCGACACAGCCAAACCGGGTCCGATTTTTTCCGAGCGCGTGATTGCCCCGCCCGCCGCGCCAACAATCACCTCGCCTCCAGATGCGCTCGCCGTCGTGTTGAATGAAAGGGGTCATGTCGATCTCGACCATATCGCCGAGCTGCTGCACAGCGATCCCGCAACGGTCATCGATGAGCTCGGTGAGGCTGTGTTCCGGGACCCTGCCGATGGATCGTGGCAGACAGCCGATGGATATCTTTCCGGGGCCGTTCGCACCAAGCTCGTCGCCGCGCAGGCCGCGGCTGAGCTTGATCCGGCATACGAGCGCAATGTCCGCGCGCTCCGCGATGTCCAGCCTGCAGATCTGCGGCCCTCCGACATCACCGCTCGTCTTGGTGCTCCATGGATCCCGGCCGCCGATGTCGTCGCCTTCGTGAAACAGAAGATGGAGGCCGATATTCGCATACACCATATGCCGGAGCTTGGCTGCTGGACGGTGGAGGCACGGCAGCTTGGTTACAGCGCGGCTGGCACGTCCGAATGGGGCACAAGCCGCCGCCACGCTGGCGAGTTGCTGGCCGATGCGCTCAACAGCCGGGTTCCGCAGATCTTCGATGTCTTCAGGGATGCCGATGGCGAGCGGCGGGTGTTGAACGTTGTCGACACCGAGGCCGCACGCGACAAACTGCAAAAGATCAAAATGGCATTCCAGGATTGGGTCTGGACCGATCCAGATCGCACTGACCGGCTGGCCCGCGATTACAATGATCGGTTCAACAATATTGCACCGCGAAAATTTGACGGCTCTCACCTAAAACTTCCCGGCGCCTCAGGCGCCTTTACTTTATATGGGCATCAGAAACGCGGCATCTGGCGGATCATCGCCGATGGCTCGACCTACCTCGCCCACGCCGTTGGCGCCGGCAAAACGATGACCATGTCGGCAGCTATTATGGAACAGCGCCGTCTCGGCCTGATCGCCAAGGCTATGCTGGTAGTACCCGGCCATTGCCTTGCGCAGGCCGCCCGCGAATTCCTAGCGCTCTATCCGAATGCCCGCATTCTCGTCGCCGACGAGACTAACTTCACCAAGGACAAGCGCGCACGGTTCCTGTCGCGCGCGGCGACGGCGACCTGGGATGCGATCATCATCACGCATTCTGCCTTCCGGTTCATCGCTGTGCCATCCGCCTTCGAACAGGACATGATCCAAGACGAGCTTCAGCTCTACGAGGACCTGCTGTCCAAGGTCGACAGCGAGGACCGCGTCTCGCGCAAGCGCCTCGAGCGGTTGAAAGAGGGATTGCAGGAACGTCTGGAAGGTCTCGCCACCCGGAAAGACGATCTGCTGACCATCTCGGAGATTGGTGTCGACCAGATTGTCGTCGATGAGGCGCAGGAATTCCGAAAGCTGTCCTTCGCAACCAATATGTCGACCCTCAAGGGCATCGATCCCAACGGCTCGCAGCGTGCCTGGGATCTCTATGTCAAATCCCGCTACATCGAGGCCAAGAACCCTGGCCGGGCGCTGGTCCTTGCCTCAGGCACGCCGATCACGAATACGCTGGGCGAGATGTTCTCGATCCAGCGCCTGCTCGGTCATGCTGCTCTTGCAGAACGTGGGCTTCATGAGTTCGATGCCTGGGCATCCTGCTTCGGCGATACGACCACCGAACTCGAAATCCAGCCATCCGGTAAGTACAAGCCCGTCAGCCGATTTGCGTCTTTCGTCAATGTACCGGAACTAATCGCCATGTTTCGCTCGTTCGCGGATGTCGTCATGCCGGACGATCTGCGACAGTATGTGAAGGTGCCCAACATCTCGACCGGGCGCCGGCAGATCCTGACGGCGAAACCGACGGCGCTGTTCAAGACCTACCAGCAAATGCTCGACACCCGGATCAAGGCGATCGAGCAGCGCGAGGGACCGGCTAAGCCCGGCGACGATATTTTGCTATCCGTTATCACCGATGGCCGGCACGCGGCGATTGATCTGCGCTTCGTCATGCCGGCGGCCGAGAACGAAGCGGACAACAAGCTCAATCTACTTGTCCGCAATGCCCATCGAATCTGGAAGGAGACAGGCGAGGCGATCTATCGGCGTCCCGATGGCAAGGATTTCGATCTGCCAGGCGCTGCCCAGATGATCTTTTCCGATCTCGGCACGATCAATGCCGAAAAGACCAGAGGGTTCTCGGCCTATCGCTTCATCCGCGACGAGCTAATTCGATTGGGCGTGCCAGCATCGCAAATCGCATTCATGCAGGATTACAAGAAAACCGAGGCCAAGCAGCGATTGTTCGGCGATGTCCGCACCGGCAAGGTTCGCTTTCTGATTGGATCGTCTGAAACCATGGGCACCGGCGTCAATGCTCAGCTTCGTCTCAAAGCCCTCCACCATCTCGATGTGCCATGGCTGCCCTCACAGATCGAGCAGCGTGAAGGCCGAATTGTCCGTCAGGGCAACCAGCATGAGGAGGTCGATATCATCGCATATGCGACCGAGGGCAGCCTTGATTCTTCGATGTGGCAGAACAATGAGCGCAAGGCCCGCTTCATCTCCGCAGCCCTGTCGGGCGACACGTCGATCCGCCGGTTGGAAGATGTTGGGGAAGGAGCCGCCAACCAGTTCGCGATGGCGAAGGCTATTGCGTCTGGCGACGAGCGGCTGATGCAGAAAGCGGGGTTCGAAGCCGATATCGCTCGTCTTGAGCGGCTACGCGCTGCCCACGAGGACGATCAGTATGCTGTCCGCCGACAAATGCGCGATGCAGAGCGCGAGATCGAAGTCTCGACCCGACGCATTGATGAGACGGGCCAGGATATCGCTCGGCTCCAGCCGACTACTGGCGATGCCTTCTCCATGATGGTGCTCGGTGAAATGCATACCGAGCGCAAGGAGGCTGGTCGGGCACTGATGAAGGAGATTCTCACGCTTCTGCAGCTTCAACAGGAGGGCGAAGTTCACCTGGCCACGATCGGCGGCTTCGATCTCGTTTTCGATGGCGAGCGTTTCGGCAAGGGCGATGGCTATCACTACGAAACGCATCTTCAACGCACAGGGGCCGACTACGAGATCGAACTTGCGATCACCGTCACCCCTCTTGGTGCGATATCGCGACTGGAACACGCGCTCGCTGGCTTCGAGGAAGAACGGCATCAATATCGCCATCGTCTGGCTGACGCGCATAGGCGACTTCAATCTTACAAAACACGCGAAGGCGGCTTATTCGCGTTCGCCCAAGAACTCGCGGAGAAACGAAGCGACGTGCGCGCGCTCGAAGCGCTTCTGGCCGCCGATGCTGAGCATAAGCACTCTGAAGCCGCATAGCTGCACTGGACGAAGTCTGTTTTCCAACTGTTCAAGAAACATGCACTATGCCAACAGCTGATGCACATGGCGGTTATTCCCATTGCCGCTATACCAGCTATTCTCATCTGGAGGTTTTTGACCGTCACATTTCATGGCCGCGATTTCCGCCGGACCATTTTTTGTCGGAATTCCCGGCTTCGCGATCCTAGATACTGTTCCAGAGTGGCAACTGGTCGGTTGGCGTTGTGGTTGTGGCTTCAGGGTCGATGACGAACATCTCACCTTCATATGTGATGATGATTTGTAGATCTTGCACGCCACGTTTTCGGTACGCGGTTTGGAGGCTTTTCCAGCTTTCTTCAGCTCGTTGCTGCGCATCCACTTTAAGGTTCGTTGTCACCCACCTTTTTATGGAGCGCAGTTCTGTAAATGGTTTGAATGGTCGGCTACCATCAATGTGTTCGACAATGAGGGCAACTGCATCAATGTGTGCAAAAGGGTCGTAGACCTTGATCGGTCCGAAAATCTCCGGCACCTTGAAACCGTCATCACGCAGCAGCTTGTAGTTCTGCACTTCTCCTTCAAGTTTTCCAGATTGACAGACATGGTCACATTCATTGCTGGGGTGCACGACGAGCAAACCAAGCCCTGAGCTGATCTTCGGACGATAGTACGTCTTCCATTTGCTAGAATTATCCTTGGAAGCAACATCAATGATTTCGGCAGTAAGCCCTTCGGCATTCAATTGTTCAACGAAGTTTTCTATGTCTTCCTGAATTGCGTTCGTGGTCATGCTTCAATTCAAATCCATTGCTGAGAAAGTGCCTGCCCTAGTTGCAGCAGCGCGATTTCTTTATTCATCTTCTCCCACATCGCGGACGAAGGAGCGCTTCCGGCAAACAAATATGTTGTCGACATGTACGGCATGAACGGATCACCCCATGTTGGAATGACATTGCCAGCAGCACTTTGATTTTCCTCTGCTCCTGCTCCGAGCCATTCGGGAGGTAGCGGTTGTAAAGCCCGGGGGTTATGGATCAAGACGCTACCTTGCCGCCATGTTTCCTTGGGAAAATCAGAGTTCCCGACTTCATAGGCGAATGTTTGCGCCATCGTTGCGTTTGGGTCAATATCATAGCAATGTCCTACGCGGACCATCCGAACCTGTTTGGACCTGTACCGCCCTTCATGCCCAATTCTGTTGAATTTGCTTATTGTCCCGACATTGCTGAAAAGGACCGCCGATACATTCTCTGCACCTGGAAGCTGAAAAAAGTTTGAAGGTATGCTCTTGGAACCCTTGTGCTGAGCGACCGTTTCTGCCCCGACTACGAGATTTCCCTTCTCATCGAAATGGTGATGGTGATTCACGCCAAATAGATAATCGGACAGATTTGAAGAGGAAATGGTCAGCGACGCATCGCCATGAAAACTCTCGATCGCTATCACCAAGGGCAAACCCTTGATGTGTGGTAGCTTCCAGTACTCTTTCTTGAGTTTACTATAGAGGGGACTGCCGAACTTGATCGCTACCTCGTTTCGAAAATATCGTATCGCCTCCTCCTGTGTCTTGGGAGGGTTTCGGTAGACATGGACGTAAGGCTGGTAATTCTTTTTTGGCGGAGGGTTGGCAGTCACCGCTTCAACGGCGACCGTTAAACCATTGCGAGTAATGAGGTAGTCGGGGCGATCGTAACGTCGATCAATCGTATGACCTGCTTCTGTGAACAAGGCCTGAAGATAAATTTCGAAGGTTCGAGAATCGAAGCCGTGGGTCTGGAACTGCTCAACAAGATTTCCGTCCGGATCCTCCATCTTGGCCACAATCTCCCGCAGCATGCCCCGCGCTGGCTCCATTCTGGGGCTGTCTCGAACCTCAACAAACTGCGGATGCAGCGTGCTATCGGGTCGGTTTGTGTGAAAGAGGTCGAGTGCCATTTGAGTACCTTTAGAGAATTGCTTCGACATGGAGTGAGATCAGACCCTCTATAGTTGGTTTGGCGTTCCTGACTCAACCTTCGATCTCGATCTCAGGAAAATATTGAATCTTTAGAAGAGAGAAAACCTGCTCGCAGGACGCTCTGTCCAGCGCCGCTAGCACTCAACCGCCGTCTACACATCCCGGCCCCTCGCCCTTCTCAGGGCATGAGCCCTGCTTGGTCTGCGGAGCAGGGCTGCTCGGCCGCAGTTGCGCTGTTCATCTCGTCCTGCGGTCCGGGAGATGTCTTCGAGAAAAATGAAGGCAGGAAGGGCTGGCAAGGTGCTGGTCCGGAACCCTCCCGAAAGGATAAATCCCATGCAGATCATGAAGGTTGACCCGCGCGCGCTGAAAGAAAATCCCGACCGGATGCGCCAGTCCAAGTCGTCGCCGCAGGCCGATGCGCTGATGCTGGCCACGATCAAGGCCGTCGGAATCGTCCAGCCGCCTGTGGTCGCGCCGGAAGTGGATGGCGGAAACGGCTATATCATTGACGCCGGCCATCGTCGGGTGCGCCTCGCCATCGCTGCTGGCCTGGAAGAGATCGAAATCCTCGTGGCCGACGCTGCCAACGACAACGGCGCGATGCGCTCGATGGTCGAAAACAGCGTCCGCGAACCGCTCAATCCTGTCGATCAGTGGCGCGGCATCGAACGTCTCGTGGCTCTCGGCTGGACCGAGGAAGCGATTGCGGTCGCGCTGGCCCTTCCCGTCCGCCAGATTCGCAAGCTGCGCCTGCTCGCTAACGTGCTTCCAGCTATGCTCGAACAGATGGCCCTGGGCGACATGCCAAACGAGCAGCAGCTGCGTGTGATTGCGGCCGCCGGCCAGGTCGACCAGAAGGAAGTCTGGAAGGCGCATAAACCGAAGAAGGGGGACACTGCGCCTTGGTGGCAGATCGCCAATGCCCTGACCACGAAGCGCATGTACGCCAAGGATGCAAGCTTTGGCGACGATCTGGCTCAGGCGTATGGCATCGAGTGGGTGGAGGATCTCTTTGCACCGGCTGACCAGGATGGTCGCTACACCACCAATGTCGAGGGCTTCATGGGTGCCCAGCACGAATGGATGACGAGCAACCTGCCGAAACGTGGCGCGATCGTTGAGACCAACAGCTGGGGCCAACCGGAACTGCCGAAGAAGGCCAACCAGGTTTACGGCAAGCCGTCCAAGTCCGACCACGCGGCGCTCTATCTCGATCGCGATGGTAAGGTCCAGACGGTCCATTACCGCATGCCCGAGGCAGCGACGCCGAAGGAAGCCGTTGGCGATGACGATCGCGATGCGATCACCGCCCAGAAAGTTCGGCCCGATGTCACGCAGAAGGGCCATGACATGATTGGTGACTTCCGCACCGATGCGCTGCATGACGCGCTCGGCCGCGCGCCGATCGAGGACGACATGCTGATGGCGCTGCTGGTGCTGGCCTTCGCCGGGCAGAATGTTCGTGTCGACTCCGGCGCGGATGGGACCTTCTACGGCGGGAAACGCTTTTCGCGCCATGTCGTGAGCTTGTTTGACGAGCATGGCAAGCTCGCCTTCGATCAGGATACGCTTCGGGTTGCGGTGCGCTCCGTGCTGATCGACGTTCTCTCTTGCCGGCGGGGCATGTCCAACAGTGGGATGATCTCGCGCATCGCCGGCGATGCGATCGGCGCCGACGAATTCCTGCCAAACATGGGCTCAGAGGACTTCCTCTTGTGCCTGTCGCGCCAGGCTCTGGAGGTGTCTTGCGCCGAGGCAGCGGTCCAGCCGCGGCAAAAGGTTCGCGATACCCGTGCAGCACTCGTCGAGCATTTCGCAAACGAACACTTCGTTCATCCGTCGGGCCGCTTCGCGCCGCCGGCTGACGAACTGCTCGAATGGATCCGGGCAGACGCTGCCACGGACGCCACCGGCGCGCGGCAGCGGGATGACGGTGAGGCCGATCTCGATGATCCATTTGACGATCAGGCGGATCATGATGCGGATGATGCCGTCAAAGGCGAACCGCAGGCTGCGGATATGCCGGGCCTCGATGAGCATCATGAAGACGGCGATCAGAGGGCGGCGGCATGACCGCTCTCCTCCACTCAGAGATAACAGCACCCACCCCCGATCTTTCGGGGGTGGAGTTTGCCACCAGTGCGGACGGCTTGCCGGTCGCCCGCATCGATGACCTGGTCCTTGCCATGGTCACATCGCCCAGCGGCTTCGCATTCCTCGCGAGCGCCGTCGCTGTTCGTCGACCGCTCGCAGATCTGACGCGCGCCGACTTCATCGGGCATGACGGCCGGGTGGCTGACGAAGCCGAATTCCAAGCACGTGTCGCCGAGACCGTGACGCACAAACGCGATCTGGCCAAGCTGAACCGCGTGCAGACCCGCATGTCGGCGAGTACTCCGTGGGGCGGCTCGCAGATGGCGGTCATCTATGCCGAGGGCGTTGTCGCCCACATGACGTCAGGGCATGGCGGTTTCCATCTGTCGGCGGATCGCAATGCCAAGGTTTATCCCCTTCTGCGGAAGGAGACGCCCTGGTATGAGGAAGATTGTGAATGGGCGATCGTGGCGATCAGCTTTCCGGACATGTTCACCGCGTACGAGCGCTCCTTAGCTGAAAAAACCGTCCGCAACACCTGGCCCGAGGCCTGGGAGGTTATCCACGGCTGCGCGCTGGCCGAGGGCGAAAGCTGGGGCAAGGATCGCCGGGCGTTCGATGAGCGCCATGCGGCCGACTTCGTCGTCACCTCCGCGATCCTCTCAGATCAACACGCAGGTATGACGGAGGTCGTGGCGGCCGCCGGCGGCGACGGACGATCTGGCGATGAGTGCCGCTTTCTGGTGCCGAGCGACGAGTATGCCGGTCGCGGCCGGTTTGGTTTCGTCATCGATCCGTCCCGTCATGTTGAGTATCATGGGCCATCCTCCTTCATCGGCTGGCCAAGCCGAGTGAATGGGCCATGATCGACGCCCTCGCTTCAAAACCTCTGGCGAAGGCAATCGGCGCGCGGCGCGAGATGCAGCGGCATCTCGATTGTCTCACCCGGCAGATTACGGCGCGGGCTGGACGGCAGGCGATAACGGCGAAGGTCCGGAGCCGGGCGCGTTACCGATCCGGTCCCCGTCGCAATCATCAGGATATTGCCGACAGCCTGGCCTTCGAACGGTGGTAGGAACTCGACACGCTCTTATCGAGGCTAGCGGCGCAAGAGCAGATCATCGACAAGCTTGAGCGTTGCGGGAATGCGCCGCTTCAGCCTCGCGCGGGATAGATAGACCTCAAACAAGCTCTTTGCTGAGCGGCTTCTGGTCACCGTAAAGTCTCGGGGTTTACCAGGGGACGGGCTTGACCATGTCTTCCCCCTGACAGCTTGCACCTGATATCGGCCCCGTTCCGGGCTGCCCTTCTTGTTCGTTGCGGTCTGAACCGGCGGCCGGTCGTTTCAAGGCCGCTGACGCGCCGCGGGGCGGCCGATCCAGCCTCTCTGCGCGAGGGCAGGCTCGCGGTCTGCTCAGGTCACGACCTGCTGGTCCGCAAGCCTGCCCTGCTGGCTCATCCGGATCGGACCTGTGAAGCCGCCCGTCCCTTGCCGGTTCTGGTCGTCCGCATCGAAGGGCAGACCGGCACAGGCCGGAACCGCTTCGGCAGCAAAGGAAGAAACAGACATGGCCAAGCCCTCTACCCTCAACCGCTCCAACGCCCGTTCGTCGCAATCTCGCCGCGCCACCACCCTCGAAATGGTCCGCCTCTCCTGCCCCGATGCCACTCAGGCATCCAAGATCGCCGAAAGCTTTGGTACGGCGGTCGTCGACAGCGATGGCATCCGCAGCCTCCACGAGCGGCTGATCGTCGAGACCGCCGAAAGCCTCTCCGAAGGTCTAGGCGAAAAAGCGATGCAGATACACCTCCAGCGCATCGTCGGAGCCTTCGTCGGATCCGCGCATGGCGCCGGACAGTTTTACTCCCGCGCCGTCACGGAGGCCCGTGACGCAACGGCCAAGGCGTCCAATGACGCCCGCGATGAGGATCTCGACGGTCCGGTCGGCTATGACAGCGCCGCCCAGCGCAAGCGAGAGTTCGCGGCCGATATGGGTGTCCAGTCTCACGCGCTACGCATGGCAGCCGAGGGTGCGGTGTCCGCCTATGAACAGGTTATCGGCGAGACATGGAAGCCCTTCGACCGCCCGGTCGAAAATCCGGGTGCATTGCTCGACCGCAAGGCCGCTGAAACGCAGATGGCCGCTTTCGGATAACACCATCGGCGGGGCAACGCCCCGACCTCTTTCTCTTCACCAGAGGCTGGGGCCTGGAGGCACCGGCCTTTTCCATGTCGAAAATGAAGGCTGAAGACATGCCTATCGCGGTCCGTCCTGCTCGGGGTCCTGCAGGAGCCGGGCGCCCATGCAACGGCTTCGCCGTCCTTCACGCTGTTGCGGCCGTTCCGGTGCATGGCCGCACTATCGGCCCCTGACTTCGGACCTCCGTGACGGGCCGCGAAAGGCGCGGTCCTGAGAAAAGGAACAGAATTCATGACAAAAAAAGCTGAATCTGAGCGTGTCGACATCTACACGCGGATCACGGATCGGATCGTCGAGGATCTGGAATCGGGCGTGCGTCCCTGGATAAAGCCATGGAGTGCCGACAACACGCATAGTCGGATCACCCGTCCGCTGCGCCACAACGGCCTTCCTTATTCCGGCATGAACGTGCTGCTCCTCTGGTCGGAGCAGATGTCACGGGGTTTTTCCTCCTCGATGTGGATGACATTCAAACAGGCGCTCGAGCTGGGTGGCTCCGTGCGGAAGGGTGAAACGGGCTCGACGGTCGTCTTCGCCAGCCGCTTCACCAAGTCGGTGGCCGATGGAAACGGCAATGATGTTGATCGTGAAATCCCGTTTCTGAAAGCGTATTCGGTGTTCAATATCGAGCAGATCGAGGGTTTGCCCGACAGCTACTATGCCGCGCCGACCAAGGTGCTGGATCCCGTCGAGCGAATTGAAAGCGCCGATCGCTTCTACCGAAATACCGGGGCGGTGATCCGGCATGGCGGCAATCAGGCTTACTATTCACCGGTCATGGATTATATCCAGATGCCGCCCTTCGAGGCGTTTCGCGATGCTGCGGGATACGCGGCCGTCCTCAGCCACGAGGCCACGCACTGGACTGCGGCGGAACAGCGCGTCGGACGCGATCTATCCCGCTATGCCAAGGATCGCACGCAACGAGCGCGCGAAGAGCTCATTGCCGAGCTCGGCAGTTGCTTCCTTTGCGCCGATCTCGGCATTGCACCGGAGCTCGAGCCGCGGCCGGATCATGCGTCCTATCTCCAGTCGTGGCTATCGGTGCTGGCCAACGACAAGCGGGCGATCTTCCAGGCGGCAGCTCATGCGCAGCGCGCGGTGAGCTTCTTGCATTCCTTGCAGCCGGAGGCGGAGATGAAAGCTGCGGCCTGACGCTCAAACGCGGTCGTTACCACTGGCGGCGGCCGCGTGATCCGCATCACGGTGGTCCCTCTCCTGCTGTTCCTGGAGATCTTGTGCGATGTCAGCATCCAGCCTTCCCCAGATCGAAGGTTTTGCAGCGTTGGACCTTCGTTTCCGGGATAGTTTGCGCTCAACGACGAACGGCTTGGTCTGCTCGCGCATTGTTCCTCCAGGCTGCGATTCCCGAACGAAACGATATCGTACAAAGCGTAGCGGGCAAGCGGACAATGTTCGCAAGGTGCGCTCTCCACCAATCGAAGCATGCAGCGATGACGGCACAGGTTTGGGATGGCGCGAGATGCCATTCGTCCCAAGGGCAAAAGCGGCGGAACGCCATTGCCATATTCCTTCACGTCAGAGTTTCCGGCAACCCATCTGCGGGCTCGATGAGGCATGTCTGACCGGAGACCGGCTACGCCTCGATCGTCTTCCCGCAACGACAAGGCTCAGATTTCTTACCCCGGAGGACTGCGCCCTCCTCCTCTCCCACTAACAAATCTGCGACTTGTCGCCCTCCATTTCATTGCGGCCTTATCAGGTGCGGTCCGATCGTCACCGGTCTTTGCGACTGCCATCGAGGCCGCGATGGGCGCGGCCCGAAACAAAGAAAAGGAATATGACAATGGCAACCATCGGCACCTTCACCTCCACCGAAAACGGCTTCACCGGCTCCATCCGCACACTCGCACTCAACGTCAAGGCACGCATCGCCCGGGTCGAGAACCCCTCCGACAAGGGCCCGCAGTTCCGCGTTTACGCCGGGAGCGTTGAGCTCGGCGCGGCCTGGCAGAAGACCTCCGAACAGGGCCGCGACTACCTCTCGGTCAAGCTCGACGATCCGAGCTTCCCGGCCCCGATCTACGCAACGCTCGCCGAGGTGGAAGGTGAGGAAG
Organism: Rhizobium sp.; assembly: GCA_036383055.1. Lineage (GTDB taxonomy): Bacteria > Pseudomonadota > Alphaproteobacteria > Rhizobiales > Rhizobiaceae > Rhizobium. The sequence continues at coordinate 926 of DASVPC010000240.1, read as the reverse complement.
GCCTCCAGCTCATCTGGTCCCGCCCGAACCGGGACTGATTGACATCACGAGGCTCCGCCACCGGTGGGGCCTCCTCCTCTTCCGAAAATCAAAGCCGGACCCGGCATCGACCCGGGTCCGGCTTTTTTGGTGGCATATAGTGAGCGGGGAGGCTGCTCAGAATGAGCGACCGTACCAAGCAGGCATGTCGGCCCCAAGGATGAGCGGTTCCCCCAATTTACTCCAACCGCCCGATGGGCAGCCTGCGTAAATCGGCTCCCCACTCCCCGGCTCTGCCGGTCGCTCGCGCGATCCTTGACCCCGCATCCCCTTCTCCGGCCGGCTGGTCACCTTTCACAAACGTAAAGGAGACGATGATGACCTACAAACTCGAAGTCCAGATCGAGGAACTGCGGGCTTTATCTTGACAGTCTGCACCGACTCTAGCGACCTTGGCTACGTCTATGCGCATGCTGAGGGAACTTGCTTTCCAGGCCAGACGCAGAGCTCCCAAATAGGTGGCGGAGGCCGGCCTAGAGAGAGCCGGCGGCTCTAGCACTTCCCGTAGACGCGGGCTCCCGGGTGGGGGTCTGTGGGAAGGTGGACAAGCTGTGGATGATTTTGACGCCTCATCAAAGATCAGGCTCGAAGAGCGGCGGGACGCCGATGGCATCGATGCCTATGTGCCGCTTATTTTATGCGACGGTGAACTGTACTACGCCGACGTTGATCGTTTCTTTCTCGACCTGGCACTCAACGGAGTTCGCTCCCGTCACTCTATTCGCGCCTACCGCTACGACGTCACGGTTTGGTTGAGCTTCTTGACCGAAGTCTGCGACAAGACCGTCTATCCTCACTTATTTCGACGAGAGGCAACTGGGCTCCGGGCTTTCCGGTCCAGCCGCGGTACGGATCGCCAAGGCGCTCGACTGCGCGGCGTCCGAGTT
>DASVPC010000239.1:0-8387 GCA_036383055.1 Rhizobium sp. | reverse complement strand
TGAAGGTGGTGCATGCCTCGGCGCTCGCCAATTCCTCGGAAGAGCGCGAACTGATTTCCATCCCGCCGATCGGCGAGGATGAACGCGACCAGCCGACACAGGTGCCGAAGGCGCTGGTGTCGCGCATCGTCAGAGCCCGCATCGAAGAGACGCTGGAGCTGATCCGCGACCGTATCCAGCGTTCGGGCTTCAGCCCGATCGTCGGCAAGCGCGTCGTGCTGACGGGCGGCGCCAGCCAGTTGACCGGTCTTCCGGACGTGGCGCGGCGCATTCTCGCCCGCAACGTCCGCATCGGCCGCCCGATGGGCGTCTCCGGCCTGCCGACGGCGGCCAAGGGACCGGCATTTTCGACGGCGGTCGGACTGATGATCTATCCGCAGGTCGCGGACATGGAGACACACGCGGCGGGCAGCGGTCTGCTCTCGTCGCTTGGAGGTAACAACAGCCGCATCGGCCGCGTTGGCCAATGGCTGAAGGAGAGTTTCTGAGTGCCTGATCCCGGATCGCGACAAGCGCTTTCCGGGCAGGGGTCAGGCGAATGAAATATAGTGAATTGGCCGGCGTGGCGATGCGGCCATAAAGAGAAGGAACGGGTACAATGACTATCAAGCTGCATAAGCCAGATATCACCGAGCTGAAGCCGCGGATCACCGTGTTCGGTGTTGGTGGTGGTGGCGGCAATGCCGTCAACAACATGATCACGGCAGGCTTGCAGGGCGTCGATTTCGTCGTCGCCAATACGGATGCACAGGCTTTGACGATGACGAAGGCGGAGCGGATCATCCAGCTCGGCGTCAACGTCACCGAAGGCCTCGGTGCTGGTTCGCAGCCGGAAGTCGGCCGCGCCGCCGCTGAAGAATGCATCGACGAAATCATCGATCATCTGAACGGCACGCACATGTGCTTCGTCACCGCTGGCATGGGCGGCGGCACGGGTACGGGTGCTGCGCCGGTCGTTGCACAGGCAGCCCGCAACAAGGGCATCCTGACCGTCGGCGTCGTCACCAAGCCGTTCCACTTCGAAGGCGGCCGCCGCATGCGGCTTGCCGAAATGGGCATCCAGGAACTGCAGAAGTCGGTCGACACGCTGATCGTCATTCCGAACCAGAACCTGTTCCGTATCGCCAACGACAAGACGACTTTCGCCGACGCGTTCTCGATGGCCGACCAGGTTCTCTATTCGGGTGTTGCCTGCATCACCGACCTGATGGTGAAGGAAGGTCTCATCAACCTCGACTTCGCCGACGTCCGTTCGGTCATGCGCGAAATGGGCCGCGCAATGATGGGCACCGGCGAGGCTTCCGGCCAGGGTCGTGCGATGCAGGCTGCGGAAGCGGCTATCGCGAACCCGCTGCTCGACGAAACCTCGATGAAGGGCGCCCAGGGCCTGCTGATCTCGATCACCGGCGGCCGTGACCTCACGCTGTTCGAAGTCGACGAAGCCGCGACCCGCATCCGCGAGGAAGTCGATCCGGACGCCAACATCATCCTCGGTGCCACCTTCGACGAATCGCTGGAAGGCATTATCCGCGTTTCCGTCGTTGCGACCGGTATCGATCGTGCGATGAACGAAGCTGCCGAACGGAATATGGAATTCCGCCCGGTCGCAAAGCCGGCTATCCGTCCTTCCGCGGCCGCCGCTCCGGCAGCGGCCGCAGCCCAGCCTGCCCATGTCGCGCAGGCCCATACCGCACAGGCTCAGGTCAACCCGGCCCCTGTTGCACCGGCTCCGAGAGCCGTCGACCCGATCGCACAGACCATTCGCATGGCGGAAGCCGACATGGAACGCGAGTTGGAAATCCAGATGGGAGCTCGCCAGGTTCCCGCTCCGCAGACGGTCATGCAGCAGCAGCCTGTCGTTCAGGAGGAAAGCTTCCGTCCGCAGAGCCGCATCTTCGCTGCTGCGCCCGAGGCTCAGCCGGTACGTCAGGCTCCGGTTCAGCCGCAGCCGGCGGCTTACCAGCAGCCTGTGATGCAGCAGCCGATCGTTCGGCAGGCTGTCGAGCAGGTCCGCATGCCGAAGGTTGAGGATTTTCCTCCGGTCGTTAAGGCCGAGATGGAACATCGCGCTCAGCCGGTTGCCGCACAGGCCGCCGAGGAGCGTGGTCCGATGGGTCTGCTGAAGCGAATCACCAATTCGCTCGGCCGCCGCGACGAGGACCCGGCTTTCAACGACATGACCGCTGCGGCTCCGAGTGCTGCCCCGCAGCAGCGCCGTGCACCGTCGCCGGAGGCCAGCCTCTACGCGCCGCGTCGTGGCCAGCTCGATGATCAGGGCCGTCAGGTGCCGCAGGCTCGCATGACGAACCAGGAAGACGACCAGCTCGAAATCCCGGCCTTCCTGCGCCGGCAGTCGAACTGATCCGGTCCAAGACATCCTTTTAATAGGATGCTAACCATGTTTGATGAATCCGGGGCTCACGAGCCCCGGATTTCGTTTTTTGAGGCCTGTCTTTAATCTTAAAATTACCTAGCAAATTCAATCATCTGCTTTCGTAACAAAGCGAAAGAAACAGTGATTTGGAATGCGATCCCCCCGCGCGTATGTAAGGGGCAAGCGAGCCTGCGGAATCGCATCCGACATTAATTGCATGTGGTTTCCGCAGACTAGGTATCAGACTGAACCGGCAATGAGGCAGGGGTCCAAAGATGACCGCCCCGGCTTGGTACAGACAGACGAAGGCAGATTTTATATGGCAATCGGATTGCTGGGTTTTCAGACCACCATTGCAAACCCTGTGACACTTTCGGGTATCGGCGTTCATTCCGGCGCCAACGTGTCGATCACGTTCTACCCGGCTGAAGCTGGCGCAGGTGTCATTTTTCAGCGTATGCATGACAATGGCGACGTGACGGAACTGCGCGCGGTGTCCTCGCAGGTTGGCAATACCGATCTTTGCACGGTTCTCGGCTTCTCTCCGGCGCGCTCGGTCGCGACGGTCGAGCATGTCATGGCGGCGATCTACGCGATCGGGCTGGACAATGTCATCGTCGAAGTTACCGGCGCGGAAATGCCGATCATGGACGGCAGCTCCTATCCCTTCATCGAAGCCATCGAGCAGGTCGGCATCGTTTCGCTCGGCGTCAAGCGCCGCTACATTCGCGTCACCAAGCCGGTTCGTATCGAAGCCGGTGGCTCCTGGTGCGAGTTCCGCCCCTATGACGGCACGCGCTTCGAAGTCGAAATCGACTTCGATTGCCCGCTGATCGGCCGCCAGAAGTGGGAAGGTGACATGACCGCCGAGACCTTCAAGAAGGAACTGTCGCGCGCCCGCACCTTCGGCTTTATGCGGGATGTCGAGCGGCTCTGGGCTTCCGGTCATGCGCTCGGCTCTTCGCTGGAAAATTCCGTCGTCATTTCCGACGATAACACGGTGATCAATGTCGAAGGCCTTCGTTATGCCAAGGACGAGTTCGTTCGCCACAAGACGCTGGATGCCGTTGGCGATCTGGCGCTGGCCGGCACGCAATTCATCGGCTGCTACCGTTCTTATCGCGGTGGTCACCGCATGAATGCAAACGCGCTGAAGGCGCTGCTGAGCGATCCGTCTGCCTATGACGTCGTCGAAACCTCGGCACCGCGCCAGCGCGCACACAGCCGCGATTTCGTCACGGTGAATGCTGCCGAATTCGCTCCCTGGTCGGCGTGACCTCCAGAGATCTAGGTAAGTAAAGTCGCCGCTCCCGTAAGGGGGCGGCTCTTTTTTTGACAGGAGATTCGTGGGTTGCGCCTAGAGGTCGAGCACTTTCTCGCAGTCGGGCGCCCCGGAAAGAAATCTCTTGTCAAAACAGCGGTTAAAGCCTGCCATTCGGCGGGCTTTGCCACAAAAATGCGTTAATGCTTCATCATTGCGTTGCCCTGATGGTGCTTTTGCGGCTAGAAACGCCAGCGAGAGAACGCCGTTTCCGCAACAACGGCTAGTGGGACAGTCATCCAATGGGTTTTTCAGGGTCTGAAAGCATGAAGATTACAGCACGAGCTTTGCTCGTATCGCTTCTCCTGGCCGGTACCGGTGCGGTGGTAACGGGTTGTGAAACCAAAAAAGATATCGACATCACCAAGCTCGGTGTCGAGACCGATCCGCCGGAAACCCTCTATAATCAGGGTCTTGCCAACATCAAGGCCGGCAACATGGCGGAAGCCGGACGCAAGTTCGACGCCATCAACCAGCAGCAGCCGTTCTCCGAATGGGCGCGCAAGGCGCTGGTGATGAGCACCTTCGTCAAGTATCGCACCGGCCGTTACGATGATGCCGTGCAGTCCGGCAATAGCTATATCAAGCAATATCCCGGCTCAGAAGATGCTGATTATGTGCAGTATCTCGTCGGTTCGTCCTATGCCAAGCAGATCGTCAGCGTAACGCAGGACCAGCGCGCGGCGCAGCAGACGATTGAGGCGATGACCAAGGTCGTCACCAACTATCCGAACTCGCAATATGTCAGCGATGCGCAGGCCAAGATCCGTTTTGCCCGCGACCAGCTCGCCGGCAAGGAAATGCAGATCGGCCGCTACTATCTCGAGCGCAAGGATTACCTTGCGGCCATCTCCCGCTTCCGTATTGTCATCGAGCAATACCCGACGACGAATCAGATCGAAGAGGCTCTGGCGCGTCTGGTCGAAGCCTATTATGCCATGGGCATCGTTCAGGAAGCACAGACGGCAGCCGCCGTTCTCGGCCACAACTATCCGGATAGCCGTTGGTATGCCGATTCCTTCAAGCTTCTGAAGACTGGCGGCCTTTCGCCGAATGAAAACGAAGGCTCCTGGATTTCGAAAGCGGGCAAGAAACTTCTTCTTGGGACGTGAGATTGAGCGCGTATGCTGATCCAGCTTTCGATCCGCGATATCGTCTTGATCGAGCGGCTGGATCTTGCCTTCGAGACCGGACTGTCGGTGCTGACCGGCGAGACGGGCGCGGGCAAATCCATCCTGCTTGACAGTCTGTCGCTGGCCCTTGGCGGGCGTGGCGACGGCGATCTCGTGCGCCACGGCGAGGATCGCGGCCAGGTGACGGCCGTGTTCGATGTCGGCGTGCAGCATGCCGCTCGCAAGCTCCTGCGTGAAAACGGCATCGATGACGACGGCGACCTGATTTTCCGCCGCACTCAATCCGCCGACGGCCGCACCAAGGCTTTCGTCAACGACCAGCCGCTCAGCGTTCAGCTGATGCGCCAGGCAGGGCAGCTTCTCGTCGAAATTCATGGACAGCATGACGACCGCGCCCTGGTCGATACCGACGCGCATCGCATGCTGCTCGACGCTTTTGCCGGCCTCGCCGAGGACGTGCAGGGTGTCGGCCGGCTCTACAAGGTCTGGCGCGACACCGAGCGGACACTCAGGAAGCAGCGCGAGCAGGTGGAGAATGCCGCACGCGAAGCCGATTATATCCGCGCCGCCGTCGAGGAGTTGGAGAAGCTTTCGCCGCAGGATGGCGAAGAGGACGAGTTGGCCGAGAAGCGCTCGCGCATGATGAAAGCCGAGCGCATTGCCGGCGATATCGCCGAGGCTTCCGAATTCCTGAATGGCAACGCTTCTCCGGTACCCCATATCGCCTCGTTGGTGCGCCGGCTGGAGCGCAAGAGCCATGAGGCGCCGGGCCTGCTCGAAGATACGGTAGCCCTGCTCGATGCGGCGCTGGACCAGCTCTCCAACGCCCAGATGGAAGTGGAGGCAGCGCTGCGCAAGACCGAATACGATCCGCGTGAACTGGAGCGGGTCGAGGAGCGCTTGTTCGCGCTGCGTGCCGCCTCGCGCAAATATTCGGTGCCGGTGACTGAGCTGCCGGCGCTCGCCGTGAAGATGATTGCCGATCTTGCCGATCTCGACGCCGGAGAAGAGCGGCTGGCGCGACTGGATGCCGAACTGGCCGTTGCCAAGGCTGCCTATGATGCCGCCGCACACAGCCTCTCCGACAAGCGTCATCATGCCGGCGAATCGCTTGCCGCCGCCGTCATGGCGGAACTTCCGGCGTTGAAGCTGGAACGGGCGCGCTTCATGGTGGAAATCACCACGGATGCCGAGGGAGCCACAGCCGAGGGCATCGATGTCATCGAATTTCATGTACAGACCAATCCGGGCACGCGGCCTGGACCGATCACGAAAGTTGCGTCCGGCGGCGAGCTCTCCCGCTTCCTGCTGGCGCTGAAGGTGGCGCTGGCCGATCGCGGTTCGGCGCCGACCCTGGTCTTCGATGAAATCGACACAGGTGTGGGTGGTGCGGTGGCTGACGCGATTGGCCAGAGGCTCAAGCGTCTGTCGGATCGCGTGCAGGTACTTTCCGTTACCCATGCACCGCAAGTCGCGGCACGCGCTGCCACGCATCTCCTGATCTCCAAGGGGCCGGTTGCCGACGGTTCCGAGAAGATTTCCACCCGCGTCGCCACCATGGCGCCCACCGATCGCACCGAGGAAATCGCCCGCATGCTTGCCGGCGCGTCGATTACCGAAGAGGCGAGGGCGGCGGCCAAGCGGCTGCTGGCGGGCAACGGCTGAGAGCGTCAAGCCTCACCCTACGCACTTCCCATTCTGCAAATTTTCACTAAAACATCTCGGAAATCCGGGAGTGCGAATCCATGAGCAGCGAACAGAAGCCCGTCGAAGATTTGACCGAAGAAGAGGCAGCCGCTGCGCTTGCCTATCTGGCCGCCGAGATCGCGCGTAATGACGCGCTTTATCACGCTAATGACGCGCCGGAGATCTCAGACGCTGAATATGATGCGCTGAAGCGGCGCAACGATGCCATCGAAGCGCGCTTCCCGGCACTCATTCGCGCCGACAGCCCATCGCGGCGGGTCGGTGCTGCGCCATCCGAAACCTTCATGCCTGTTGTGCACGCACGGCCGATGCTGTCACTCGACAATACCTTCTCGCAGGAGGACGTGCAGGATTTCGTCGCTGGCGTCTATCGCTTCCTCGGCCGTTTGCCCGACCAGTCCATCGCCTTCACCGCCGAGCCGAAGATCGACGGGCTCTCCATGTCGATCCGCTACGAGAATGGCCGGATGGTGAGTGCGGCGACACGCGGCGACGGCACGACCGGGGAAAACGTCACCGCCAATATCCGCACCATCAAGGAGATCCCGCAGACGCTGCCGGCCGGCGCACCCGCAGTCGTCGAGATACGCGGCGAAGTCTATATGGCCAAAAGCGATTTCCTGGCGCTGAACGCGCAGATGGAAGCGGAGGGCAAGCAGACCTATGTCAATCCGCGCAACACGGCGGCCGGCTCGCTGCGTCAGCTCGACGCCAAGGTCACGGCCAGCCGCAAGCTGAAATTCTTCGCCTATGCCTGGGGGGAGATGTCCGACATGCCTGCCGACACGCAGTTCGGCATGGTGCAGACATTCGGGGAATGGGGTTTCCCGGTCAATCCGCTGATGAAGCGGCTGAATTCGGTCGCGGACATTCTCGCGCATTATGACGAGATCGGCCTTCAGCGTCCGGATCTCGATTATGATATCGACGGTGTCGTCTACAAGGTTGATAGTCTGGAGTTGCAGGCGCGCCTCGGTTTCCGCTCGCGCTCGCCGCGCTGGGCGACGGCACACAAGTTCCCGGCCGAGCAGGCGCTCACCCGGTTGCTCGACATCGATATTCAGGTCGGCCGTACGGGCGCGCTGACGCCGGTTGCGCGGCTGGAGCCTATTACCGTTGGCGGCGTCGTGGTGACCAATGCGACGCTGCACAATGCCGACTACATCAAGGGCATCGGCAATAAGGGCGAGCCGATCCGCGATGGCCGCGATATCCGCGTCGGCGATATGGTGATCGTGCAGCGCGCCGGCGATGTCATTCCGCAGATCGTCGACGTCGTGCTGGAGAAGCGGGAGGCGTCGAGCGTCGCCTACGAATTCCCTAGGACATGCCCGGTCTGCGGCAGCCATGCGGTGCGCGATATCAACGAGAAGACCGGCAAGGTCGATGCGGTGACGCGCTGCACCGGCGGCTTCATCTGCCGGGCGCAGGCGACGGAGCATCTAAAGCATTTCGTCTCGCGCAATGCCTATGACATCGAGGGTCTTGGCTCGAAGCAGATCGATTTCTTTTTCGAAAGCGAGGATCCGGCGCTGCAGGTTCGAACCGCGCCCGATATTTTCACCCTGGAAAGGCGCCAGCAGTCGTCGCTGACCAAGCTGGAGAATATCGACGGCTTCGGCAAGATCAGCGTCGGCAAGCTTTATACGGCGATCAACGAGCGGCGCAGCATTGCGCTCCATCGCTTCATCTTTGCGCTCGGCATCCGCCATGTCGGCGAAACGACAGCCAAGCTTTTGGCACGCTCCTACAACACTTACGCAGCCTTCGAGGTTGGGATGAAGGAAGCGGCGCCGCTTGCGGGTGATGCCTGGAACGACCTCAACAATATCGAAGGCATCGGGGAAGTCGT